>PXBF01000188.1 GCA_003567005.1 PVC group bacterium
AGAGCATCGCTCACTGTTGCGTGAACCGGTCTGGACAGAGGCACTTGCCATTGGAGATCGACCGTTTGTTGAGAACATAGCCACCAGCTTTGTCCAGCGAAGGCGTTTTCTTTATGACGATATCCCTGACGCAGATCCGGGCACCTGCTACGTGCGCGAGGATGAAATGAGTTACAGCTAAATTAGATGTCTATTTTTTTGCTGTAAGAGCCATATCGGAACTAAATATTGGTGCAAATGTATGCCGGACAAGTGCTTGCTGTGTCGAATGCAGGTAGGTCCACCTACATCGGGCTGACACAGGTCGAGTTCTCTTTCCGTATCTGCAAGAGCGATCTGGCCATCCGGCCCATTTTTCATCGAACGGAAAAAAGGGCGCAGGCCCATATCATGGTCTACTTCCTGGCTCTGGTCATGTAGCGCACGCTTGAACAGTGGAATGAAAGCTGCCGGCCTGGGAACGGCCCCGCGCCCCTTACTTGAGCGCATGGCCACGATCCGGAGCATGGATGTCGTCCTACCAACCCAAGTTGGCGTCGATCTGCGCCTACGCGTGGTAAGTCAGCCGGAAAAGCCCGTTGCCATGCTTCTGGAGCGTTTTGGCCTCTTACTGCCGGGACGCCCGAAAATCATCGCAAATGTAGTGCAGAATATGGAGCCTTTGAACCACAATTCCCTAAGAAATAACGAATTTTAATCGCCTAGCTGCGGAACACGGGCTAGCTTCCAGTCGATGAGGTGGACGTACATCTTTCGCTGGAAATTGGTAAGCGTCGCAGGCAGCCGGTGTTCTGCGGGACTCATAAGCCCGCTGCCCTAAACACCTCGTCAAACCAACTCAGCGATCCAAGGGCTAGTTGCCGAGTCGCAAGGTCAATCTCCCGGTTATGCATGAGTGCGTTCCGGAAATTACTGACATTCTTTAAGTGCATTTCAAGATCTGACCGGGACTTGAAGAGCGGTTCGACGGTTTTCCAGTTCCCCTTGGCGACCTTCAGATATTCAAGAATCTGACAGAAATCGACTTCGCGCGCCTCATCGCGCTTGCGCCCAGGATTGGCCTTCAACCAGGCAGTTATGCGGTCTTCGATTGCCTGTCGGAACTCGGGCGATCCTGTGGCGTGCCAGTAGTCTGCGTTGACCGTTCGAAGCGTGGTGTCCAAAAGCGAACGCATACGGAGTTCAAACTTTTCGATGGCCTTTGCCTCGTTACCCTTGAAATCAGCCTCAACCTCGGCCATGCCACCCGTCAACTGGCGCATTTGATCAAGGATACGCTCTGCCCGGTATTGCACAAAGCTTTCGAAATCATCCTCCAACAGTCCCGCAGCGTCTTTGTCGTCGATAAAGTGGGACATCAGAACAGCATCCAGCTGGGGATTGCCACAATCCACAAGGTAGCGTGAGGGAGCCTTGCTCGAGTACTCTTTGTTCGCGGACGCACGTGCGAGGGCAATGTTAGCCATACTGTCGCGATCGGGATAGTGCTCCTTGTCATGCCGTTTGAGATACGCCCGCGGGAAGATGTGATGCAATTCCGCCGCATTGAACTTCGAAAAACTAGTCAGCAAGACCGGAGAACTGTCTTTCAGTTCCTTCGGTCGGCGATAGTTGAGAACACAAAGGATGATCTTACAGAAAGCACTGTTGAGATTGAGCCGCTGCTCGGCGATACGATCGGCCGATAGCGGCGGGGCTACGTAGTTAAAGGTAGGTTCCTTACCGGCTGCCAGTTTTTTCATTTCGGCGATATCGTCGCCTATCTTGGTTTCGCTCGCGGAGTCGTAGCGATTGCTGACCGAAGCCTTCCAGAACCATTTCACGAGCGTATGCCGCACTTCAGCAGTCTGGTTTTTTGAGGCTGACAAATGGAAAAAAAACGTGAGTGGCACGACAATTGAGTTGTACGGGAGGATCTTCGCGTGAGAAATCCGAAGGTTGCTTCTTAAGAAATCTAATGCAAGCCTCATACTCTCCAGAACGGATTCCCAGGAATCCTCAATCTTTCCCTTTTTGATACTCAGGATGTCTTTGCGCTGAACCGCCTCCTGGATGACCGCGGCAACACACTGGAGAATCGTTATATCCGGGATATCGTCGAAATGCTCCTTCTTCAGTTCATCCCGGAACATCACGAGTCGGTCTCGCATGTTGAATGTGGGAGACCAGGACTTCGCAACCATCAGATCGACGACATTAAGGATCTTGCCCGAGTTGTTGATGCGCTCGAAAATCTCGCATGCCGTCTCGATTGGCTGGTCGAAAACGTCGATAATCGAAAACGGATAGCTTGTGAAACGCTGATACACCTTGTGCAGTGCCTCTCTACGGGATTGCCCCAGGTCTGTCGCGGCTTCAAACATTTTACCCACATCCGTAATCTGACGGACGGAAAAATAGCGCCTCTGCTTGTCTTGCTCTTGCTCCTGAAAGTCCCTCTCTCGAATCTCAATCTCTCGCAGTACCGCATCAATTGTCGCTCTGCCATCCGTCGAGAGTGTCAGTTTCCTCTTCCCAAAAGTACCAAGGCCCAAGCCGGCAAGCCACTTGAGACGGCAACGGATCTTGTAGCGCTTCACGTCTTCTTTATGTTCCTCAGCCAGAAATGCCAGTAGAGCATCTTCGGTGCCTGCGCCATCCTGTACGAGCTTCGGCAGAATCTTGTCGAAATATTCCATTGCGTTGATCAAGCCCCGAACAACTGGGCGAGCCGAACCATTTTCGGCCAGATCATTTCCCGCCTCGGTCGGTTCACATACATCATGCTTGATTGTGTAGAGGTCCATTGCCCGAAAGAGCCTCTTCAGGTGACGGGCACGACCTTTTCCCACATTCATCTCAGACATCAACCACTCAATAATATCGTCGCTTGTAACGCCCCCCGTTCGAATGAACTGAAGCAGCTTTACAAGAACCGCGAGGTAGTCGTCGGTGCTCGTGATCTGCGGAAGCCCTACATATTTCCCGACATCCTTCTCGTGGTCATTGGAGAAGGGATCAGCCACGAACTGCTCGTCGTCGAGGTCAAAGAAGATCTGCAGATGTTTGGTGACCTTCTTCCCACTCAAACGGTGTGTGATCTTTGCCTGCTCAAGCGCTGCAAATAGCGACGTGATGCGCTGCTGCCCGTCCAGGACGTACTGTACGGATCGCCCGCGGTCGTGCCGCAAGTCGATTTCCCCAATTCTGCGGTATGCCTGAATCTCGTCTTCTGTCTGCCAGAACAGGAACGACCCGATAGGAAAATGCTGGTAGACGCTATCAAGAAGGCTGATTATCTGGGTGCGCTCCCACACGAATTCGCGCTGGAAATCCGGTATTCTGATCTGCCCATTGCGAACCTTGAGCATCAGCTCGTCGAACTGCATGTCGGACGGTTTGACCTTGATCGTCTCAGGCATCGCTCACCTCCAGAGCTTCGCCATTTTCCTTCCCCACCTCGAATAGGAAGAGGGCTGCTTTGCCGTACTTCTTGATATTCATGGCAAGCTGGGCATTGATCGTTGCTTCAGGTCTCATTCCGTCACATTGCCAAAGGTTGTCAGCAATAATACGTTTCGTGATCTCACGATAGTTGAGTGGTTTATTTTCCTTTTGTAATACCTTTAATGCTGCTTCGAATGCTATCATGGGGTTTACTCCTACTTCAAATCACTATATTCTCCATTGTAGATCAAAACGCCACCAGTCTTTCCCCGAGTTCGGCGCGGAGGTTCCATTTTTTCGTGGTGTCGAGGGCTTGCTCCAGACAGATGAAGATGCCTTCCATGCCTTTGAGCTTGGCGACGGTTTGTTCTTTCAGGTCGTAGTCGAGGCAAACGGTGGCTGACTTCTGGGAATCCCATGCGCGGAAGACGGCATTCTCCTTGAAGTCGGCAAGCGGTTCCGTCTGGACATCGAGCATGAAACCGTTCTTGAGCAAGACCTCTTGCAGAATCTCCTCGCGATCGAATGTCATCAGGAATGCCGCCTCTTTCTCCCGAATATAGGCTTCCAAAGCGGCAAGGTTCTCTTCTTCGGACTTTTCGGGGTCGGGTTGAAACTCGATGCGAGGGAAGCGCGACTTGGCAAGGCGATAGACCTTGAAGCCGGGCCTGTACGATGTCGGAGAAGCTCCTTTTACTCCCGGCAGATCATTCTGTGCTTCGTTCAATATCTTCGGAGCATCATCATTAAGTCGTTCCGCTACTCTCTTGATTCGCTCAATGGTAATATCAGAAATCCGGCGAAAGCCCGTCTTGTATGCCTCTGATTCTGACGGTAAGGCTTCAGGAAGCTGAATCAGTATAAACTTACGGTGGCCGCCATCTCTTGCATTGAGTTCCCAAACGGCTTGCCCCGAAGGGCCAGACCCAGCAAAGAAGTC
The DNA here is from genome assembly GCA_003567005.1 of PVC group bacterium. Classification (GTDB taxonomy): domain Bacteria; phylum Verrucomicrobiota; class Kiritimatiellia; order UBA8416; family UBA8416; genus T3Sed10-140. Next base: position 4,367 of record PXBF01000188.1, read on the forward strand.
CAGGATGATGTCATCTTCTGACGATGCCTGCTCGCAAAGAACGCGAATGAGCTGCGACGGCTTCGCGAAATCGAATACTTGGGCGTCGAAAAGGTCGCGAATCTCCGCTGTTCCATGTGAGGTGTAGATATCCTCAATGATGGAGGGGAACGATGTAAATGCATCTCCCAAATCAGCGCGAAACTTTTTTTCGCGCGGACGACCATCTGGGGTGCATGGAAAGAGAATGGCATGATTTTCAATAAGTTGCTGCATTCGTTCTTTGGCGTACCTCCAGCCAGTGGCTTCTGGTGGTCGAAATACGTTGCCGGATTCGGGGTCCGTAATGGGATAGTGAAGGTTTGGCCGTTGGTCACGTGTTGCAAGTCCAAGCATGCTTCTACTCATCCATGGTCCGCGTGGGTCGTTGTCGGGATTGGCGAACTTCGACTCGTCTCTTGGATTTCCTCGAAATGCGAAGTCCTCGCTTCTGGCATAGCAAAGAACATACTCATGATCCGTTGACAAATGACGGAGAGAACGCGCATCGGTGAACTGTCGGCAATGCCAAGTAAATTGTGCAACGAAAAACTCCGCTCCGAAAACCTCGTCGCAGAGCTTACGCAAATGGTGCAATTCATTGTCGTCTATCGAGATAAAGATCACGCCATCGTCTCTGAGGAGTTGTCGCGCCATAAGCAACCGCGGATACATCATATTCAGCCAGTTGGAATGGAAGCGTCCGTCTGATCGAGTATTGGTATCAACCTTGACGCCGTCGGATGTTACCCCGATGTGCTCCCAGTAGCTATTCTTGTCTTCTTTCCATGTGTCGGAGTAGACGAAATCATTGCCGGTATTATAGGGAGGGTCGATGTAGATGCACTTGATTCGATTGCGATAGGGGGCAAGCAGGCATTTTAACACTTCGAGGTTCTCGCCTTCGATGATTGCGTTGCCGTTGGCGAGTTCGGGATTGACGGAACGGTCGGGGTCGTATTCCAGTGAGGCCATGGTTGGCGTGAAGGCATTGCGCTTGGCGTTCGCTTTGCCGAACCAGCGGAACTCGAACCGTTCGGATTCGGCCACTGACTCGGGATCAACAAGTCGCTTGAGTTCATCGGGATCGAGCCCGCCGTCGTTGGTAAATAAGTCCGGCATGAGAGCCCGGAGCTGTTCGAGGCGTTCCCGGTTCAAATCCGGCGTGAATGGCATTTTGTCTTGCATGCTTTTGGTCATGACTTTTTCTTCCTCTTGGTCTGATATTTTGCCTGCCGCTCGCGAACGCCAAAGCCAATCTGCTTGGATGGTGGCTCGGGCGGGGTCATAAGTTCCCGAAGCGCATCGAAGACTACCCTGAACTGCTTGTCGTACTTCTTCTCAAGATCGTCCAGTTTACGGGCAAGATCGGCATGGGATGCCAGAATATGCCGCAATCGTGCAAAGGTACGCATAATTGCAATGTTCACCGCAATCGCACGCTCGCTGTTCAGCACGCCCGAGAGCATGGCAACGCCCTGTTCGGTGAAGGCCATCGGCGGATAGCGCAGTCCCATCCGTTCGGAATTGGTGGTGCCAAATTGGCGCCTCCATTCCGTGAGTTCATCCTGGCTCATAACGAACATGAAGTCATCGGGGAACCGGGTTGCATTGCGCTTTACCGCACGTTTCAGTGCCTTGGTCTCTACGCCGTATAGCGTAGCCAAATCTCGGTCCAGCATCACTTTCTGGCCGCGAAGCTGCAGTATCATCCCCTCGATTCGTTCTGCCGGAATAATGTCACTCGCCATGCAGCACCTCCTTGGCGCGAGATTTGAAAACCGGGTATTCCTTCACTGGTGCATCGTAGTGGATGCGTGCATCCACGCCCAGCGCATTGAAATGCTTCATGGCACACTTGATCTTGTAGACTTCGCTTTCACGTAGCGCCTTCTTGTCGGTAAGCTCGTTGGTGCCCTTGGTCTCGACAACAAAGTAGAACTCCGTTTCTTTGGCATCCTTAAGGCTTTTGCGCCGAAAAACGATGCCGAAATCGGGGTTGTACGGGCCAATGGGGGTCGGTATCTGGTAGAAGGGGGGCAGTTTCAGGAAGCAGACAACCTCGTCGTCGTTGTCCGCGAATCCGGCAAAGTCACGCTCAAAGCTGCTGTCGAAAATCACCCGGTCGTAAAGACCTCGATTGGGTGTCTCGATTGTATCAGCAAATGTAACGATACTGGGTTCGAGTAAGGAAATGTCAAATGCGTCTCCAGACGGTATGTAGCAAACACCGCGTAGCAGTTCGTCGAGTTCTATTTCCCGGATGCGGGATGATGCCTCGTGGATGAAGCGGGCGGGGTTTGCGGTGATTGCCGCGCGATTTGTGGCCTCACGCAGAATACGAAGCACGGTAGGGTAAGCGAGGGAAGTGCCCTCGCTGATTTCTTCGATGAGGTCCATAGCCCCGAACGCAGCATGCAAGCGCCGTCGCTCACTGCCTTTGTGTTCTGTTGTGACACCTTCGGCTTCGAGGCGCTGGACGCGGTTCAAAGCGACTTCGGCGGTATAGTGTTCAATCTTCAGGGCGTTGATAGCCTCGACGGCGCGTGAAACGACAGCATCCTCGTCAATCACTACGGTAAAATCGGTGCGCTGGCTGAGCCTGCGCCAGAATTCGCGGAAGGAGTCGCTGCCGTAAATATCGCCGTTGCGTTTGACGCGCCGCTTACGGGGATGCTTGTCCTTCTTCTTGTGGCGGGTCTTCGCACCCGATACACTCGAACCGTAGACCTCCTTGATTTCGCTCTGATACTGCGCGACGAACGTCTCGTACGTTTCATTCGGGACGATGGTTAGCAGATTTACTTCTTCTCCCTCGGGACAGTCCTCCGCGTCGTAGACGCGCTGTCCGTCCTGGTTTACACAGATTCGGAGTCCGCGTCCGATTTCCTGTCGCTTCTTGATCTCGCTATAACTCTGATTCAGTGTGGCTATATTAAAGACGTTGGGATTGTCCCAGCCGACACCGAGTGCGGAGTGCGAAAAGATGAATTCAACCGGATTGCCGATGCGTAACAGTTCTTCCTTCTGTTTAAGGATCAGATCGAAAAGTTCCTTGTTTCCCCGCATGGAACGCTCGTTGTCGGTGTACTCGCCTTTTCCTGTTTGGGCAAAATAGTAGCCCTGAATTGCCGTGATTTCGTCGTCAGACGGTTCGAGATCGAATTTTTCTTTGCATACCTGCCGATACTTCTCAGCGAATAGTCGGCGAATGATGCCGTCGGGCTGGACGTAGTTGTCCACGCGGTCGATGAAGATGAGGGACAAACACTTGATTCCTTTTAGCGCGAGCTGCTCGCGCTTGTTGAAATGACTGTCGATGAGCCAGTAGAGTTGTTCTCCGAAGATCCCAGCGAGGTCGGCCGATTTTTCATTCTCCACAATGACTGCGCCGTTCTCGAACTCACAGCGGTAGACTTTCTCGCGAAGCGGCTTGAAGATGCGACGAATCACGTAACCCCGGTAGCCGACATTGCCCGTCTTCTCCTCCAGGTCATCACCGACCTTCAGGAGCGGCGATTCACGTAGCGTAAAGCTGCCGTCATTCTTCGCATACCAGAGGCGCAGTTTTGCACGCGGTAGTTTCCCGTCCTGATAGGTTTTTACCTCTACCAGTTCGACGCGCAACGTCGCTTCTTCGTTCTGCTCTGCTACGGTAAGCACTTCGATTTTCTTCACCAGCCCCTGTTGATAGCTATCGAAAGGTGTCAGCCGATACAGAAGATTCCGCATGACCTTGTGCGTTGCCGAATAGCGGATTCTACAGAGCGGATTGAGCGCGTCGATACGGGCAATGGAGTTTTCGGTATCCATACCCTCCTGGGGTTCGTCCATCAGGATTACTGGGCGCGTGCGGGCTATGGCTTCAATAAACGGCATATTGAAAAAAAGGTCTTCACGCTGTGCCTGATTCAGGATGCGGTCTTCCGTGTTGAAGGATTGAACCGTCATCACCATGATCTGTGGATGCTGTTCCTCGACAAACGCGGTCACGCGGTTAAGGCGCTTACTGTCGTACTCGAAGCATGCGGGGGTAAAGCCGTAGACATCGGCGAGCTGTCTCTCGAAAACATCGAAGGTGGCGAGCACGCCTTCCTTGATCGCCACCGAGGGGACCAGGATGATAAACTTCGTAAACCCGTACTGACGGTACAGTTCGTAAATCGTCTTGAGGTAGACGAGCGTCTTGCCAGTCCCGGTCTCCATCTCCACGCAAAAATCGAGGGCATCGTCCAGACAAGCGGTGTCCTCGTCGATACCTGAGTCTTCGAGTATGCCAAGGAGGTTCGTGCGAATCTGGTCGGCACTGATCGTTAGGACATTGCTCCGTACGCCTTCATGACATGCCATGTCAAACGTATTGCGCGGCTGCCCCTCGAACAGCCGAACCACGGTGTCGATAGCCTCCCGCTGGTAAGCAAGATCCTCAAGTTTCAGTTCCATCGTTTCTCAAGCATCGTTGATTATCGCTCCTCAATCACCATGGTGGACAACAGTTTTGAAGCTGGCATATTTCACATGGAGAAACAAGTGCAATGCTTTGAATGCGCGGTATTTTAAACAATCTGGTTCACGAAATGCATGCAAATGAGAGCGACAACCTGAATCATTGATAGGGGTTGCGGAACCGCGCGAAGTGAGAACTAGGGCGGTGGGTGGGGGATTTTGAGCGGAAGGTGACGGAGCCCCGGAAGTGCCATAGCAGCCGCCGATCCGCCGTCGCTCTGCGAGCTATGGCGGACAGGCTTCCGGGCAGTTAAAAGCCGATGCCGTTCTTGACGGCAAGCGCCGCCTCGCCGGGGCCCCAACGGGGTACCGGCGTTTTGCGGCGCGGCGGCTTGTGCTGCCCGGCATGAGGAAACAAGGCTGCTCCGGCACCGATGGGGCCCTGTCACCTGAAGCGTCTGTTGGTTGGGGGGTAGTAGTATAGTATATGTGTTGTTTAGTTATATATACAGGACTCAAAGAGTCCTACCACGGAGCGAAGCGACCCCAGTGAAGCCAAGCTTGCGCAGGCTGAACGGCCC
>PXBF01000003.1 GCA_003567005.1 PVC group bacterium
CACACAGTTTTTCGAGTTTCTTGAAAATTGATTCGGCGGTTGCGGTCCATACGAATGGAGCGGCTTTGGTGTTGTAGTGTAGTTTTCATGAACAGAGACTATCATGACAGCCAATATTGTGAAATATTATTTATGGGACAGCACACTAGCCCGCATATCTCACAAGCCATTTCAGGCTATGGCAGCAAGGCGTGCGCGTCATGCCATTCCGCGCGCCACCGAGCAAAGGAACGGTCATCGAACCCTGGCCCGACCTGCCTGCGTGCGACGCACAAGCAGGTGATCCGTTCCCCGACTACGACTCCGAACCCGTCATGGCCTGGGCGGGCGCATAAAAACATCCGCGAACGTTGCGTCACCAGAGGTTTGCCCCAAAAAGGTGTTTTTTCGGAAAACATGCAAAATGTCTTATCCGTTCACACCCTGGGCCGAACAGAACCGCCGGCCGTCGGATGACGCGACGGCCGGCGGTGGGTTGCTTCTGGCGGTCCTGCGCGGTCGCGCTACCGGATGACGATTATCGTGCCGGCCGGCGCGCCGCTTTCAATTGTCAGCGGCTCCGACATCGCGAAGACGGGGTATTCTTGTGTTGTGAGAGCGTTGAAATTCAACATCCACCCGCCTCCGGTTCTGTCACTCCGTCCCGTCATGATCCGGGGCGGGTCTTCCGTCGAGCCGCCCAGCACCCGGCCGTCAGTGGGCTGCGTGCCATTAACCTGACTTCCGGTGAGGACCCGGTCCGTGTTGAAGAGTTCGGCGTTCTCGTCCAGGTTGAGGAAGTTGTTGATCCCGCCCCACAGGTCCGCGTAGTCGTTCGCGATGACCGTCTCGCCATCCATCAGGTAGATGGCTTCGCCGGGACCGTCTTCGGTTGGATGGGTCGCAGTATTGTCCCTTGCCGCGACGGCACCTGTTGAACCGATGACGTTCCACGTCGCACCGCTGAGATCAAAGGCCGTTGAAGCCTCCGCGACGCCCTGCACGAACGCGTTGTAGGTGCTGATGTCCGTTGAGGCGCCCGTGGTGTTGGCGCTCGTGATGAACACCAATCGGTACAAGTCACCCACCTTCCAGGCCTCGCCCGTGGCGGGGTTCAGCCCGCCGAGTGTGCCCATCGACAGCACGCCGAGCTGGCAGCGGATGAGCGGCAGCGGCGGCGTCGTGGCGGACGCCTGGCAGTCGTCGAAGGCGGTCTGGCTCTGGTTGTTGTTGTTGACCGCCGCCAACTGGTAGAAGTAGGTCGTCTCCGGGGTGAGTCCGGAGTCCACGTAGCTCGAGGTGTTTGCGGGCAGCTCGGCAACGACGTCGAACGGTCCTGCGGTGCTCAAGGCCCGTTTCAGCACGTAGCCCGTTTCGGTTGTCGCATTGTCCTCCCATGCCAGCGCAATGGAGACCGGCGTGGCCGCCTCCACTGTCGTGAAAACCGGGGTCTGAGCGGCGGTCAGCTCAGTGGCGAAGAAGGCCGGTGCCGACCACGCATCGGGCGCGGTGAAGAAGCGAAACACGTAGAACGTGTCGGCAGCGAGCCCGGTGGCGGTGCCTGAGACGGGGCCTTCCACCAATGCGCCGAGGCCGAGGTTGCCGCTCCAGTCGCCCGTGTCGTCGGTGCCCTTGTCGGACGTGTCCCAGACGAGCGTCGCGGCGCTCACGTCGCTCGACAGCACGGCGCCGAGCAGCGCCGAGGAGGTCGTGACCTCGGTGGCGGTGAGGTTCGAGAACAGTTGATTCGCGACGGCCTCGTAGTTGGCCTCGACTTCCACCGGCGTCAGAATCCGGTTGCGGTAGGCCCGAAAAATGGCCATCTGGCCATGGAAACTCTGGGAATTCATTTGGCCGCCGCCGAGGCCGCCGACGTTGGCGCCGCCGCGTTGGGCCAGGGCTGCCGCGTCGCCGCCACACCAGTTGCCGCTAGTGCCTGAGGCTGTTACGGCATGCTGTCCGTTCACATACAGCACGAGATTGTCGGTGCCCGTCGAGCTGTCATAGGTCACCACGACCTGGATGAACTCGTCGGCCACGGCCGATACATCGTGGTTGATGACCCGCGGCTGCGAATTGCGTCCAACCTGGAGCATGCCGTCATTGTAGAAGACCCCCAGCCCAATTCCTCCGCCGGTCTCGAAGAGAATGTCTCCGTTCTCCGTGTAGCTGGCCGCAGGGTCGGGTTTGAACCAGATCTCAAGACTGACCGGACTGTTGTTCCATTCGAGGTTGCCGAAGCTCACATCGCTTCCGTCGCTGATTCGGACGAACTTGGCGCCGTGACTGTTTTCTCCGCCTCCCGGAAAGTCGTAGGCGGCGGTGATGCCGTCCACTGTGCTCGACACCGCCACGCGGGTCACGCCGTTGGCCGTGTCCAGCAAACCTTCCATATCGGCCGGATCGGTGGCGATGTTCTCCCAGCGGTTGTTGCCGTCGGTGTTCAGGCTGGCATCCATCACGATGTCAGCTCCCGGTGTTACGTTGGGTGTGAGCCCGACGGCCAATGTCGCCGCCATGATCTTCCATGAAGCGTTTCGCATACTTTCCTCCCAACCGGCAGGTCATCCAATCGTTTCCCGGCCCCGCGGGCACTGGCGCAGCGGAAAAAAGCCGACCGCGACGACGACCTCAGTCGTACGCATCAGAGCAGATTCCGGTCGAAGCGTCAACTAAAACTAACCCTGATGTGCGGTTCAGTTCAAAACAGGATTAATTGTTCAGTTTTTCTCCGGCCCAACACTAGAACTCGTACCGACCGACACCGACTCCGATCCCGATATAGATTTGGATTTCGATTTAGAGATGAATCAGCCGTCCCAACCAGAGGGGCCGGGCGACTCGCGATAGCTCGCGCCAGACCCGCGCCGTTCGCTCCCAAATGATTGAAAAGTCCAAACGCCAGTGATAGAGTGGTGTCTGTTCAACGGGGGTCGTCAAAAGAACAGAGCGTTCAATGCTGTGATGGAGCAAGACGAAGACGGGTGTATACTATACGATCGCGTTGGGTGCTAACGAAGGCAAACATGAAGACGCCGAACATCATTATCATTCTGGCTGATGACCTGGGCTACGGGGATGTTGCTTGTTACAATCCCGATTCCAAAGTGCCAACGCCCAATCTGGACCGGCTCCACAGGGAAGGACTGACCTTTACGGATGCTCATGCGCCATCCACTGTTTGCACGCCCAGCCGTTACAGCATACTCACCGGACGCATGGCTTTTCGCACCGGTATGGCGGGCGTATTCACGGGTGCTGGCGGGCCGTGCATGATCGAAGAGGGCCGTATGACGCTCCCCGGCATGCTTCATGATCAAGGGTACACGACCGCCTGTTTCGGCAAGTGGCATGTCGGCCTCTCATTCCTCGACAAGGATGGGAATCCGATCAACGAGAACGGGCTGGAGCCGGTGAAACGCATCGACTATTCCCGGGCCATTCCTGATGCCCCCATCCACCGGGGCTTTGACCATTTCTTTGGCACAGCTTGCTGTTCTGGAACGGACTTCCTCTACGCCTTTATTGATGGTGACCGGATCCCGGTGCCACCCTCCGGTGAACTGGACAAAAAGGCACTCCCGAAACATCCGTACGCCCATGACAACCGCCACGGCATGATTGCGCCGGGTTTCGACATTCAGGAACTTGACCAGGTCTTCCTGAAGAGGAGCATTGCGTTTATTGAGGAGCACGTTCGGAACGGCCCCGAGAGGCCCTTTTTCTTGTACCACCCGACCAACGCAGTGCACCTGCCCTCGTTCGCGTCCAGCAGATGTCGAGGCAAGACAGACGCGGGGCCGCACGGCGATTTCATCTTTGAGTTCGATCACGTCGTAGGTGAATTGCTCAACACCTTGGAACGCCTGGGGATTGCCGATGAAACCCTTGTCATGGTTTCAAGCGACAACGGACCGGAGGTGACCAGTGTCGTGCACATGCGCAATGACTACCGCCACGACGGGGCGCGTCCCTGGCGCGGCTTGAAACGCGATCAATGGGAAGGCGGACACCGAATCCCGTTCATCGCGCGTTGGCCGGGACACATCATGCCAGGACAACAGACGAACCAGACCGTCTGCCTCTGCGATATCATGGCCACATGCGCAGCGCTTGTCGGATTCGACCTTCCGCATGATGCCGCAGAGGACAGCTACAACATCCTACCGGTTCTACTGGGAGACCAGCCCGAAGACCAGCCCATTCGTAAACACACATTGCATCAAACCTCCAGTCTCGCGCTCAGCATCCGCAAGGGTCCATGGAAGTACCTCGATCACCGGGGATCAGGCGGCAACGACTACGAGAAGGACGAAGCACTGCACCCCTACGTCCTGCCAGAGAGGGCGCCGGATGCTCCCGGACAACTCTACAATCTCGACCAGGATTCAGGCGAGACGACAAACCTGTATTTCGACTACCCGGAAATTGTTGAAGAACTACGGTCGCAACTGCACGCATATTGCATGAGCGGACGCAGTCGACCCTGATCATTGTGACAGGCGAGCGAAACTGCCAGCGTTTCCAGGAATCACGATTACAATTCCAAGGGTTCCGGCGATGGATTGGGCTCCGGGCAGGTTATTTTGGAGAGCATGATTTTGCTGTTCGAGGCATCGGATGGTTTGCTGCTGTAGCATCCTTTTTTTATGATATGTTGGGCTGCGATTAACGTGCTTTTTCAAGAACGAAAGGTAGGGTGATTCGGTCATGCAGGGTTTTTCTTTTGATTTCAAAGCTATCCATATTGTTCGTGTTGATCCCAATGAGGATGTTCTTTGGGCGGTATCCTCGTTTGTGGAGCATAACGAAATTGCACAGGCAGTGGTCATGGGGGGATATGGTACGCTTTGCGCCCATTCTCTGCACTGGGTTGCGCATAACCGACTCCCTTGCGAGAATCGGTTTGCGCAAGGAGAGGATGGGATTGAAGTATTGGCGATGAACGGAATCGTCGTCCAAGGAAGACCACATATCCACGTGTCACTTGCCACAGAAAAAGGGGCTTATGGCGGCCATATGGAGCCTGGCTGTAAAGCTTATGTTTTGTGCGAAGTGTTTCTTGCTGAAGTATCAGGCGACGTATTGCATCACGAGACAATGGCCGTCGACATACCAGGCATGGGCAAAGGGGATATCATTCGCCTTTGCAAGAAATGAGTACTATATCCACATTAGCATTTATGTTTCTCGTCTTTACAAGAGTACGCAAGCAACTTTATATTATAAAGGCATGAACGATTCATGCTATGTTTGTTGTTGCCGTAACGGCTAATGGAAAGCAGGTTTGCTTTCTTTGTGTAATGGAAGGGAGAGAAAACATGCGGATGCCCTTTATTGTTGTACTCATGTGCACTGTACTATTGGGAGTGAATATGACCTTGTCCATGGCGGATGATGCGTCTGAGGAAAAACCATTCAGGCGTATCCCTATACCGGAGCGGGAACACGGGTATTCCGGTTTCGAATCGGTGATGATTCGCTCGCAAGCTGAGCTGGACCGGTTTTTACGAAAGATTCGCGGTCAGGATGGTTGGAATAACCGTACAGGTTTTGAAGAGGCCATTGAAAAGGCGGAGCTGGATTTTACTAAAGAGGTGCTTGTGCTTTTGCGTCACACGGAAAGTTCGGGGTCCGTGCAGGTTACCTTTGAGGAGCCGAAGTTGCGTGATGGCACGCTATCCTGGAACATTGCGCGTGAAGTGCCATTCATGGGAACGCATGATATGGCCTATTATGGTTTTGCCTTGGCCGTATCAAAGGCCAATGTAGAAAAAGTTGAGCTGGATTTACAGGGAACCAAGGTCGTTCGTATTTCCGCTGATGAAAAGGTAGTAGATCAGTCAGATTGAGAGTGGAAAACGGTGCCGTTAAGAGGTGGAAAGAGACTAATCCGGTTAGCCGTTTCATATTTTTGGTTTTGAACATATCCTCTGAACGTTGTGTCAGCCTTTATTGCAGAGAAAAATCGAAGTAAAGAAAGGGGGATCCCCCCCCAGCAGTAAAATCGCTTTGAAAAGATACTGCCGGAGCAGGGAATACCTTGTTGCGTTTATTCTAACAGTGCTTTTTTGATGGCTTCGGAAAACATGGGGATGTCATCCGGAATTCTTGAGGTAATCAAGTTGCCATCACGTAACACAGCTTTGTCCTCATAGTCTGCACCGCTTTCCTTGAGCTCATCGCTCATGCCCGGAAAACAAGTGGCTTTTACACCATCGAGAACCCCGGCCGTAATCAGAACCTGTGGTCCATGACAGATGGCTGCAACCGGTTTCCCGGATTTATAGAAGTCGCGTGCAAACGCAACAACCGCATCGTGCTGACGCAGCCAATCGGGAGAACGTCCGCCCGGAATGACGAGTGCATCGAAGTCATCCACGGATACGTCTGCGACGGATTTATGCACTGCGGCGGTGATTTCGCTGTTATAGGCGGTGTGTTCTGCCGGTTCCACACCTACTACGGTTACTTTGACACCACGGTTGACCAGATATGCCATCGGCATCAGTGTTTCACCATCGTGGAATCCTTCGCCGACGAGTACTGCGACATGCTTTTCCCCGAGTCCGCCATGTTGTCCTGCTTGAACTGCAGAGATGGCAAATAGGGCGGTTGCTGCGACCAGTATTGTCGTTACTGTATGCAATTTGTCGTACATGTTACTCCTCCTTGCATTTTTGATTCGGCAGCGGTTTCCGCATTCTACTGCATGGTAGTGTCTTCCTGCTGGACCGAATCGATTGTTTCGTTGAGCAGGAAACCGCTTTTGGACATCAGGCTCATTCAGCATGCCGTTACGGCATCGAATGGAAAATATGCCCGTATCCAAGCTTCAACGTAACAATAGACCTGCTTGCTGTCAAATTGTGGGCCGTAAAACGCCAGATCCAGGTTCATGGAATCACAAGGTAACGGTCTATCGACTGATTCTTTTGAGAATATGACATTGTCTATTGTGCAAAACGGAGACTGCATTTTCGAGATTTCTGCCATGTGATCAGGTGCAATGCAATGTGGATCCGTTTGGGATTCGTGTTTTACGCGTTTTTCCCTTGAAACGCTTTGCGTTATGGGGCAGTATTCCAATCTCAATCCGCGCTGGGTGGGGTACTCAAGTGGACAACGAGGGCAGACTGTAAATCTGCTGGCATAGCCTTCGAAGGTTCGAATCCTTCCCCCACCACCAGCCCCGAAAACCCCAGCAAATAGCCGTATTTCTTAAGGAATGCGGCTTTTTTATGCCTTTGCTGGTTTTGGTTGTGTCTTTATGTGGCCACTGCAGTTCTCAATTGTTTATACTGTCGTCATGTCAAATTGACAAATATTGACAAATGAAATTTGAGCGCAGTGCCAGAAATGATCCTGCTGCGATCCTGAAATGATAGAAAATACATTTGGTACCCCGCTCGTAAGTGAGTATGATTCCGTGTATGAGGAGCTGTCAGAGCGGGTGATGTAAGACGGGAGCTGAATATGGATATTACGGTAGAACATAATCCTACGCCGGAGCGGCTGGAAGAGCTGGGTGTATTCGGGTGGCCGGTTTGGACGAAAGAGATATCAGAGTTTCCCTGGTTCTATGATGAGCAGGAGGTCTGCTACTTTCTGGAAGGCGAGATCGAGGTGACGCCGGAGGGTGGGGATGGGGTCAAAGCCGGCAAGGGCGATCTGGTGACGTTTCCTGCGGGTATGGCCTGCAAGTGGAAAGTGCTCTCGCCCGTGCGCAAGCATTACCGATTCGGGTAATCATCACACTACGATATTCAGTACCGGGAGCCTGATGTGCTTGCGGGTGGTTTCGCCGGGGAGCCGGTGGAGCTTGCGCCAGACGGGGGTGTCGCGCTCTTTGGGAGGCTCGGCTGTGATGTAAAGTCCCGTGCCCAGGCAGACGGTGTGCTTGCCGAAGCGGGTTTGAATGGCATCCAGTGTTTTGCCTAGGGCTCGAATCTTCTCGATCTTGAGAGGATCTTCGAAAAGGCTGTATTGATACTGCCTGTCGTCGGATAGACCGGTGAGTACGACACCTGTTGCCCGGTAGGTGGCACCAGATTGGTATAGCTGCCGATAGAGTTCGCGAATTACCGGCATGACATCGTGGGCACCTTGGAATGTGCGCGACAAGCGTGCCCCGGCAGCAGCTTCGGCATAATCCTTCGCGCGCAGGGAAACTTGGACTTCGAGTGCCCGCAGGTGATGACGCCGCAGCTTTATACAGGCCGATTCAAGATTGCGTACCAGTTTGGCATACACGAAGTCGGGATCGTCGGACGGAGCCGAAAAAGTCTTTGTCTTGCTGATAGAGGCTTCGGGGCGTTGCAACTCCTTGTCGAGCGGCATGACCATATTGCCGCGCAGCTCCTGCCACATTTCAGCGCCTGGCTTGTGCAGCAGCTTGCGAATCCAGGCTTCGGGCCGGTTTACGTAGTCCCAGGCGGTTTGCACGCCGAATTTGGCCAGTAGAGCCACACGGTTACGTCCAAGGCCCCATACGTCTGACGTCGGAATCTTCGGCAGGAATTCGTGTATGCGGTTACCGGGAACAACGGTCAGGCCAGCGGGTTTGCGATAATCCGACCCGATCTTGGCGAGGCTCTTGGTCAGGCTAAGGCCTATGGAGACGGTAAGGTCGAGTTCTTTATAGACAGTTTGCTGCAGCTCCTTGGCAATATCCGTGTATGACTTGCGGAAGTAGCTGCGCATACCGGTAATGTCCGCAAACCCCTCGTCTATGGAATATTCCTCCACGTCGGGGGTGAAGCGGCGCATGATCTCGAACATACGCTTGGACATAAGGCTGTAGGTCTCGTAATCGCTGGGTAGTACTATAAGATCCGGGCAGAGCTTGCGGGCATCCCACAGGCTTACGCCCCGCTTTACCCCGCGCGCCTTGGCTTCGTAGGAGGCGCAGGCGATAATGCCGCGCTCCTTGCCGGTAACGACGGGTTTGCCGCTGAAATCAGGATTCAGGGCCTGTTCCACGGAGGTAAAGAAAGCATCGCCGTCAACATGGAGGATGGCACGCGGAAAGCTGTGCAGCATGATAGGGGCGGTGTTCATGCGTACTTCCGGATAACGGCCCGTACGATACCGCCAATGTTCAAGGTCCGGGCGGGCCGGATACGTGTGTATTTGGTGTTGGCGGGATCCAGATAAACGCCTTCGCGGTCCTTGCCGTAATACTTCATCGTCCATTCGTCGTCTATCTGGGCGATCACGATATCGTTTTGCTTGGGTTTTTCACCCTTTTCCACAAGCACCATATCGCCGGGATGGATACCCGCATCCTGCATGGAGTCGCCTGATACATTAAGGATATAGGTGGCTTCGGGTCTACGTACCAGAAACTCGTCCAGGCTGATTGTGTCGAGCAGTTCCTCCTCGGCGGGCGAGGGGAAGCCGG
>PXBF01000084.1 GCA_003567005.1 PVC group bacterium
CTCGGTCTTTGATGTCACGGCCTTTGGCGGTGGCGGCGGTGCCGCGGGTGGTGGTAGCGACACGGCTGGACTCCTGCCGGGACGCCCAGGCGGGTCGGGCGGCGGCGGTGCTGTCACCACGAGTCTGACTACTTCACTTGGTGGCGATGGCACATCAGGGCAGGGGTTTGATGGAGGCGATGGTGGAGGATTTAACAGTGAACGCCCCGGCGGTGGTGGTGGTGGTGCGGATGGAGCTGGCGCGAATGGTACCAGTAGTTCGGGCGGCGATGGTGGGTCCGGTATCTCGACGAACTTCACGGGATCCGTTTTGGAGCTTGCTGGTGGCGGCGGCGGCGGCATCAGGCAGAGTGGCTCGGCGGGTAGCGGTGGTTTCGGTGGAGGTGGCGCTGGAGGTCAAAACGCTCCAGGACAAAACGCAACAAGCTTTGGTTCCGGCGGCGGCGGTGCTGGCATAATCCACGGTGCTGATGATGGTCATGATGGCGGCAGCGGTAGCAGCGGTATTGTGGTTGTGCGGTATATGCTGCCACCACCAGAGGGGGAAATTGTTTGGGCGGATCTCGATACAACGGATATTACGCCAAACGCGGCGACGGCGGTAGCGACAGTGAACGAGGACCTGACGAACGCGGTGCTTGTCTGGGCCGAGACAGATCAGGGAACGGGAAGCACGAGCGATTGGCCGAACCGCTTGAGTCTGGGCAGCCAGGATGCCGGCGAAGTGACAGGGCAGATGACGGGACTGTCGATGTTCACAAATTATGTCTGGCGTTTGTATGGCGAATCAGCCGAGACGAACGCCTGGTCGGCGCCCGTGGAATTCATGCCTTTGCTGGCCATGGGCGGCGACGAAGTGTATATGATGGAAATTGAAGGCGTTCCGTGGAACGTCCACGTGTTCACGACCGAAGGCGTGAGCACCTTTTCTGCGTCATCCGCACTGGAAATAGAATACATGATCGTTGGGGGCGGCGGCGGTGGCGGCGGGCGCAAAAGCGATACGAATTCCGGCGGCGGCGCGGGCGGCGGCGGTGCCGGAGGCGTGCTTTTTGGAACCTATACGATGCCCCCCGGGACCCACACGGTCACAGTCGGTGGCGCTGGCGCAGGTGGAGATGCTTCGTCGAATCCGGCGGCGGCGACCGGAAAAGACGGAGGCGACTCATCTGTGTTCGGTCAGACGGCTTTGGGTGGTGGCGGCGGCGGTGCTGGTGGTGGTGATGAAGACACCATAACTCCTGGCCGTCTTGGCGGCTCGGGCGGTGGTGGCGCGGCAACCACAAGCGACACAGGCAGCGATGGTGGCAGTGGCACCCCGAGCCAAGGTTTTGGCGGCGGTGCTGGATCTGAGGCTAGCAGTGGCAATCGTACCGGTGGTGGTGGCGGTGGGGCTGCTGGTCCGGGCATTGCTGGTGCTTCGGGCAGTGCCGGAGCTGGCGGTCCCGGGATTTCAACTGATTTTACTGGGGAAACACTGGAAATCGCAGGCGGCGGTGGTGGTGGCGCCGAGGAAAGCAGTCATGCCGCGGCTGGTGGGTTCGGTGGCGGCGGAGATGGTGCCGGTCATCGAGGCGGTGGCACAGGCATCGGTGCGGACGCGACAAGTTTTGGCTCTGGTGGCGGCGGTTCTGGATCGCGGCATGATGGCCCGCGGCCGTTGCCTGGTGGCAACGGGAGTAGTGGCATTGTTGTTCTGCGGTATCGCTTAGGTGCCATTATGCGTGTTGCCGACGGTGATGGTATCAACGTTGTAAATGGTGATGATCGCACGCTACTAGCTGTTGTCGATGATACGGTTTCGCATACGTTTGTTATTGCGAATGATGATATTGCAACCGCAAACCTATTGCTCACGAATAGCGTGGCTGCAGTCGTCTTTGAAGAAACGGGAACGACGACGCATGGTGGTTTTTCCATCTCGCAAAATATTACAACAACGGAGTTGGAGCCCGGCGAAAGTGCACCATTCACGGTGGATTTCATGTCGGATACGGTGGGGCAATATAGCGCAACCATCTCGATTCTCAGCAATGACCCCACGAGCGATCCGCACCGGATCGTATTAACGGCTGTCGTGTCGGCAGGGCTTCAGACTCCAGTAGTGAGCACGCATACCGGTGCGAGCATAGCTGGATCCACGGAGGCTACGCTGCACGGCGTATTAACAGCGGGCGCGGAAGCCGATGATGTGTATTTTGTCTGGGGTACAGAACCGGGTGCTGCGGATAGTACAAACGGCTGGCAGCATGTCATTAGTGTTGGAAGTGCCATTGAAACGATACCTTTTGAAGCGGATATTTCCGGGCTGTATTACGGTCCGCTGTATCACTACATGGTTTATGCTGTAAATAGTGCTGGAACTGGCGCATCTCCGATTGAGACCTTTCTTACGGACCCACCGGATGCGATGATTGTATCCAATGATGCTGTCGATCCCGTTCGGGATACCTCGGCGGTATTGCATGGCAGTTTGACAGCTACCAACTCGATCTTCACTGTTACGGCCTATTGGAGCGAGACCGATCATGGTGATGCGGCTGCCTGGCTGGCTGCTGTTGGAGCAGGCGCAGCGCAAGCTGGGGAAGTTGGCAGCTTTACAAATGTGGTGGAAGAGGAATTCAGCTTCGAGGCTACGGATCTTGCACCAGGTACGCCGTATTATTACACGTTCATCGCGGCCAATGCGGCAACGACTATCGCAGCGACACCGAATGAATCGTTTGCGACATTTTTAACAGCGCCAGATATGGCGTTGTTTAACGATGGTATACCGATGGGGCCGGGGGATCAGGTACTATTGGGCGTTGCATCGGTAGGTGGCAGTGTTTCCAATACCTTTACGATCGCGAATCTCGAGGGAAGCGGCTTTGCTGATTTATTGCTAAGCGGGGATCCTGTGGTGGTATTTGATGAATCGGGGACAGATAGTCATAACGGCTTCACGATCAGTTCCAATATAACGGGGGATGACACAACGCTTGCTCCGGGCGAGAGCGCAACGTTTACGATTGCTTTCGGGCAGTCCACAATGGGTACTTTTGATGCAACCGTGCGCATTGAGAGTAATGATCCCGAGAACGGAACCTATCTCTTCGAGGTACAAGGCCTTTCCGGCAATCGGATTGCGGAAATATCGAATCCTTATCGCACAGTAAACTGGAATACGTTTGAGGTGCATCTGGGGAACTTCCATAATCACACAAAGCGCAGTGATGGTAATCATACTGTCCGCGAATTGATACTGGACTATCACAGCCGTGGATACAGTGCGCTGGCCATTACCGATCACAATACGGGCAGTTATCCGGCAAGGGATCATATATCCCACCCATGGGAGCAGTTCACCGACCCGGAGATTGTGCCGTCAGAACTGGATCCACCCATGATTGATATCCCGGGTAGCGAACTCTCTTTTGGCGACCACATTGTAAGCTTGTTTTCGGATTATAACAGTACAACAAGAGATGTGGGGGCGCGGTTAGCAGGCATTGGTAATGCAGGCGGGATTGGGTATTTTGCGCATCCTGGTCGCTACTCGCGTGCCCCGCAATGGTATGCAGAGCATTATAACAATAATCCGCATATTTTCGGGCAGGCCATCTACAATCAAGGCGACCGCTACCCCGGGGACCGCGCCAAATGGGATGGCGTCCTGAGCATCACGATGCCGGATCGGCCGGTCTGGGGGATTTCGGAAGATGATACGCATCAGGGTTCTCATGTGGCCAGGAACCGCACCTACATGCTCATGCCCGAACTGACCCATGCGAATGTGCGCGAATCCTTAACCTCCGGAACTTTCTATGCAACTTTCTCGGAGCAGAACGACACGCCCCCACAACTTACCGGCGTGGAGGTGAACGAGCTTGATGGCACGATTAGCTTATCTGCTCAGTATTACAACGAGGTTCGCTGGATTTCGATGGGGCAGGAGGTTGCACAAGGGCCGACACTCGACCTGCGAGGCACTTCTGGTATCGAACGTTACGTGCGGGCGGAATTCCAAGGCTCGGAAGGCAGAATGTATACCAATCCCTTTGGTATAACGTGGTTCACCCACATCGTCAGTACGATCCCGGCGCATGAGGCGACGGATGTATCACTATTCTTACCGCTCCAAGTGGTCTTTAATGAAGCGGTGCAGGCAGGTTCCGGTAACATTGTCATTCGCGAGATTGGCGGGAACGCCGTTGATACGATTGATGTGACCAGTGCCGCGGTGGAGATCGATGAGAATACGGTTTCGATTTCGCTGTCGGGTCCGCTGGCACCAAACCAGACTTTCTGTATAGAAATTGATGATGGTGCTTTTCTCAATCTCGAAGATACGCCGTACCCCGGTATTACGGGTAGTGATGCCTGGCGTTTTACGACTACGGATCCCGATGTTGTGCCGCCAGATCCGAACCCGATGACATTCGCGGTAACGCCATTCGCGTCGGACGTATCCTCGATTTCGATGACCGCTACAACGGCAACGGATGACACTCCCCCGATTACGTATCTGTTTGAAAATATGACCAGTGCCCAAAACTCGGGTTGGGTTCTTGATCCGGAATGGACGGATACGGGCTTGGCCTTAGACGAGACGTATGCATATCGTGTCAAAGCACGCGATGCGCTGGGCAATGAGACGGATTGGTCCGCGCCGCACGCTGCCATGATTGTGGGAGCCTGGTACGAGATTCCGTTTATAGAAACATTTGAGGGTCGCGAGCTTGGTTCATTGCACGGTCAGGGAGGCTGGCTGGCAGCGGACACGGTTGTGCAATCGGAGACGGCTTATAGCAGTAGCGACAAAGCTGCTGCGATTACGGGTGAAGATGGGTATTTACGGCGAATGTTCGTCGACGAACAAACCGAAGTCTGGACAGATTATTATATACAGCCGGTGTTCTTCCTTAACCACACGGGGGATGCCCACCCGGATGCGACGTCCTTTTTCTTCTTCAATGTAGATGGCTACCTCGTCGTATATGATGGAACGACACCAACCGTATTGAGCAACGCTGTCGCTGCGATAGAGGGTGAATGGATACGCGTGACAGTCAGGAGTGATTACATCAACAAGGTGTGGGACATTCATCTTGATGGTATCGAGGTCGCATCGGGCTTGGATTTTTATAATCAGGACGGAGCAAGCTACACCGGCATGCAGATCAGTGGTGCCGGGCAGGGGGTCTCTGCCTATGTTGACGATATCCAGATCCTGCTGACTTCGCCGCTGGGACCGATTAGTGATGTCATCTTAACGATCAGCAGTCCGTATGGTTTGCCTTTGCCAGCGGCAGGATCGCATATCTATCCGGTAGGTAGCGAGATCACGGCGACCATGAGCGGTTCCCCGGAAACGGTCGGTAATGCGCGGTATACGGTAACCGGGTGGACGGGTACTGGCAGTGTCCCGTCAACGGGAACCGGCACGAACGTGTCCTTTACGATCGATGAAAATTCAACATTGGATTGGCTGTGGGGCACCGAGTACAGGGTTAGATTCAACCTGCAAGGAGAGTAGCTATGAGCAATAAGGTGAGTGGAATGACTAAGAGCAGAATCCAATTTTTCCGCAATGGCTGCATGTTGTCCTTGCTTGGCATGGCGTTGACTTTGACTAGTGCCGATGCCCAGCGTGTGGGGACGATAGATCAGGCCATTGAGGCTTGGTATCCGGCCGATACAGAGCTCATCGTGACAGCAACGTCGTTCGATGCATTCCAACAGGTGGCATGGCGTGGCGACACGAACACAGCGGTTATCGCTGGTGAGACGCTCACTGTGTCGGTCGATGGACCGCTCGAGATCGATGTCGTCTTTATCGATCGGGTAACGGAGAATACAAGAACGCCTTGGTGGTTCCTGGCTGAATCGGATCCGGAGCGCGACTGGACACCGCAAGATTTCGAGGATGCTGCCTTATCTGCGTCGGCAAATGGTGCCCCGCTGTGGGAATCCTATGTAACCGGCATGGATCCGGAGAATCCCGAAGCGGTATTTGCCATTTCGCAGGTCATGTTTCATGATGGGACCCCCCGTTTGAATTGGCGGCATGATCGGGTGCCTCCGCAACCGATCACGGTTCAGTTTCGGGCTAGTTTGCTGGAAGGGGAATGGCAGAATGTCGGGACGGTTACAGCCGTGGACGGGGAAAACACATTTGAATCTGCTGAGGGTGAGAGAGGGTTTTATCGTTTGGTAGTCGAGGTGCCCTGAGTGGTTGCACACGAGTCGCGGCCCCGAGCGTGCTCGGATAAGGCAGGAGTGAAACTTGGTAATTGAATATCCAATATCCAAGTCCAATCTCCAATTATCAAGTTGAGACTCCTGTATTTGGACATTGGATATTCCGTGCTGTGCCATGCCGTAGCCTATGGCGAAGGATGGTTGGATATTGATTATTGAAATAGTCTTGTGGTGGCGCGTTGGTGAAACCACAACATCTTGTATATAACACTGAAGTTACTGGCTAGTGGGGGCACTTGGGCTCCCAAGATGATGCGGATGAGTAACTTTGCGCGGAGGATATGTCTGTGGGGGAGAGAGATTAAGGCGAAAGATTAGGTGGAAAGATTAGGGAAAATACAGAAGCAACCTTTATCTTTCTCCTTAATCTTTCGCCCTAATCTGCATTTGGACGGGTGACGTAACTGGCAAGTTAAGGGATTCTGAAGATGCAATTGATACAAGTGATGATGATTTCTGAGGTTATGATTTATAGATAAGCAAGGGAGAATGCTATGCGTAAGATGAGAATGGGAATGTCGGCGAACACGCTGCGCGGCAGGGGCCGCTGGCTGGTGGTGGCGATGATGCTGTCGACGGTTGGCGCAGGCGAGGCGGAGGCAACCACGTGGGCGCAGGGTGCAGGCGGTGACACAAATTATGTGACCCAGATAGATGGCATTCTCTGGCAAGTACATGTTTTTACGAATGTTGGGGAGAGCACCTTTGAGGTGACATCCGCAGGTGACGTGGAATATCTCATCGTCGGTGGCGGTGGCGGTGGTGGCGGAGCGGCCCGTAATAACAACAGGCGCGGCGGCGGAGGTGGTGCGGGAGGCCTTTTGACGGGTCGTCTTGCAGTAGAATCAGGAATGCACGGTATACAAGTGGGACAGGGAGGATCTGCGGGACCCGGATTAGACGGCGGTGGTAACCAAGGCGGCGACGGTGGCGACTCCGTTGCTTTTGGCCTTGCTGCGCTCGGCGGTGGTGGCGGTGGTGGTAGCTCTTCTGCTGAGCGCCCTGGCAGAGACGGCGGCTCAGGAAGTGGCGCCGCTGGGGGGAATACAAATGTTGGAACAGGTGAAGCAGGGCCACCACGGCAGGGGCATGATGGAGGTTCGGGGGGCGGTAACGCTAATAATGATGCTGGCGGCGGAGGTGGTGGTGCAGGCAGTGCGGCGGGGACGCGCCCTGCGCCTGGGGACGGCTTGTCGCTTTCATTTGCCGGGCCAAACCCGGTGATCTATGCAACCGGTGGACCAGGAGGAGCCACTTCGTTAACGGAGCATGGCCAGAACGGACTAGCGAATACTGGCGACGGAGGCAGCGGTGGTGCCAGCGCAAGCACATCGTCAGGAGCCCAGCGAGATGGCGGTGCTGGCGGCAGTGGTATCGTGATTATTCGGTACCAGGTTATGACTGGAACAGAGATGATGATATTTTAGGCAGCAGCCCCGGGTTTGGTGCTTTGAGTTATCGCCTTCACTGCGGTTTGGTTATAACTTCGCAGACGGCTGGCGGTGGAGGGTGAGACGTGAGAGGTAAGACGTGACAGGGTCCCTTCCTGATCAACTTATCAACGCATCAACTATCAACCAGCCTGTCATTTCATTGTTCCTGCGTTCAACATTGGGATACCCTGCTTGAGAGGTATCCATAATCTGCTCGGTCTGGAGCTGTTCAACAATAACGTTTACAGCGCCTCCCGTGGGAGTATGGGGGTATCTTTGTCTCGCACCTTGTCCAAATCGACGAAGTGCGAGACAAGGTGCGAGACAAGGGATATCGTGTCAAATGTAAACGTTATTTATTAACGACTCCGTTAGTGCTGATTCTATCTGCCTCCCGTATTTCTCCTTAACAACCGTTGCGTGCATTCGTATCCGGTTGTCATACAAATATAAGAACAATCCTTGGAGACAAGCGGATACGAATGCACGCAACCTCCCAACCATGGCCGCCGTAGCCCGCGCAGCGGCGAAGGCTGCTCCGTGCCCCCGTGATCTCCGTGGTAAAATCTCTCTGCAATCGATTCGTGTTGAGATCCAAGGTGCCGAGAGATGGCGTGGGCGGCGGGCATGCGATAGGGTGCGACGATTTTACTTTCTTCTTTGCCCGGGGGAAGTCAGCAGAGTAATCAGCTTTTCTTCAACTAGCTTGGCATCATCTGCCAGATCAAACGTGGTCCCGGCACGAAGAAGAGGCAAGCAATCTTCCATGAATGCGGGGTGCTCATACTTGCTGTGCAGGTTATCCAAAAGCACAGCTCTGGTGGTTCGCTGTCCTTCGGCTTCCATATAGCGTTGGAAAGTATTCATAATGGCATTCGGGTCAGGGGTAAGTTGACGGAGGGCTGTAGCCAGATCGAATAAATCCCGTCCCTTGCGTCGTTGATATAGTGCCCGAAATTTAGTTGCAAGCAGCTCTTCGATTGCGTACGTCGTGATCTCTGCTGAGCCACTGAACCATCGCGATGCAATTTCAAATTGATGCTGCTGAAGCGGGAGGACCTGGGAATGCTCCCGCGTGTTGATCTCGATTTTGATGCGCAAATTCAACGGAGGTGTGTCCTCGGATTGCACGCGATAGATCAGATTGACAACACCGGGGCCCTGCTTGCGGCTTGGGGACGTTCCGAGCCAATGGCCCAGAACATTTCGTAGGGCATCGAATATTGGGCCTATAGGACCTGCATTGCGCTGGACAACGTCAATATCCTCTGAATAGCGCAGTGGCCTCGGAAAACAAAGTTTATGCAATGCTGTGCCACCTCGGAATATGAGCTGGTCTTGTAATGTCGGGTCGCTGAATATCTCTACGAGAATCCGGCTCAAGATCAGGTCTTGTTCCACCATGGATTGCATATCCCAAGGCGCAAACTCTTTCCACTCATTGATGTAGGCTAAAGGAATCATCTTTCAATATCCGGTTGAATGTCTGTGTTTTCGATAATGAGCCACCGGTCATTACGCTTGCCTTCCGACGGTAGTCGCGATTCTAAGGCAACATACTTTACTGGTTGCCGCTGTAGGGCAGCATGCAAGCGCGATGCCTTTTCTGGCCATTGCACATACTCCAGTACA
>PXBF01000013.1 GCA_003567005.1 PVC group bacterium
AGCGCGCTGGGTGGTACACCACGTCGCTTCGCTCCCCCCAAAGCGGTAAGTTCGCTTCGCTCGTTACCGCACTCCATATGGTCGAGGGAGGATATGGTGCGGCGATAAAAATCGCCGCTTTAGGTTGGCACGGAGTGCCGGGGGTGGCGGAGGTCGCGCGTTGGTCTGTGGTCTGTGGTCTGTAGTCTGCGGTCTGAACAATGAAGTTACTGGCTCGTAACCCATGTGTTGTGGTCATCTTGTGCGCGTTGGCGAATAGGTTCATTGTCGCCTTTTTCTGCCCGTTCATCAAAGATGAAGCGGCCCGCCACCACGCGTGTTTCGCCAGCCTTTAGCGCATCTGTGAAGAAAAATCCGAACCGCCCATAATCGCGCCATGATAATTCCGTGGCGTGGTTGACCGGGTGATTGAGTTGCGTGACGCTATACCATTGTTCATGCAGGGGAAAGCGGAAGTTTACCCACTGTAAGCTGTCGGAGACAATACGTCCATTACCGGCAGGAAGGTCTGCAGGGGACCAGAGATACTGTGTTTGACGCCTGACGCTGTCTACGTCTGCATCTGCCCGAAAATGTAAACCAGCATGTTGCAGGTCACCACCGAGGCGCAGATCGCGCGCTGCTACAAGCTCGGAGTGCTGGTCGATCCACGTACGACCCTCTTCTCGGGCAATGTGAAAGCGGCGACGCTCCGTAAGGAGTAAACCGTCCTGGTCGTCATCCCGTTGCCGTGAAATCCAATGGATGGTTACATCAAGCTGAGCCCCTGTTTCGCTGGATTCTGCCGCATTGATCGAGGCTAATGTCATAGATTCACCACTTCTCAAGTGCCAGAGGTCATCACGGCCGAGATTTGAATCCAAGTGGTTCCATCCGATGAAGATGCCGCGGTGATGCGGGAAGCGGCCGCGTGTGTCGCCATCTGGCGAGATGCCCGGATTGGATATCCGACGTCCATCGTTATCATACACAGCCAGATATGGTTTCAGTTGGCCTTCGCCATAGATCAAGGCCGCAACGCGCGTTTCACCTTGTTTGACTTCGATCACACGGCCAGGACCATCATCATGTTCGCGGTCTTCAACGGACCATTCTTGCGATGTGTTCGGGATACCTTTACCGAGCATCGTTTCGGCTGGCGGTACCGTCTGCGGAGTGGAATCTGCATGTACCTGTATGGCAAAAAGAGCGATAACGAGTGATGACGCGATGTGTTTCATGGTTTCCTTTCTTCTGGTTTGTCCCTTATGTTGTATCATGCCAGCCTGCGCGCAACAAGGGTTTGTGATGCCGATTTGCGCTTCGCCTCTTGTTGGTGTTACAGATGTTTGATATAAGCACGGGTAGTAGATGATTCAGTACAACGAGCAGCATAGGAGGACGAGCATGAAGACGTTGATCGTACCAATGTTAATGGGATTCGCGATTGTCTCGACGGCAGTGGCAGAGAGCGCAAGTATGCATCTGCTGGTTTTTTCCCATACGGCCGGGTTCAATCACAGGCAGGCAATCCGCGCGGGGTTAGAAGTCTTGGAGGAAATAGCGCGTGAGGAGGAATGGAAGATGACAGCTTCCGTAGATCCGAATGATTTTACAGCGGACAATCTTGCACAGTACGATGTTGTTTTGTTTAACAATACCACGCAAAACGTTCTGCCCGAACCGGAGCAGCGTGCTGCATTCAAGGCATTCATTCGTGGTGGGGGCGGGTTCGTAGGCGTTCATGCGGCAAGCGATACACTCTATGATTGGGAATGGTATGGCAAGTTGATCGGTGCCTATTTTCGTAATCATCCGCGGGGGATGCAGACTGCTCGTGTTATTGTAGAAGATCCGGAACATCCCACCATGCAGGGATTAGGAGACACCTTTTCTTTCCATGATGAATGGTATTGGTTCCGGTCCAATCCGCGTGAGAATGATGTACATGTTTTGGCAAGGCTTGATCGCTCTTCGCATGAAGTTCTGGCTAATCATGCTAGCGGTAATCCGGAAGCAGACCATCCAATCATATGGTGTCATGAATACGATGGTGGCAGGGTCTGGTATACGGCATTAGGGCACAACGCCAATTC
The DNA here is from genome assembly GCA_003567005.1 of PVC group bacterium. Lineage (GTDB taxonomy): Bacteria > Verrucomicrobiota > Kiritimatiellia > UBA8416 > UBA8416 > T3Sed10-140. The sequence goes on from PXBF01000013.1 coordinate 2,076, forward strand.
GGTGACCGACGAACGCTTTGTGCGTATGTTGCGCGCCGGTATTCTCTGGGCTGCTGGAAAAGAATGATGATGCAGGCATGCGGTTACCGCCCCCAAGTGCCGTTACTAGAAAAACAGAGGAATATCCACTGACATAATGTCTTGTTGGAGCCCCTTGAGCATAATGCAAACGGCATCACCCGATTCAATTGAGGTTACTATACAGGAAGGATGATGTTCGGCCCCTTAGGTCGACAATCATCTTTTGCATATGATGGGACAAGGAAAAATGATTGTTTCGCGAAAGCGAGCTCGCTGGCAATACATGGACGAAAATGGCCCGGAGCAAGTCTGAAACCAGATCCTTATGGTATGGGGTGAATCATGGCACGTACGTACACGCATTTGGCGTTATGGCTGCTTCGATCATCTGCGGATGGCGTGAAAATGTAATGAATTTTACCGTAAAATGCAATTGTCAGTTTTCAAATGATTCTACTATAGTAGAGCATGCAACCGTTGTAATCAATGCAAGCGGTTACAACAGCCACAGCTTCTATCATGGGGGCAAGGCTCGTGAACTTGATCGCCCTGCGGGTGACCGACGGATGAAGACGAGGAAATATATTGTAATAACTGTTGAGTGATAGAAAAACAGCAACAGGGAAACAAGGAGTATGGAAGTATGACCACGCGCAAAGGAAATCGATTCGTTTTGAGCTTTCTCTTGATGTTCGGGTTTGCTGCATGCCTGTCGGCAGCAGATCTGACCCTCAACCGCTATTTTAGCGATAACATGGTGCTACAGCGCGACAAGCCGCTGACCATTCGTGGTAGCGCTGCCCAGGGCGCTGAAGTCACGATTGCATTCTCGGGGCAGACAAAGTCGGCCACAGCCGATGCCGATGGCATGTGGTCCGTAACGCTCGCCCCGATATCCGCAAATGCGGAAGGGCAGACGTTGACCGTCTCGGCCTCTGACTCGCAACCCGTGTCTCGAAACAACATTGTCGTGGGGGATGTGTTCCTGCACGCGCGGCAGACATCCATTGATATATCACTGGGAAGAAATGAGCAAGGCCAGCAGGTCGTTGCCGCGATGCAGCCGAATCCGATGCTCCGGACGATTTTCATCAAGACGATCCCGTCGGCGGAGCCGCTGCATGATTTGGCGCAGGAAGCGACGACGGGATGGACTGTTGTCGACAGCGAATCTGCGCTGCAGATGACCGATTCAGCTTTCTATCTGGGCCGTGACCTAGTCCAGAAAGCAGATGTTCCCATCGGTATAATTGATATGAATCTAGGCTATGCCTTCCCCAATAGCTGGCTGAGTCGCGAGGAGCTTCTTGTGACGGGTAGGTATCCCGAGGATGAAAGGGTGGCTAGATTTGCCACGCGTTTTGAAACAATGCTGGAGGCGGAGCGCAAAGGGGAACCGCTTGGACGGCAAGAGGTGATTCCCGAGAATACCCTGCAGCATCCTCTGTATCCTGCCGCCGGTTATAACGGTACCCTGCATCCGCTCGCGGGCACTGCACTCAAGGCCGCTGTCGTGCAACTCGGGAATAACTACCCCTATATGTTCTACCAGCAGCTTCTGGAAAGCGACAACCCTTCTGACTATGACGAACTGGATCGTGTCTACGAAGATACCTACAATCTGCGGAAGGATGGCTTTCGGATGGAAGATTCGGTCGTTCCTCGCATTACGCGGGAATGGCGCAGGGTTCTGGGAAATGCGGAGCTTCCGTTTGGTCTGATCGTCCCGCCTGCATCCGAATTGCATACGTTTGCGTTGCACCATCGTGAAATGCGCGAACTGCAGCGTTTGGTTGCCGAGGACAATGAAAACGTGGGTATCATCCTGCCAGGGATGGCACATATCCCGTTCAGCGCGCAGCCTGAAGATGGGGCATTATTGGGTAAACGCAGTCTGAGCTGGATTGCGGGGGGCGTCTATGAAAAACCGGATATGCCCGCCACAGGTCCTGCATTCGACCGCTTTGAAGCCTATTACGATGAGGCAACGATCTATTTCCAACCCGGCACAGCCAACGGACTGCAAGCCGAGGGCAATGCGTTGGACTATTTCGAGGTCGCCGATGTGGAAGGCGAATACGCACCGGCTGAAGCGGAGATTGATGGCGAGACGATTCGTTTGCACAGTGACAGCGTGACACGTATCGCAAGGGTTCGTTACAACTGGAAAAAGCAGCCGAACCAAGGCCTGGTAAACGCTGTGGGCTTACCGGCAATTCCCTTTCGCAGCGAGAGACCCGGATATCAATGGTTCTTCAGGAATGAAGAAGACGACTTGCCGGAAGAATACTTTACGCCGGCGAACGAGTGGCAGAAGAATGATGTGACCTTGATCAATGTTGCTTTACGCCACCATGGCTACGATAACTTCTCCGGGATGATCGGGCCCGCCGGCATCCGTGTTGGCCCGTTCGGTCCCAATATGGGGGTAGGGGAGATTGTGGATGGCTCACCTGCTGACGGCAAGCTCTTCGCAGGAGACGTTATCTACAGTGCCAACGGTACGATGCTGGGAGATGAGCCTTGGATTGTGATGGCCAATGCCATTACAGAGAGCGAAACACGCCAAGGCAAAGGGAAGCTGCTGCTTGGCGTTCGCCGCGGGACTGAGAATATCGATGTCGAGCTGACGCTCCCCGTGATGGGAACGTACAGCTCTACATCCCCCTATAATTGTCCTAAAACCGAGCGGATCTTGGAAAATTTGGAGGAATGGATCACCTCGGGCGCTGCCCAGAAGGACCGTAGACCCGACTTCTTGGGAACCGATACGCTATTCCTGCTTGCAACAGGAAACCCGGAATTGCTCGGGTATGCTCGTCGGGTTATCTACAATAAGATGGCGCGGACGGAGATTGTAGAGGATATCGATCCGAGAAGGGGCCCCCGGGCATGGTTTCCGGCTTGGGACTCGTTGTTATTAGGCGAATATTATATGGCGACGGGAGACCGGAATGTGCTCCCGTACTTGAAATATCACCTTGATGTGCTAGCCGCTATGCAGCATCGGCTTGGCTCCTGGCGGCATAACTATCCCGGGAACACCGGTTACGGCTTGATGCCGGCGCTGGGACTGGCTGGAACGATCGGCTTCCACTTGGCTGACGCTGCCGGGCTCGATATCAACCAGGAAGCCTATCGCAAGGCCGTCAACTACCATCATGATGGCTCTGGTGAAATGGGCCGAATCATTTATGGTGTGGGTGCGGGTAATCGACCGGCTCCGGCCGAATTTAAGCCGGAACAAATCCAGAATGGCCTTATGTCAACAGGTAACGGCGCTTTGGGAGCTGCGGCTGTTCTTTTCGAACTAGAGGGAAAAACCAAGGCAGCACATCTTTGCTCCTTTATCAGTGCCCATTCCTGGAACACGACCTTCCCCGGCCACGGGGGTAACTTCTGGAACAACTTCTGGACACCGCTTGGGGCCAGGGTGCATGGACAGGATACTTTTATCCACTTCTGGGAAAATTATCGCTGGTATCGCGAATTGGGCAGGACGCATGATGGTACATTCAATTTTGATAACTTCAAAGGGTGTGCCGGCTTTGGCATTCCGCTCTTGGTGCCGCGCCAACGGCTCCAGATTGTGGGGGCCCCGCCGTCGCCATTTGCTGCCAACGCGCCGGACATGCTGAAACCTGCGCTCGAGGCTTATTGGCAGAAGGACTATGAAGAGGCAGAAAAGCTTGCTCATGAGCTCATTGCTAGCGATCGCGTGAGTTCGGATGACATTCCGACTGTTGAATACCTTGCGCGAGCGGCGAAGGAGATGCAACAGAGCATCGAGGCTGATGTGGCGCGTATGCAGAATCTTGTAGCCGCCGGTGACCTGGCGGAAGCCAAGAGCTTCCTGGCAGGACTAAAAGGTGTCTTACCCGAAGGTGATGCGCGCATTACGGCGCTCGAGACCATGCTGGCTGATACGACCGCAATCATCCCGCCGGATCCGGAGCCAGAGCCGGAGACGACGGAAGAGGAAACTGAGGAAGTAGTGCCCCGCCAATGGGTTTGTCTCGTGATGGAGAGTGAAACGGATAGAGCCATGTCAAACAGAGGGGATAGGAGAGGCCCGGTTATCATAGCCGAAGGCCAGCAGCCCAACCGTTGGAGACTGGAAGTAATTGAGGGCATGAACCATGCGCCTGAGGGTTGGTATAAGCCGGAATTCGACGATTCGGAATGGCTGGAAACGCTCCTCCCGACATCCTGGCGCATGTACCACACCGCTCTTCTGCGTACGCGTTTCCATGTGGAGGATAAGGATCGCTTCGATGGCCTTCGTATGCATTCCTGGATCTTGCGGCAACAGAATGTGAATATCTATCTGAACGGTGAGCTGATTGCCAAGGTCAGTGGTGCTGGTAATCGAACCAATTTTGAGGCAGAATTCAAATCTTCAGCCGTGGAGCACCTCAAGAATGGAGAGAACACACTCGCAATTACGGGCCGGCAGAACTGGCGCTGGGGGCATGGGGCCCTGAGAGTCTATAATGGTGGTTTTGATTTCAAGCTCGATGCGAGATTAAAAGAAGACCACTGATGAGACGATGCTTAAGAGTTGTTAATACATAACCTTTGCATTTGGTGCCTTGTCTCGCACTTCGTCGATTTGGACCAAGGTGCGAGACAAGGTGCGAGACAAAGTTAGTCCCATCCTCCCACGGGATGGCTTGGTGAACGTTATTTGGGTTGTGGGTGCAATCTGCGTAAGGTAATGATGAGAGGTAACGCGATGGGGGGAGCAGAGATTACGGAATCTCAAACGAAGAACTATTCACAACTGTGGCTCCGGTACCGTCCTGCCGAGGGCGATATGCTGAAAGGCTATCGAGCTGTCATCCAGCAAGTCTGTTGCCTTAGTCGCTCCTTCATCATAGGGAATGCAGCAGCAGAATTGCAGCAGGGCTTGCGCGTGCTGACAGGAAACCCCGTCGCACTTGTAAGCCGTGCCGACCGGGATGGCTCGGTTATTCTGGGTACGCTCGAAAACGTGCGCAGCTATCTGCCGGAAGATCGTTTCGCTTCGATTCAGGATCTTGGGCCGGAAGGCTATTTGATTGGGAGCATAAGCCACGAGGGCAAAAACGCGACACTCATTACTTCCTGCGGTGACGCTGGTGTTTTATATGGGGCGTTTCATTTTTTGCGTCTGATGCAGACAGGGAAACCGATTGAAGGTCTTTGGCTGCGTGAGAGCCCTGCAGCTCCCTTGCGTATGCTGAATCACTGGGACGACCTGAACGGATATATCGAGCGTGGCTATGCGGGCAGCAGTCTGTGGGAGTGGCAGAATTTGCCCGAGACCGTGAGTCCGCGGTATCGGGACCATGCCCGGCTATGTGCATCCCTTGGCATCAATGCTCTGGTGCTGAATAACGTCAATGCCGACCCTAGGATCCTGCGAGCCGATTACCTGGAGAAGGTAGCGGTACTGGCCGGGATCTTCAGAGAGTGGGGCATCCAGACGTATCTCAGTGCCAACTTTGGGGCTCCCATGCGGCCATCCGACACGCCAGATAAGATGAAGCGTTGGGGCGGCATTGGCAACCTGGATACCGCCGATCCACTGGATCCGCAGGTTGAAGCATGGTGGACGGCCAAGGTAAACGAGATCTACGCTTTGATTCCTGATTTTGGCGGGTTTCTGGTCAAAGCCGACTCTGAAGGCATGCCAGGTCCGCGAAAATATAAGCGCTCGCATCTTGACGGAGCCAACATGCTCGCCCGTGCTCTCAAGCCGCAGGGCGGCAACCTGATCTGGCGAGCCTTCGTCTACGGCAGCAGTGACGACCGGGCGCGCGATGCCTATGATGAATTTACCCCGCTGGATGGGAAATTTCTGGATAATGTGATTCTTCAGATCAAGAATGGGCCATTGGATTTTCAGCCCTGTGAGCCGTTTACGCCTCTTTTTGGCAGCATGCCCAAAACGCGTCTCTCGTTGGAATTTCAGATTGCAAAAGAATATCTTGGTCATTCCTCCACAGCCGCCTACTTGGGGCCTATGTGGCATACCATTCTGCAGACAGATACCTATGCGGAAGGCGAGGGGTCGTCCATCGCTCGTATGCTGAAAGGGGAGTTGCAGGAGCATCGGATCGAATGCATTGCAGGTGTTACCAATACGGGAGATGAGCCTGGCTGGTGTGGCAATGCCTTGAACCCAGCCAATTGGTATGCTTTCGGGCGTTTGGCTTGGAATCCCGACCTCGCCCCGGAGGTGATTGCGGAAGAATGGACAGCCATGACATTTTCCTGCGGTGCAGATGCCCAGCGAATCATTCGTGAAATTCTCCTTAAAAGTTATGATGCTGTTGTCAATTACAGCATGCCGCTTGGACTAAACTTTCTCTGCGACTGGAATCATTATGATCCCAAGCCTGAGATGCGTGCAGCCTATCACCACGCGGATACTACGGGCCTCGGGGTGAATCGAACTGCGACTGGCAGTAAGGCTGTAGAGCAGTATCACCTGGAAAGGGCGGCCATCTGGTCAGATCGGGAGAAAATCCCGCTGCAATATCTCCTGTGGTTTCATCATGTGCCCTGGCATGACACCTTGCCGACGGGCCGGTCACTCTGGACGGAACTCAAGGCCCGCTATGCGGCAGGTGTTGCAGTGGTAGATGAAATGCTCGCGGAATGGACGAAGTTGGAGGGAGAGCTTGATCCCGAGATCTACAAAGAAGAAGTTGCAAAATTCGAGGAAGAGAAGCGCTTGGCTAGAAAATGGAGCGAAGCCTGTTTAAAGTATTTTTCCCAGTTTGCGGAGTGAGAGATTGAGAGTGTGTGAGTATGTGCGTATGGAGATCGGATAATTTTGAATAGTTGGTGCTTCGCAAGGGCACTTTGGTGGCCAAGATGATGGGGGGGCAAGATTTTGCGTGGAGGATGTGAGTGCGTGGGAAGATGGAACGACCTTTGTCTCGCACCATGTCCAACTAGAGGAAGTGCGAGACAAGGTGCGAGACAAGGTGCGTGTCCGAGAGGGAACGTTGTTCGTATTTTCTCCACATACTCTCAACCTCACATACCCATATACTTTCGCGCGTTTAGCGGTGAAGTTACAGGTAAGAAAAAATGAAAAAACAACAACCAAATATCGTGCTGATTACTTCTGATCAGCACCGCAAAAGCTCCGTAGGCTGTTACGGGAACCAGGATGTGATTACACCCCACATGGACCGCATGGCGCGCGAAGGGATTCGCTTTGATCAATGTATGACGGTCTCGCCTGTCTGTGCCCCTTTTAGGGCGTCAGTGCAGACAGGGCGCTACCCCTACGAAACCGGATGCCGTGAGGCACCGATTACCGATATCGGGCGTTTCAAGGGGATTGGTGATTATCTGAACGAAGCGGGCTATAGCACCTGCCTCATTGGTAAAACACATTGGCACAAAGATCGCCTGCATCCGCTGGAGGGATATGTTCCGCCTGAAAACCGTCTGGGATGGAAGGAGTGGTACGGGACACCGAAGCAGGTCTCGTATAACTCGTACCTCTGTGATGACGAGGGGGGCATTAAGGAAGAGTTTCCCGGGCAATACGAACCGACGTTGCAGACAGACTGGGCAATCGACTTTATCGATCGACAGACGGATGACCAGCCTTGGTGTGTGAACCTGAATTATGGCAGCCCGCACAGCGTGTACGGGATTGATGCGTACGACGATCGTCCGGCTATCTTCGCAAGAATACGGGAGATCAACAAAAAATTAGGCTTAGGTCTTTCAGAGGCCCAACTTCAGGCCGAGCGTTTGCAATCGCTTCCGCATATCTTATGTCCACAGCACCTGATGTTTGAGGTGGTGCCCCAGGAATTTCTCGATATGTATGATAAGGATGCGCTGACGCTGGATGGCGACGTTCCCGATAAATGGGAGACACTTGCGCGCTATTACTACAAGGAATACTACGCCATGATTACGGCCCTCGATCATGAGATCGGGCGTGTGTTGGAGCACTTGGAAAAAACCGGCGCTATCGAGAATACGATTGTCATCTACACTTCGGATCACGGCGAGATGTTGTGTACCGACGGGTCGCCGCGTGGAAAGACACGGCCTATGCGTAATGCGCTCTGTACGCCACTTCTGGCATGGGGTCCGCGTGCAGGCGTCCCTGCTGGCAAAGTCGTCGACGCTCTGGTTAACACCATCGATTTTCTGCCGTCGGTGGTTGAGTTGGCCGGAGGAACCCCGCCCGAGGATTTACCGGGCACCAGCATAGCCTCATGGATTACGACCGATGAGGGGCCGAGGCAGGACGCCATCTTTATCGAGCTTTACAATTGGCGGGCTGTTTACGATGGCCGCTATATATACGTCCTCAATGAATATAAGCAAGAGCCGTTCATTAAGCCGACGCGCCTGACGGATCTTGAGCAAGACCCGTTAGAACAGTCCAATTTCATTGATGATCCAGCGTACGCAGATGTCCGCGAACGCCTCCACGAGAAGCTGATGGGGTTTGTGGAAAGGCGAAGAGAATACTTGAAAGAGAAAGAAGCTGGCGCATAGCCGCGCTCCATAGGTAAACGTTGCGGTAAAGCTGCTGGCATCTCTCAACTTTCTTCACCACCGACGTCCCGACTCTCCCGAGAGGTCGGGATCGGTGGGATCGAGGCAGCTTGGCAGAAAGCGAACAATAATACTGATAGGTTTCCGTGATTGGTATTACAGGTAAAAAATAAAGGAGAACAGTAAAATGGATGATATACGTTTAGCAATTGTCGGATACGGTGGCATGGGGAGCCTTCACGGCCGATATCTTTTGAATACCCCTATCCCGGGGTGCCGGCTGGCAGCGGTCTGTGATATTCGCCCGGAACGGCTTGAGGCGGCAAAAAAAACGTTCGGTGATGACATGCCGACCTATGCTTCGATCGATGAACTGATTGCAGCCAAAGCAGCCGATGCTGTTCTGATTGCCACACCGCATTATGCCCATCCGCCATTGGCCATTCAGGCATTTGACGCAGGCCTTCATGTGTTGACAGAAAAGCCTGCCGGGGTCTACGCCAAACAGGTTCGCGATATGAACGAGGCCGCAGCCCGCAGCGGTAAGGTATTCGGCATCATGTACAACCAGCGCACCCGGCCTATCCACTGCAAGATCAAGGAACTGATTGATGACGGCGAGCTGGGAGAAATCCACCGCAACCTGTACGTCGTCACCAACTGGTATCGCACGCAAGCCTACTACGATGGCGGCGGCTGGCGGGCCACTTGGGAGGGCGAAGGCGGCGGTGTGCTAATCAACCAATGTCCGCACAATCTGGACATCTGGCAGTATGTTTGTGGTATGCCAAGCCGCGTAACCGCAAAATTAGGTTTTGGTACATATCATGATATTGAAGTGGAAGACGATGCTACCGCTATTGTGGAGTATCCCAATGGGGCCACCGGCGTCTTTATCACCACGACTGGCGAAGGCGCCGGCAGTGAGCGCTGGGAAATAGTTGGCGACCGCGGCACGCTGCTCCTCGAGAACGGCAAGCTTACATTTCGCAAGACACGACAATCCGTTCGGGAACATCTGGCGACCTGTCCCAAAGGCATGGAATCTCCAGAAGTCTGGAAATGCGAGATTCCGCATGGCAAGGGTGGGGGGCACCGAGCCATCACCGAGAACTTCGTTGCGGCGATCTGTGATGGAAAACCCTTGATCGCCCCCGGGGAGGAAGGCATACGCGGTCTCCAGATCAGCAATGCCATGCACCTCTCGGCATGGCTTAGGCAAACTGTCGATCTCCCGGTCGACGAAGATCTGTACTGGAAAAAACTGCAGGAAAAAATCGCCGCCAGCATCACGAAGAAGAAAGCCAAAGGTGCTGATACTTCGATGGACTTTGAGGGAACATTCTAACTGTAGTGTGGCGCTTGGGAAGCCGGGTTGTCGCATAATATTAATATGGCTGGCGTGAAATTAAAATCGTTACAGATCTTTCATTGGTGGTAATCATCTGTTCAATATTGGGAAAGCGCAAGCTGAGAGAGAGAGGCAGCTGCTATGAAAATACTGGTATTGCGTAGCGCGCATTATGTCTTGCCGTTGCTGAATATTTTTGTTTTGGGGGTTGTCGCGCAAGGGGACGTCTGTATATAGTTCGAAAATCTTTATCCTGTGCGCCCGGTTGTTTACGGCAGGTTTTGTTCTTAGTTAGCTTGTGTAGAGTTTTTACATGGTTGATTTTCATAAACATTTAGATGCAGCCGAGGATGCGCAGCGGGATATTGTCATTCGCGCCATCGATGTAAAGCGGCACTATCATGGTTCTGGTGGAGTCGTGACGAAGGCCTTGGATGGCGTCACCCTGGATGTGTTTCGTGGCGAATACCTTTCGATTATGGGGCCTTCGGGTTCCGGAAAATCTACCCTGTTCAACATGATCGGCGGCATCGATTCCCCGACGGAGGGTATGGTGTTTATTGATGAAATCGATGTGGCACAGTTGGATTCCTATGAGCTGGCCTGGCTGCGGTGCCACAAGATTGGCTACATTTTTCAGAGCTACAACATTCTGCCGGTCTTGACGGCTATGGAAAATGTGACGTTGCCGATGATCTTTGCTGGCAATAGTCCCACGGAAGCACGCGAAAAGGGCATGGCAATTCTGGAGACGGTTGGTTTGGGCGAACGTGCCTTCCACCGTCCGTTCGAACTTTCCGGTGGACAGCAGCAACGTGTGGCAGTGGGGCGGGCGATTGCGAATGATCCGGTGATTATCCTGGCGGACGAGCCCACGGCAAACCTTGATGTGCATACTGGCGCGGAGATTATTGAATTGCTTGAGAAGTTGCGGGAGGAGCGTGGCATTACGATTATTTCCGCCACCCATGATATGAAGATGCTGGATGTATCGAGCCGGATTCTGTGGATTCGCGACGGTATGGTACAGCGGCTGGAAGAGCGCAAGAACCTGAATATTCAAATTGGCGGACTTGAAGGATAGTTTGTATCAATATGGCAAGAAATACGGATATACCAGAGCAGACAAGGGTTTCGTGGCCGATTGTCTTTCGTGTGAGCATATCGGGGTTACAGCGGCGTTTTGGCCGCGCGATGATCACGTTAACGGGCGTGGTGCTGGCGATTGCGTTCCTTTGCTATATGCTGGTACACGAGGCGTTTATACGGGCCATGATCCTCGCAGATCTGGATTCCCTCAACATCCTGTTGCAACAGAATGATATTGACATTTTCTCTGGTGGACAAATGGATCCGATGACGTATCTGTTAATCGGTTTAACCCTGCTGACGTGTCTCGTGGGCATCATTAATGCGATGTTGATGGCTGTAACAGAGCGGATTAAGGAAATTGGTACCCTGAAATGTCTCGGTGCCACGGACCAGTTTATTGTGCGTGCCTACTTTGTGGAATCGACGGTTCAGGGGGTTTGTGGTGCGGCCTTTGGACTATTATTGGGACTATTAGTGGCCGTGTTGGTAACGGTGCGAACCTACGGGGGGTATACGTTTCGCACGTTCCCTTTACCGGCAGTGCTGGTTTCCCTGGTAGTTTCCCTGTTGGCGGGGGCGCTGCTTTCGATTACGGCTGCGATTATTCCCGCTTATATGGCGGCACGCAAGCAACCGATTGAAGCATTACGGGTAGAGGAGTAGGAACGTGACGATCGTAAGCTGTAGGAATGTCAAAAAGGTTTTCGTGATGGGCAAGGAGGAAGTCCATGCCCTGCGCGGGATTACCGTTGACATTGATAAAGGCGAATATGTTTCGATCATGGGGCCTTCGGGGTCCGGGAAATCGACGCTATTCAACATGATCGGTGGTCTCGATACGCCGACAGAGGGTGGGGTCGAGGTGGAAAATGTGAAGCTGGCGGATCTGAATTCCTCGCAACTGGCCTGGTTCCGCTGCCGCAAGATCGGGTTTATCTTTCAGTCTTTTAACTTGATCCCGACCATGAGCGCACTCGAAAACGTCTCGATTCCGCGCGTATTTGCAGGGAAAACGCCCCATGAGGCTCGCGAGGATGCCCGCAAAGTGCTGGATCGCGTGGGGTTGGGTCACCGATTGGATCATTTACCCTCGCAGGTGTCCGGCGGACAGCAGCAACGAATTGCGATTGCTCGTGCATTGGTAAACAAGCCTCTGATCATTCTGGCAGATGAACCCACCGGAAATCTCGATTTGCACACGGGCAAAGAGATTATCGATCTTTTGAATGAGATGAAACATGACTTCGGGGTAACGGTGATTACGGCCACGCATGACATGAAAATGTTGTCGTGTTCGGACAAGATCGTGCAAATTGAAGACGGCAGTGTGAAGAGTGTCGATACGCAAGCGAGTGTAAGGGTAACGGTTGGTAGCATCGACGGCGAAACTGTGATGTAGGGAGAGTTACAGGCAGGGTCAAAGATTTATTATGAGAATACTTAAGCAGAGAAAGAAAAACAGGGTGGATCGTCGGATGGCATTAGATGGTGTGCCCAAGATGTTTCCCGGCGTTACGTTTGAAGATATGACGAATGGTTGCGTGCGCGTGAGTCTGACCCTGAAACGCGGGAGCGGGTTTCTCGAGCGGATGCGCCCTCCCGAGACACGTCGCAGCTACGAGCTGGATGAATTTGGCACGTTTGTGATTCGCATGGTGGATGGGGAACGCTCGGTTCTGGATATTGTCAATGCTTTCGAGGAGCGCTACCGGATGTCGCGCCGGGAAGTGGAGTTGTCGGTGGTTGCCTTCTGCAAACTGCTGATGCAGCGCAACATCATGGCCGTGGCAGTGCCGCGCAAAAGACCAGCCACCGCATCGGCTGTGACTGCTGCGAGCTTGCTCCTGTTTTGCGGGGGAATGGGGACCATGGCAAATCCCGAAGATCCCGCACTCCCCGAGGGCTTTGGCTCTGTGGAGCGCACAATGGAGTCACTGCAAGCCATCGCCAGCGTGGGGCCACGTAGCCCGGGATCGCCTGGCAATCTGGCGCTAGAAGAAATGGTAGCCGCGCGTTTTGCGGCGAGTGAATTTGAGCATGGTGAAATCCGGTTCTCTACCCCCGTATTTCAGCCGGGTACCCTGGTTGTGGATGCCGGGGACAAGGGCGTATTTTCCTGCGAGACGATGCACCCGAGTTTGATGCGCCCCGGAAATTTTCCGGAAGCGGAATTTGACGCGCACATCGTGTATCTCGGGATGGGCAGAAACGAGGATCTGGCACGTTTGGAGGGAACACCGTTGCAGGGGGCCATTGCGGTCATGGATTATAATAGCGGGGACCGCTGGATGGAGTTTTTGCGCTTCGGTATCAAGGGCTTTGTGTTTGTGGCCGATACGGATGCTGCATATGATCATAAGCAGGCGACGAGCAAAGTATTTACATCTGAAATCTCCGTGCCGCGGTTTTTCCTGGATGGAGACGAAGGGGGGCAGTTGCGCGAATTGGCAGAGGCAGAGCCTGCATTACCAGTCGAGATTCGCCAGACATCCTCGCGCTGGGAATATGGCGAGTTACGCAATCTGTGGGCCTTGATTCCGGGGGCAGATGATCAGCTCTCGCAGCAGGTGGTAGTTATCACTGCATCCATGGACGCAAATTCGGTCGTACCGACGCGTGCGTATGGTGCGCAGCGTATGGTCAACCTGCATATGCTATTGGAAATGCTCGAGGATTTTCGTGAGAATCCGCCCCTGTATTCTGTCATGCTGGTAGCAATTAATGGGCATACACAGCGCTTTGCCGGTGAGCGCAATCTCGCGTGGCACTTGATGGCTGACGGCGCCGATGTGGAAGCCATGCGCGATGAAATTGCAACCGAAATGCGCTTGGCGCGTTTACATGCCGTCGAGTATGGGCGTTTAGCACTTGATCCGGTATTGGAGGAAGACAAACGGGATCTACACATCATGATGGAGGTGATGTGGAAGTTGGATGATATGCAACGTCCGGAACGCGAGACGGCCTATCGGGAATTGCGGGATGCTTATGATCGGTCTTTCGAGGCGGCATTCGAGCAAGACAATGCGTTTGAGATTCTGGAAGATCTTACGTTGCCGGATCTGGATACCGAATTGGATCTGTCTCTGGTTACAGAATCGGATCTACGACAGGCCATCGTTGCTGCACGTGAAGAAGTGTCGCGAGGCTATGACCGGTTTTTTACGCGTCGTGGACGGGATCCGGATGAGCTTGAACAAGAGCGGACAGAGGATATGGCGCTTTTCGAAGAGATGATGCGTCTACCCTTTGAGACGTTCATGGAAAAGGCCCACCGCGTCCATAGTGTGTTCGAGGATGAAAAAATATTTGAGGTGTGGCGTGTCACGCTTGATACGAGCACAGGGCAACGGCTGTATGTCAAGTCGCGCTTGCAGGATGAATTCCGGAGCATGGTCAATCGGATTGGCCAGGAAGTGATGATTGTGCGTTCGCCGGATCGCTCCCCAGCGTTGTCCGAGGATGAGCGTGCAGCGCGCCTGGAAGAACTGGAGTTACAGCGCGACGATTTACGCCGCGTGCTGGTTTTGTTTAACAAGCTCGACATTGGCGTGGGCCGCAGCCGTACGTATTACCGGCAAATTGCGGTCGAGGATGCACAGCGCGAGATCTTGAAGGAAGCGGTGGATCGCTTTGTAGCGCAATATCGGCAATGGCAGGCACGCCACCAAGTGACGCTGGACCGCGATGCTGCCGCCAGTGCGATCCGCGAGGCACTAGGGCGTCGGCAAGTGAGTTTGGTGCTTGCGCTGGAGATGGATGCACATGCCGAGCGGGCGGGGTTCTTTTATCAATCGCCACGCGTGCAGGGGGGCTGGTTCTCGGGTTTTGCCGAAATTGCCAATACATTGGCTACCGAGCTCGGGCTTGATGAGGATGGCAATGCTTTTTATGCGGATACATTACTGGGTATGGGGGGAGAAACCCGTGGTCACTATTTCAACCAAGCGGCCAATCTATATGGGATTCGGCTGAGTTTTGTTCCGCAATCAGCGATTTGGCATTATCATACGGCTGATCGAACGCCAGCCTTTTCACTACGATCCGTATTGAGTGGGCTGGGACGCACGTTTGGCCCTGCCGATACCATCGAACATCTCGATGGGCCGGACGTGCATGTCTTGCAAGCGAATGGGAGACGTTTCTTAGGGGCGCTTTTACAGCATCCTGATGCCATCACTTCATCCAGTCTGCTGCCTGTGCGGGGTAACTTCCAGCCGTTGTGGTCCACGTTAGTTCGCACGTACAGCATCGAGGAATTTACGGGGCAGCCCGTTCCGACCGATCCCATCGCCAACGCGCTGGTGCCGCTCTATCAGACGCAGCGTCAATTGCATGATATCAATCCTGCGATCATTGATGGAGATGTCATCAATGTATATCTGGGACTTGCCAATGAAACCGCCAATACCTATTTCTATGGTCTGGCCGAACTTCGACAGTTGGCTCCTACGGCCTATCAGATGGATGAAGATTTCCGTGAAGTGCGCTTCGCGATCGACAAAGGGCGTGTGCAGTCTTCGCAGCAGGCCAGCAGTTCAGTGAATCGTTTTCCAAGGACAACGCTGCCGATGTTCCGGGCGCGCGAGTTTGTACTCTCGGATCTGCGTGATCCCACCATGATTTCGTCTACCCATATCACGACACGGCGAATTTGGCCGAAAACGGCTAGAGGGCAATCGGATCCGGTTCGATTCGGGGCGCATGGGATTGCGACCCTATCGCGTGCACCGACACACATTGCCTACGGGCCGGTTGGGGTTTATGCGGAGTGGCGGCGCCCCGAATTCTCCCCGGACCCTCTGATGGTTATCACCGATAGCCGTCGTCTGCTTCTCAATAGTACACCGGATAACCCGCAAGGTGAAGGATTTGAGAATCCAGAAGATTTGCCAGCGGACCTCCTGTTGCAGGCAACTTCGGATATGGCATTGTTGAACGAGGCGCGCAATACAAGTATGCAGGGCGTGGTGAACCAGTTGCTCGATCAGTTTATTGCTCGTGGTGACAAGCTTAAATCGGAGGCGGTTGCCTTGCAGTCCGAGAATCAGCACCCTGCGTATCTGCGCACGATTTACGAGGCACTCGGCAACCAGGTGAAAGCGTACCGTGAATTGCGGCAAATGAATGCGGACATGCTGAAAGCCGTAATCGTGTTTATGGCGCTGATGTTGCCCTTTTGTTTCTTTTTGCAGAAATTGCTCTTTAATTTTAAAAAACTGGAACATGAACTCGGTGGATTCTCGCTCTTATTCTTTTCGACATTTATTCTTTTCCGGTTCATCCATCCGGCGTTCCGGATGGCCATGTCCCCCGAGGCCATTTTTATTGCGTTTGTGCTGGGTGCCATTGGTTTATTTACAACGAGCGTGCTGCGCCAGCGATTTAGCGAAGAAATGACCATCCTCTTTCGTGGTGTAGGGGGGATTGGCGAAGAAGTGGGGTATGGTACGGTCGGAACCACCGCCATGCTGATTGGTGTGCAGAACATGCGCCGTCGCCGGATCCGGACCAGCTTGACGACGGCGACCATTGTGCTGGTTGTGTTTTCGATGCTCGCGTTTTCCAGCGTTTCCCGAACGGCCCGCCCTACGTTTATCCCGCGCGGTGCATCCGCCCCTTATACGGGATTGTTTTATCATTGGCCCGGGGGAGCTGCCATGGATGAGGCGTCCTACCGGATGATGCATGATTTGTTTGCAGAGCGGGCGGAATTGCGGCTTCGCCGTATTATGCAAAGTGCCGACAGTTGGCGCATGTACCTGCAGGATGATCCTATGCGTTTTGCGGAAATTCATACGCTTACGGGCCTTCCCCCGAATGATGCCATACTCCGCGATTCCATGGCCTTGATAGAGGGCGAAGACTTCTCCGCTCATGATGCCCAAGAAATTTTCATCATGCTCTCAACGGCTGATGCACTCGGGCTGAGTGCCGATGATATCGGCAAGACGCGCATACGCATGTTGGGGCGTTCGTTTGTGCTGCGCGGGTTCATTGACGAGCAGCGCTATCGCTTGGCGCGCGACTTGAATCCGAATTTGCCTTTGGTGCCCTTTGAGACGGGACAAGGTTCTGATGATGACTCGCTCGATTTGGAGATCGCCAACATTTCGGAAACCCTAGTTGAAATGTCCGGGGTTGCGATCATCCCGGAAGGAGTCGCTGCTGAGCTGGGTGCGCATCCGCGCAGTTTGGCCGTGATCTTTGATGATTTTCGGGATCCGAATCGATTAAGTGCGGAATTGCGGCAAGTGCTGGATGTAACCGATGCGCGCTTTTACGTGGGTAGCCGCCAACCGTTCAATGTGGAACAGGATGCGGCGGTGCCGGTGCGGGCAGGGGTATATTACGTCGGCAGTAGCTATCGCACGGCGATCGGTGGGCTCGCGCGTCTGCTGATCCCACTTATTATCGCAGGGTCCATTATTCTCAACACCATGCTGGGAACGGTGTACGAACGTAAATCTGAAATCGCGGTCTTCAATGCGATCGGTCTCAATCCGACGCACATCTTCCTATTCTTCCTGGCCGAGGCGGTCGTCTACAGTTTCATTGGCGCGGTGGGGGGCTATCTGATTGGGCAGATATTGACTGTTACCGTGCAGGGGATGGGGTTGATCCGGGATGTGAATGTGAACTTTTCCTCGTTGATGGTGGTCTATGCCATCTTGTTCACGATGGCGCTGGTGATTTTATCGACATTGTATCCGGGCTATGTTGCCACGCGCACGGCGGTTCCATCGGGGCAGCGCAAATGGACGATGCCCAAGCATGACGGCGCGCGCATGCAGGTGGCATTTCCCTTTATTTACAGGCCACGCATGGCATTCGGGGTGATGTATTACCTGCGCGAATT
Organism: PVC group bacterium; assembly: GCA_003567005.1. Taxonomy (GTDB): domain Bacteria; phylum Verrucomicrobiota; class Kiritimatiellia; order UBA8416; family UBA8416; genus T3Sed10-140. Next base: position 19,922 of record PXBF01000013.1, read on the forward strand.
CTTTGATTCAATGTCGGAACTTTCACTCGGGGATATCATTGCGACGCTCCGTGGCGTGCAGGCTTCCGAGGATGCCGAAGGACGCCCGGTTCTATCCTTGCAATATAATATGGCGATGGCCCCCTACGATTTGGGGGTGACGCAGCAGGTAACATTTGTTTCGAAGTATGACGAGGTCGTAAAGAGTTTCCGTTTACACATGGAGGTAGAGCGTGTTTCGGGAAATGTTACCAACTGGGTTACGACCAATAAGCCTTACCTGGAACGGATGCGCAAATTCCTGATCCGTTGGCGTAACATTGACCCGACGCGGCAGGATTGGTTTGTGAAGCATGCAGTAGAGATGTTCGAACAAGAGGCGCAGGCAGACGCCACAGGGGCGGAGGTTTAGGCATGGGGTTCACGGACGACAAGGAATTAAAAGAATATCGCGACGTCATGAAGCCGCCCGATGTGGATGGTTTCGAGGATGGCTTTAACTGGAAGGCGGTAGCCGGGGCACTGTTTCTCGGATTTATCGTGAATCCGGCGACCGACTACCTAGGGTTGGTCATCGGCGGTGATGCGGGGGTCAGCAGCGCGATGAAGTGGGTGCTGGTGATCTTTTTTGCCGAGGTTGCCAAGCGTTCCTTTACGAAACTCAAGATGCAGGAGCTCTATGTTCTGCATTATATGGTGGGTGCTGCCTTGGCGAACCCGTTCCACGGATACCTATTCAAACAGTTTGTGGCCACATCCGAATATATTCAAGGGCTCGGCCTCGGAGATCTGCCGGCTTGGGCCTTTCCGTCAGCCGAGGCAATTGAAGCGGGTGGGCGAACACTCATGACAACGGCTTGGTTGCCGGTGATTGGCTTGACGATTTTTGGCATGCTGGTGAGTCGAATCGACAACTATGGCCTCGGCTACGTGATGTACCGGCTCGCCAGCGATGTTGAAAAATTGCCGTTTCCGTTTGCTCCGATGCAAGCCGCCGGTATTGTCGCACTGGCGGAAGGTCGCGACGATGAATCCAAGTGGCGGCAGCGTTGTTTTGCGATTGGCGGCATGATTGGTATCATCTGGGGGCTGGTCTACCTCTGTATACCGATGATTACGGAAGTATTGATGCCCCAACGCGTGGAACTGATTCCCTTGATCTTTATCGACTTCACCCCGCAATTCGGGCGTCTGCTGCCGGCTGTACCTTTTAATCTGGTCTTGAATCTTGGGGCTTTCCTCTCGGGCATGATTGTGCCCTGGTGGGGCGTGGTCGGAAGTTTTGTCGGATTGATCATTACATGGATTGCCAACCCCGTTTTGCATCATCAAGGTGTGCTGTCGAGCTGGCAGCCCGATATGTCTTTCATTGACACGGTATTCGTAAATAATATCGACTTTTACCTGTCTTTTGGTATCGGCCTTACGCTCGCGGTAACATTCAGCCGTTTGGTGGTCAGCGGGAGCATGACATTCAAAAAATTCTTTCAGAAACCGGAGGACCGTGCACTAGACGATAAGAAGGATGGCTTTTGGAAAGGAATTCGGGACGGCTGGCGGATTTTGATTACGAATAATAAAGCCCGTGGCGACTTTTCCGTGTTTGGTGCCATCGGTATTTATCTGGGTGCAACATTCTCCTGGATCTATCTGGGAACGATTCTGATTGATGGATATCCATGGATGATCTTGAGTTTCTATGCTCTCGCTTACACACCGTTAATTTCCTATGCAACGGCAAAGCTTGAGGGGGTATGCGGCCAGGCTGTGAATATTCCGTATTTGCGAGAATTGACGATTCTCCTAACGGGGCATAAGGGGGCTGACATCTGGTTCGCGCCGATGCCGATTCAGAATCTGGGGTCGGAAACCGTGGGTTTTCGTGTGCTGGAGTTGACTGGGACCAAAATCATCAGTCAGGTGAAAACGCTACTGCTGACGGTGCCGATCGTGATCATTGCCTCGTTCATGGCATCGGAAATTCTCTGGCGTATGGCCCCGATTCCCTCATCGGCGTACCCCTTCACGGAACGAATGTGGGAATTGAATTTGCGTCAGCAAGCCATAATGTGGACATCCACGTTGGAAGGCGGCTCGCAATTTCTCGAGGCCATTCATTTCGAATATGCCGGTTGGGGACTGGTCAGTGGCACGGTTCTTTTTGCCGTTCTTTCGGTGCTAGGGTTGCCGATCATGCTGATTTTCGGAGCCGTGTGGGGATTGAATCAGAGTAACCCTGGCGCATTGTTCTGCACAATGGCCGGTGCTTGTGCGGCAAAGTTTTATTTCAAGCGAATCTACAAGGATCGCTGGCTGAAGTACATGATGGTTGTGATGGCCGGGTTCGGTTGCGGTATGGGGGTAACCTCCATGATTGCCATGTCATTTAATGTGATTTCCAGAATGTTGAGTCCAACGCTCTGGTAGTGTCCGGAAGGAATGGGGAATGGAAAGCGACACAAAAAAAACGGGTTGGGCGACGTTTCGGGCTTTTGTGCTGGGCGTGATCTTGTCCGGTGTATTCGCTTGGCTGACGGTACTTTTCGATAATAGCGAGGTTATGGGTTGGAACCATCGGAATTTGTCGGGTAGTTTGCTGCCGGTTCTTCCGCATGCCGTGCTATTGCTTGCCGGCATCCTGATTAATCCGCTCCTGCGTTTAACGCGTGGATTGATCCGTCCATTTGCAAAGGCGGAATTACTACTGATTTTTGTCATGACAGTGGTCTCCGCAGGTGTGGCAAGCTGGGGGTTGAGCGGTCCTCTGGTGCCGCTGATCAGCGGGTATGCAAACCGGGACTGGAATACCGACCAGCGTCAATGGGATGCTACCATGGCACCTTTCCTGCATGAAAACTATTATATCATGGCAGAAGGGACGACTGCAGTGGCGCGCGATTTGCGCGATCTTCATCTGCAGCACGAAGAGGCGCGGATTCGCTACCGGGCCGCGCGCGATGTGCTTTTGGCGCGCGAGGAGCTTGCAGAGGTTGAAGCCTATCTGGAGACGCTTGCCAGCATTGAGGATGAGGAGGTGCGACGCACGCGTAAAGAAACCATGTACTGGCCACATCAGCAAGCCAGGCAATTGGTTGCGCGTACAGAAAGTGACTGGGAGCAAACTGGGGGTGGGCTTGACCCGAATGCGGTCGTGGAAACGTATCCGGATTTGATTCGGGAACGCCGCTACGAGCGCGATGCATTACGTGAGGCGTTGCATGCCATAAATGAGCATTATTATGAAGCCGTCAGGGAATTGCGCCGCGGTTTTCCTGCCGAAAAACGGGCGGTCCCCGGGGTCGTATATTCGTTTGGCGAAGGCTGGGCGAGCTATCGGGCGCGGGTGCAACGCTTGCGCGTTGGACGGGACTCCCTCCACGCGCTGGATGATCTTGCCCGGCAACTTTCGGCTGCGATCGAGGAAGGGACCACCTTGCCTGCGAATTGGACGACGGATCTGCGTGCCGCCGCAGTTGCCTTGGAGGAGATTTCTGACATTCCTGTGCTGGCGCAGCTGCATGCAAGCCGAAGCGCCGAGCTGGTGCAATTGCAAACGAAATTGGTACAGCAGGAACAAGAAGGGCGCCGATTGCGGCATATGCGGCGCTTTTCCGCGTTACACCAATTTCAAATGTTCAGTGATTTGATTTCCGATAGCGATCGTACGGTAAATCGGTTGCAGCGTCAGGTAGACCGATTGCGCACGCAAATCGAAACCCGTATCGAGCCTTTGCTCGTTGTGCGTGATCGTGTGCAGGTTACACGCGACGGACTGTTGGCATTGGCGGATGACGCGGAAGAAGCCGATGCGGATGCCTATCCTACGCTAGCGGATCGCTTGCAGGTTGCCATGGACCTGTATCCTTCCTTCGACGCGTCGCTGCGGCGTTTCTGGCTCGGCGATGTGAACTGGGGACTATGGATGGGACCTGTCGTTTCCTGGTTTCTTCTGATGGGACTGATCTACATGATCTTTATGTCTTTCAATACACTTATCTTCCGGCAGTGGGCGCATAATGAAAAATTACTATACCCGCTAGCCGAGTTCGCAAGTGTTATCTCGGACCAAGCAAGTCTGAAGTCAGAAGCAAAAAGTCTTTTCCGGAGTGGCTTGTTTTGGACTGGGGTTAGCATCTCGGCAGGCGTGTTATGCTGGAACTATCTGGCCACGAACGACATCGTACCTAATATTAATCCTGTTCGCTTGCAAACATTATGGATTGGGTATGTTGGGGGCGCGCTGCGTGGTCTTGCCAGTACCTACTTTGTTGTGATCTTTGCCGTTATTGGTGTTGCCTTCCTAGTACCTTCCAAGATTTCGTTCTCCTTGTGGTTTTTTGAAGCGCTTTACATGGGACTGCTGTTGGTTCTGGTTTGGATGGGGTATGGTGATAACCGTTGGTCTTTAGGGAGTCCGGGGCGCCCAGATATCGGGGTAGGCGCCATGCTCGTGTTTGGTATTTCGACTTTGTGGACGTGCCGCCAATATCTCTTGTGTGTGTTTAAACCAACCGCACTGAAAGGGTTAGCCGAGGATGAGGCGCGCGAGCTGCGCGTGGCTTCCTTCCTGTTTTTGGCGAGCTCGCTGGTTCTCATGCTCGCATTGATATTCCAACTGGGCGCAAACCCGTTTTATGTGGTTGTGTTTTATGTGTTGGTTTTGGTCATGACCATCACGCTGGTGCGTGCTGTTGCTGAAGGAGGTGTGCTGGGCTTGCAGAGCCACGCCTCGGTTTTATACATCATAAAGCATCTTTTCGGGATGACCGGTGGCTGGACCGCCCCTGTTCTGGTTGCGCCACTCGCGGTCTATGGCGCGTTGATTTTTGGTGGGCTCCGGTCCTTCATTGCGCCGATGATGGCCAATGCATTCAAAGTGCGTGAAGAAATTCGTATGCGGCGCCTGCACTTTCATATCGCGATTTGGGTCGGCATTGTGATTGCTGCAATGGTTTCGGTTGTAACGATTCTGATGCTTTCTTACCAATATGGTGCCGATAACATGCAGGACTGGCTCAATACATCCGGACCGCGCGGCATGCTTCAGGGGGTACAGAATTGGGTGCAGAATACAAATCCGCCAAACGCTGCGAATCAGCGCTGGATCATTGCTGGTGCCGTAATGATGACGGCATTGCTCATGGGAAGGCGCCATTTTTTCTGGATTCCGCATCCGATTGGTTTGCTAATGATCATGAACCGGAATATGTTTGGCTTCTGGGGCTCCATCCTGATTGCTTGGATTGTCAAGAGCGCAGTCAGCAAATATTGCACGCATGAACAATATATTTCTATCCGCCGTTTCTTTATCGGGCTCATTGTCGGACATCTGATCGCGGTACTCTTCGGCTGGGATGCTTTTCAGTTCCACTGGGGCTAGGCGAAGAGGACATCCAGGTCGCTTTTGGTGCGGTGGTGGTAGACCCACACGATGAGCGTGTTGCTCTCTTGATCGAGGCGGCAGCCGACTTCGTAGCGATAGCAGGCGGTGGCAATCTCCTCGCGGTGACCCAATACGAAGGGCATGCGGCGGCGCCAGGTGATACCCGTCTCGCCAGCAGGCTTGAAGAAGGGTGCCTTGAGCATGCGCGATCCATTTAGGTGGGCACAAGCCCATGCCGCAGGCGTCTTGCCGCTCTCTTTTAGAAAAATATCTGCACAGGAGAAATGCCATAAGTAGAAGCGTCGCAAGCGCCATTTGAAGAGCATCAGTTTGGAGCCGATATCAAATTGCGTGTGCGCCAGCTTGAAACACTGCGGCAAAGAAAAGGATAGATCGAAAAACTGCCAGGGAATCCTAGGTTGATCCGCGTGGTTGTCCAGCGTGGATGCGATCATGCGAACGGTGTCGGCCGGTGACTCTTTGTCATCGGGCAGAAAATGTAGCATGAAAAAGCAAAAGATCGAAGAGTCGGGGCACAAATAGAACGCCGTCACGAGGTCGTGCCGAACGCCTCGGATTTTGGGACTATCCTCGTCTGGTTCCGTTTCCTTGAAAACAAAGTGGGTTGCCTTCCAGGCAGGCGGGAGCCCGGTAATGTCCATGTGGTCATCTGATTTCACGGTGAGCGGTTTCGAGGCCTTGATATAGCGCTGCATGATACTCGCTATATCCAATCCCTTCTTCCCGCGAATCCATTCTACCTCCATGCGGATACTGTATTCATCCTCCAGCTCGATCCGTGTAACCTTGCGGCGCGCGAATTCATAGACGGCTAGCTCCCAGTTCCGCGGCACGCAGAAAGAGAGAGCATCCCAGGCAATGCGTCGGCATCCTTCGGGAAGAGAAATGCCAAAAGGATCCACGGGATGGTACGGTTTTTGTATGTTTTCCTCCATAGCACAAGCAGCATTACATAAGGCTACAATCTCTGTCGATACCAAGTTGATGCGAGGCTCTTGTATACCAGCTGCATTGCGGATTGACAGTAGCGAGTATAGGGCACCTGGCAGGAGGCAAAGGCTGTAAGACGATGTCTGCCCGTTTGCGACCATGCAAAAACCGGCTTGAAAAGCTGTCGGTATGCAGGGGGCATGCCATGCAAAGAGAGAGTGAAGCATGACGAAATGTGCCCCCAGAGTCCAGTTTGGCGCTATAATGCAATAAATAAAACCGGATGTTGCAATTGTTGATCTGTGTGTTATCCCACTACAGTGTTGATATGGCTTTATTATGAAAAGCATGCGTAAGGAGATTGGAATATGAAGTCAAGACATGTGTTACGAATCCTGATGAGAAAAAGACAGACAAACACCACCGGATGCAAGCAGTCTCGCCATATGCGCGGATGCTATAAACGTATTACCCAGGTTTTTGCGTTTTGTTTTGTTTTTGCAACGGCTGGGCAAGGTTCGTTCTACACAGTCGACCGGTTGTTTACGTGGCGTCCTGACGAAACGGACCTTCTTACCGAGATTGAGCGGTTCGGTCCGGTGGGGCTGCGTATCGAGCTGCACCAGCCGGCGTTCGTGATGAAGATCGGAAATGTCGAGGAAGGGTCCCCGGCATACAAGACGGGTATGCTAAAGGAGGGACAGATCATCGAGACAGTTAATGGTGAAGCCTTGCGTGATATTGATCCGCGGATTCAATTGGGCAATATCATTACACAGGCCGAAGCCACGGACGGCAGAATCGAGCTCGTAGTGCGGGATGATGAAGATGCCGCCCCGGAAACCGTCGTGCTGCAAATCCCGGTACTGGGCTCGTATAGCGATACCTGGCCGCTGGATTGTGCCAAGTCGGATCGCATTGTTCGCGGTCTTGCCGATTGGACAGCAACGCAGGGACCGCGAATTCGATACGATGGCGGTTTGCGGATGCTTTTTCTGCTTTCGACGGGAGAAGATCAGGATTTAGAAGTGGTGCGTGAGTGGATTGCGGAGTTTGCTGAAGATGATGGCGACAGGCTGATTAACAACAACTGGCATACTGGCTATAGCGGTATTGCCGTCGCAGAGTACTATCTCCGAACCGGTGATGAAACCGCGATTCCGCTCCTTGAGACATTGGTGCGCTCTGCCGAGCATAATTACATGCCCGGCGGTTGGTCTACCCGCGGACAGGGTAACTTTCGTTATGGTCGTATCAGTTCCGCTGGATTGCATGTGACCACCTTCTTACTGTTGGCTGCCGAGTGTGGGGTGGAAGTGGATCCGCATATCAAGGAAGGCGCGTTACGGCAGTTTATTCGCTATGTCGGTCGTGGCAATGTGCCTTATGGAGATCACCGTCCCGAAAATGGCTACACCGACAATGGAAAAAATGGAGCACTTGCTTTTACCATGGCGGCTGCCAAGGCAGTATCTCGCGCAGGCGAGGAATCGGCCTATGCCCGTGCGCGTGACGCTTCCGCCATACGTGGCTTTTATTCGACCCATTGGATGTTGCATGGACACACCGGTGGTGGTTTGGGAGAAATCTGGCGCGGTGCGGCCATGGGGTTGATGCATGACAAGGATACCCCACGCTACCGTTCTTTCATGGACCAGCGGAAGTGGTTTTATGAAATGTCGCGTCGCCATGATGGATCCTTCGGCATTGTGGGAGGCAGGCGCTACGATAATACGGAATGGGGTGTCGGGATGGGACTGAGCTTTACCATTCCTCGACGCACGCTACGTATTTCCGGGGCACCCCCTACGGAGCACAGTCAGCAAGTATCCTTGCCGGCCCAGATTTGGGGCACGGAAGCGGATCATGATTTCTACTCTCTTGAGCCGGCCCGTTCGTCGATCGGATCAGCCCCTGATGTGGACAGTGAGCGGGTGGGGAGAGGCTATTGGATCCCTGCCATCCTGGATCGTATAGCGGATGGTGATGCAGACGTAATTCAAAAATATATCCAACATCCTGACTTCGAGGTTCGCCGTCGGGCTGCCGAGCGTTTGAACCTTGTAGGGGAGGATGTTGTTCTGGAAGCGTTGCGTTCCGAGGATGCCCGCCTGCGGGATGTTGGCGTTATAGGCTTGGAGAATCACGGAAGTTTACGCACGGATGCCACCATGGACGTTCTGCTGGAGATGATCAGCAATCCGGAAGAGTCCTGGTGGGTGGTGCAGCGCGCATTACAGGTCGTGGATAATCACCTGGATGATATTGATAGGTTGAAAGCGCGTACGGATCGTTTACTGCATTGGGCCGAGCACGATGACTGGTGGCTGAGCGGGTCGGCAGTCCCGCTCGTGATGCGTTTGGCGGCGCATGAGCACGAGACGGAGCGCATCTTGCAAACCGTGGGGCAGTGGATGGCTGCGAATCGGCACCCGGGACAGTGGCACCACAGGCATCTGATCAACGAGTTTGAAAATGCGCCGCAGGAAGTGCGACAACAGTTGCTGGCCATGTTGAGTGGGGTGTATGACGATTGGCCCGGAGAGCAGTATGCGCCCGTGCGTCCGCAAGTGGAGGGGCAAGTCATCGGGCGTGTGGCCCAAGTCGTTGCAACACTGGAGGGTGGCTTGGAACGCTTGTATCAACTTTCCCAGCAACGCTATCCCGACAGGACGCTGGCCCATCGGGATTTGTTTTTGAACAATCAGGATCAGTTGGCGGACAGTCCTGAAGTGCTGTCGCGGGTGATGGATCTGACGCGTGAGGAGTTGATTCCCGAGTTTGTGGTGGAGCACGCGTACGACTTGATGGTGAGACTCGATACCAACCCGACCAGCGGGCGTATGCGATTTCGCCTCAATCGGGCGGAAGGCCATATGAAAGAGCTCGTCAGCTTATACCAGCGGGCAGGGATCGATGACTACAACTGGCATGATTACGGTCCGGAACGCACGGAGATGGAGTGGTGGTATCATACCTTTGATCCGGTGGAGCAGCCGCCATTGGGAGAGGAACGGCATCGCTTGGGGCGTTATCGGGAGGTGACGTATCCTGAGGGTATGGAAGATTGGAATCAGCCTGACTTTGATGCTGCAGGCGCTGGCTGGGAGCGCGGGCTTGCCCCGTTTGCACACCGCAATGGGGAAAAGCGTGCGGTGGCGAATCGTTGCAATCGCCATGAAGGTAGAGGCATGGATTTTTGTGGCTGCGGAGAACCCCCCAATACCTTCTGGGAAAATGAGGTATTGCTCAAGGCGGGTGCGTTTGACATTCCTCCCTTTGAAGAGGGGTATGCCTATCGCATTTTATATGGTGGTTCCTCGCATGTACATTTTGGCGACGGTACGCATATCTATGTCAATGGTGAGCAGATTTTCCGGCGTGACAGAGCTGTTGATCGTGGGCAAGGTGCACGGCCAATGGGAGCACGGGTCACTACCGAGCGGTGGGAAGACTTTGCGAGTGGCCGGGTCCATCTTGCCGCGAAAAGTTTCCTGAAATATCGAGGTAATAATTATGGCAATTCCCTGACCGTGTTCATGCGGCGCATGAAACTGCCGCCTTTCCAAGATGAACTGCAAAAGGGCTTGCAGTTGGTGGGACTTCGCGATGCCGCATGGCAGGAATTGCAAGATCCGGACAGTGATACGGATCCGGAACAAGACCTCTACATTTGGGATGGTGAGGAGAGCCGGAGTGCGGAAGCGATCGGTTCCTGGAAAGTGGTGGGTCAGGTAGAAGCGATTCGTGACTTCGATCCAGATTCACTGCAACAGCCTTCGGGCGGATGGAATCCACAGGGAATCGATCTGACCGATGATCTTAGCACAAGCGACCCGTTGCTGGTGTGGACGGGGCCCATGCTGCTAGATGCGAACCGTAAGGAAGCTTTGGCGGTCGAGCATGCGCAAGTGGATGGCAAGGACTACTTGTTTATCCAAGCCGGCGGATTTGATGCTGAGCACCCAGTCGATTGGACATCTCCCTGGCTCGTTTTCGAGAGGGATTAGGCGTTAGGCGTTAGGGGGTAGTCGTCAGGGGTAGGAGCCAAGATGATGCGGGGTAGAGGGGGGATTTGGTTGATGTGTTGATGGGGATTTGTGGAGTGTGGAAAGTGGGACGTGGGATTCGGGTTGACGATAGGGTGTGACGATTTTTGCTTCGCTCTCTCGTGAACCGCTCTCGCGTGCCATGCCGTAGCCAACGGCGAAGGATGGTCGTACTCTCTCGTCGTTCGAAATTGGATGTGACTGTATCGTGTTAGTGGAGTCGGGGTGGATGGTTTGGCCGAGTGCGGTGGGTTGTGCGAAGTAGCGTGTGATTATTGTGTTGGCAAAAACGTGAAACCAGAACATCTTGTGGTTATTATTTACGTTACAACCTTGGAAAGATTGAAGCATGACGAGACATGACATCCAGAATCCGATCGTTCTGCTGGATGGCTTTAGCAGTGAGGAAATTCGCTGCCTATTGAAGTACGCACACCAGTGGGGTTGGGAATTACACGGTACATGGGAAGCGGATAGCCCTTGGATCCGGGACCGCAGACCTGCGGGTGCGATGATTAGGGACGCTTACCGTAAGCATCTTGCTGCTTATCTGCGCGGGATTGGTTGTCCGGTCGTGCGGTTTGACAAACTTACGAATAGGGATGATCGTTTGGTTTCGGCGGTTTTTGCTGATCTTGCATTAAGTGGCCGCATGGCTGCGGAACATTTTTCCGTCCGCAAGTTCCAACAAGTTGCCTTTGTCGGATATGATCCAGAGGATCCTGAAGCATATAAGCATGCAATGTTCCATGCATTTCGAGAGCGGACCCGTGCGCTTGGGATGCATTGCTGGCTTTTCAGTCTTGTTGACTGTCTTCGTGAGAATCCCGTTGACCGGGATAAGGCGCAAATGGCCGCTCTTTCTAATTGGCTTCGTGATTTACCGAAGCCGGTTGGCATGTTCTGTGCTAACGACATCATGGGGGAACGGCTTATTGCGCTATGTTTGCGGATGGAGCTTGCTGTACCCGAGGATGTTGCTGTGCTTGGATATGGTAACACTGTCAGGTGCGAGATTGCGCCGGTGCGTCTGTCGTCGTTTGACCCCGCACTGGATGCGCAGGTGGAATCTGCCGCCATGCTGCTGCAAGGATTAATGAACGGGGAGCCTGCGCCGAAGGAGCCTGTCATGGTTCCCCCGGCGGGTATTATAGAGCGACGCAGTACGAATGTTCTGGCCGTTGCAAATCCTGTTGTTGCACGTGCCTTGCGATTCGTGTGGGACAATTTTGAGTGCGACTTGTCCGTGACGGATGTAGCGGCGCATGTTGGGGTCAATCGCCGCACGCTGGAGCGTGCATTCAAGGTGGAACTTGGTCAAACCATACGCGGGGAGCTACGGCGCAGGCGGCTCCATGCGGTCTGCGATCTGTTGCGTAATTCCGATGATTCTATCGCTTCAATCGCGACCAGAGTTGGTTACCGCTCGACACAATACCTTTATCATGTATTTCTTGCCGCATATGGCATCACCCCGCGGAAATATCGACTGAGCAAACGCAGTCAATCGTCTTAGCAACGACGCCCTTCTTTTATTTGCAGTGTCGCAATGGCGGATAAATAAATACGCAAAATCGCAATTGTTGTTATTGTGGTGATCCGACTACAGTAAAACATGATCAGTCATGAATGACAGTAAATGAGGAGATGCAAATAATGAGATCAAAACACTGGCATCCCATAGGGTTTAAAGAAAAAGCTGGCTTTTGTTGTTAAAATCCTCCACTCGGAGGACATGCAAAAACAAAACCAAAAACCAGCTGGACATAGGTATACTACATTGAAGCAA
>PXBF01000077.1 GCA_003567005.1 PVC group bacterium
GACAAAGCTGGTGGCTATGTTCTCAACAAACGGTCGATCTCCAATGGCAAGTGCCTCTGTCCAGACCGGTTCACGCAACAGTGAGCGATGCTCTAGAAGTTCGCGAATCCCCTCGCTGTAATAGTTGCAGATATCATGCATAACTGGCGTGCCATGCGTAGCCTTTCAGCCGAAGCATGGCGGAGAGGGGGGGATTCGAACCCCCGGTAGCGCTTTACACACTACGGCGGTTTAGCAAACCGCTGCTTTAAACCACTCAGCCACCTCTCCTACTGCAATGGCACGGTACCCTACCTGTTTTGTAACAAGAGAACAAGCAGAAAGCGTTATGACGATGTAAAAACAGATCGTTTTACTAAGGAACAACCAAGTCTAGTACCAAAATCAGGAGACAAACGAAAGCCGACATCCTGATCTCGCGGTGCGAGGATTCGGTCACTCCTCGATTTTTTCTATCAATACGTCATCGATGTAGCCCGCTTGAGAGAACCATATGTATAATGTAATGAAACGTACGCGACGTAAATGCTGCAGACTCATCGGGGAAGGTTCAGGTCCGGGTATTTCTAAACTGATTTTTTTCCAGCTACTTGCCCGCCCTTCTGCCGCGCGACTTCGATATGCCGGACGCATTTCGGGATGTGTCGGTTCCGCATGCGGTCTCACACCTGGCCGCCATTGATAGCCAGAAAAATATACCCGATAATTGCCCCCCTTTATCCAAAGCGTTGCACGGTAACGTGCATCAGGTTCAAAAGGTATGAGCTGCGTCTCCATTTTTACGCCGGCATCACTCGTAGCGCGTAGAGAGGCGACGGACTCCCGTCCACTATGTTCGTCCACTACTGCGACTCGCTCTGCATTGTCAATGTAGTGAACATTGCGAGACCACGCATAATCCGTTAACCAGCCATGTAAAGGATCGCGCTCATCGCGAAATGCACCATTTTCGATAAGATTCTCAGCAGATCCCATCTGTGCAAAACACAAAACCAACCCAATATATATGATCGTCTTCTTCATACATCGCGCTCCCGTTGCTTTGTTACGGTGTTTATCATGGCATATGCATCCTTTTTCGCAAGATCCAGATCGAACTTAACAATGCCATGCAAAAGAGAACCACTGCCCAATGTTGCCATAATGAGAAATAATCTGACAGCCTTTCGCGCCTGTGATCCGCAGTAAAGTTCCGTAAGCCACGATTTAGACTCTCCAAGTCCTCGTAATACCGTCCACCACTTGCACGTGCCAACGCCTGTAATACATCTGTATTCACGGGAGCACGCACGCGTTCTGGCGAAGTATCCAAAAGGTAAAAATAGATCGGGTCACTCTCATGAAGCATTGCATCCGCCGCATAGGTTGCTTTTGCACGATACCGTCCTGGAACCGTTGGGCGGTAATCCAAGGCATACCCCGGCAGACCACGACCATCTGGCATTCGAACCTCCGCTGCCTGTAAAGAGAATGGGGTTTGACGTTCATCAGGATCCGCGATGGTCACAGTCGGCGTTTCGCCTTCTTGCTGTAAAGCGGATGGGACACGCACCGATAACGTGATAGGCTCTCCCGGGTATACTTCTTCCTGCCCAGCAAATAGCGTGATAGACTCTTCATCCAACTCCTCATCATCCGGCAGTAACCATGATAAGAGCTGGCTCCAGAATCGCGCATAGGGCGCATGTTCTGCCTCTGGGTCCAACTGCCAGCGCCACAGAGAATCCGTGAGAATTGCCACGACACGTCCCTGTCCATATCGTTGGACAACAATGAGGGGCTTCTCGCCTTCCGGTGTATTGGCTGCCACGAGCACTTCTGCACCCGCACGCAACCCGTCAACAGAATAGACATTCAATACAGGTGGCATAACATCCCAATACCCAGGATCGTCAGCAAACACTGGATGCATTCTTCCCGCTGTTGTTAAGCGCGTTGGTAATGGCTCGCTCACATCATGCATGCTGGCATCATTCACAACTGAAAACGGTACGACCTGTCGTAAGGGAGGCATCATAAACCCGTTCTCCGTCCAAGCCCTACCTCCGCCCAATAAGACCAAGCTTCCACCATCCTCCACAAAATCTACGAGACGTTGCGCGCGTCCCTCCGTGATTTCTGTTGCTGTAAGGTTACCTAGAATCACAGCTTTGATTTCTAGCAAAGCAGCATCAGACAAGTCGGGCGTAACCTGATCCACTTCGCTGCCCGCCCGCATCGTACCATCTGCCAAACTGTAGAAAATCGCGGGCATCATTTGTTGATCGGCTAGCAACACGCGCCGCAAAAAACGATACGCAAAACGAGGAACCCCTTCGAGATAGACAACTCGATTTTGCTCATCCTGAACGGTAACGGTAAAGCGATAGTCATTATTGGCAAGATTCTCTTCGGCAGGCAGAGGCGGTACATGCAAACGATATGCGAAAACGCCAATTGCATCATGCTGCAGACGAAACGTTAACTCTCGCTCCCCCCCCCCGACCGGAATTTGCGTCGGTTGCTCATCTAGCAAAGTATCCTCACGGTAGAGTTGAACAGAGACCGGAACGCCGCCCGTTTCATGCCCCGAAACCACAACGCGAACTTCTGTACTTCTCCCTCGAAGAACCCGTCGTGGGGTTTCAACAGAGTCGATAGCGAGATCAGGTTCCAGCGGAATGTCTATATCATCCTCTAAGCGAACCGTATACAACGGATAGGGATAGCCGTCCGATGCCCATCTTTCGGATGTCTCCCGTGTGTCATGCCCATCTGTGAGCAACAATACGCCGGCTACATCCTGACCAACGGTACGTCCTGCAAATCGCTCTAAATTTTCGCGAATCCTAGTCGTTGTCCCGGTCGGAGATAACGTGTCGGCCATGGCGATATCCATGGAAGGCGACAAGCTATAATCAAAACCGTATAACGCTACGTCAACCTCCCGCGAAATCTGATCCAGCCAATCCATATCGAGTGCCTGCTGTGCACGCATCCAACGCGTATCGGTTTCCTCGGTAGGTGATTGTTGCATACTCTTGGAGGTATCCAACAATACAGCAAAACGGGGTCTGCGTTCATGTGTCCGATACGTGCGACACCCCGGTTGTAACAAACACCACCCCAGAGCAATCAAGAATGCACCGTAAAGAAACAACAGTCGCTGCATGCCTGCTCTGTCGTATACATAACGGCGTACACTGGCATATCCCACACAAGCCGCTAACCCGATTCCGAGAGCAAGCACCAGAAACGAAACACTATGCTCGAACACGATCATGTCGACATCTCCCCGGAAACTGGCTGCACGACCTTATTAGAAGCTTCACCGCGCTGCACCAAATAGTTGGCAAACCAAAACTCAATAGCAACGAGCAGTAAAACCAGCCATAAGATGATTTCTACCAGTGAGCGACCCACACGATGTATATCCAATGCCTCGGCATAAGCCTCCCAAGAATGGCTGATAGCGACGGGTTGCAACCATTGCTCCAAAAAAGGCGCAGACGCGGGGTCCAGTTCCATGCCTTGTGCATGTATGTTAACGGCCAGAGCCGGATGCAAACCATCCGACTCTCTGCGATAATACATTCCCGGTGCAAGCGGTGATTCTATATATGCGAAAGGTTTTCCATCTTGCTGGACATGCCGAATCCGAACAGACCGCCCCTGCCCGTCCTCCAACTCCCTCTCTGATGGCACTTCTCGCATCACATCATTCAGCAAAAGCCCTCGCTGGCTCTGCACAAACAAAGGGTACCTGCGGGAATCCTGACTGTAGTCGACCAGTTGCGCAATCACCGGCAGAAAATAAGATGTTAAGGGAAAGTTGCTCCACCCTCGATCAGCCCCAATCGCAAAAAGCACAACAGCACCGCTACCTACATTCCGTTCTACCATTAAGGGCAATCCATTGCGTAAACGCAACAAGACCGCAGCATCAGCATGCATATTCTCCAACACGAAAGCGCGCTGCATCGTAATTTGTGGAGAACGCGACAACACATCCAGACCAGCCAATACGGGATGCTCCGGTTGTTCCCAAACAAGCGATTGTCTCGCATCATTCTCATCAAACTGCCATATGCCTTCCGGCACCGCAGGCATGACATCCCTGAGAGCAGAATCAACAAGGCGAGTGCGAGCACCCGGGAAAATAACCAGCAAGCCGCCCGCGCGTATATATTCTTCCAACTGGCCGATTGCATGTCCGTCTACCGGCAGGGCATCACAGATAAACACAACACCATAAGGCTCTATATCAAAACCCACAAATTGATCGTGTGGAATGTGGGTGACCGCATCCTCGCTACCAGCCGCCGCGCGCAAAGCTGCACGCAGAAAGAGCGTCTGCCGTTCCGTCCCGACAACCAAGGATGGAACCGATGCACCTACCCGAAGTAAAAAATGCAATGCGTTATCAACACTTAGATTATCTTCAGGTGTTTCAACACGCGCTGTATAGGTTCCAGCGGCAAGAGACGGCACCCGAAATGAAACCGTGGCTTGCTCATGGGGATCAACCCATACGGCACGTCTGGCTTGTTCCTGTTCCGCAACGAAAAATTGCACAACGGTTTCCCGCGACACTCCCCAACTACCAACCTCTACATGCAACATATTTCCACCCGATGGTGTCACTAGCGGCGGTTCAAGTTCCAACGATAACGGGGCGATGTTCTGAGGGGCCTCGACGCCCGTTACATAAACAAAGGTTGATACGGCATCTTCTGCTCTTGCATCTTCCGCTCTAGCCGTATCGATACCTGACCATGCTTGCTTGCGATTGTCTGTAAATATGTGTAATTCTTGCAGACGCCGACCAGTATGTTCCGCAAGAATATGGCGTGCAACACCGATGGCTGGGAACAAAGCAGACGGCTCGTAGCCAGCCTCTAAATCACCCAGTGCTTCTATGGCAACATCCTTATCGCGTATAGGCTCAGGTATTAAGGCAGAGGGTTCACGAGCAGCCAGTATAATAAAGTAACGATCATCCTCCGACAATGTGGCAATCATATTGAGCACACCCTCTACAGCCAAATCAAATGCCGTACCCTCTCCTGTCTCGTAATGCATGGTGTAGGACATATCCAGCACAATGCCAACATCCCGTGCCGCGCGCCCTAACATGCCTCCCCCAGTCGTTCGTATGACGGGCATTGCAAATGCCACACCAAGCAACAGCATGATCATCGTGCGCATGAACCATAACAATACATTCTGTAGCCGTATCCGACGGGCAGCCGCGTGTTGTGCCAAGCGCAAAAAACGTATCGTTGGAAAATAGATCGGTTGCGAACGCCACTTTTGCGTCAAATGCAGTATGAGTGGCACCATAGCTCCTGCAACGGCAGCAAACAGAAACAAAGGCGTTTCAAACATGATCACATCCCGTCATACAGTAAATTTCCTGCGTTGTAACAACCAGCCACGCATAAAACGCGCTAACCGTTCATCCGTCCGTGCTATACGATAGTCAATACCCATGGCGGCACAATGACGCTGATAGTCATCTAGAAATTTGCCGAAAGATGCTACATAAGCCGAGCGTATTTCCTCTGGCGATGCCGGTAAGCGTTCTCCTGTTTCCAAGTCGACGAACAGATTTCCTTGTCCGACAGTAAGATCCAATTCTGCAGGATCCAAAATTTGTAAAGCGATTACGTCATGATGTTTTTTTCGCAGATGGGCCATTGCTTTGCGGGTTTCTCCCTCGTCTCCCAACAAATCGGACAAGACCACAACCAAGGCACGCCTGCGCACACTCGAAGCAACAATATGTAACGCTTCGGCCAAATTGCCTTCACGTCCACGCTGCGGAGGGAATTGCATACCTTGGCGAATGATATCATTTAGATGTTGCATACTATTACGAGCGGGCATTTGTGCATCCATACCCTCTGCATGCAAAAATAAACCAATCGCGTCGCGCGCTTTCACAACGACATATCCAATTGCCGCCGCCAATTGTAATGCATAGGCATACTTGGTAATGGAGCCACTTCCATACCCCATCGACCCGCTACGGTCCAACACAAGATATACGCGCAAATTGGTTTCATCCTCGAACCGCTTCACATAATACTTATCCGTACGCGCAACAACACGCCAATCCATGTATTTGGGGTCATCTCCTTGCCCATATTGTTTGTGATCCGAAAATTCAGAACTGACACCCCGTAGTGGACTCCGGTGTGCGCCCGACAAATTGCCTTCCACAACATTTCGCGACAATAAAACCAAGCGTTGCAATCGGGTGCGATCGTCAACAGACAAGCAGGCTTCGATACCAGATTTTCCCGCAATCAAGCCCTTCATGGTATTCGCTAAAATGGGTCTACTTGTGTGATTCCGCATCTTGAGGACCCTTGTTATTACGCGCCGCTTGCCGTTCTGCAATCTTCTTTTGTAAAAAATCTGCCCATGCCTGATCGCCTTTGGCATCCAAAATGCGATCCCGATACCGTAAAAGGTCACGATCCCGATACGACAACTGCACCGTCTCGCGCCCCCCGCTAAAAGAATAGAATATATTGCGATCATCGATTTCATATAACATCTCACGCCCTTTTAGCATGGGTGCCAATTGATCCTTATGGCGAACAATCGCCTGCCGTAAATAAATCGTACCGGATTCATCCTCTACCCGATCAATAATCCCGGAAATGGCGATTGCGTGACCTCGCCGCGTAACCGGTTCCTCTTGCAACTTTTGCAAAGAAACCGGTTGTTGCACCGTGAAAGCAATATCCAACCCCGAAGCGGGTTCCAGCGTAACCAAGTTAACCTGCGAACGTCCCCGCTCTTCCTCTTCCTTCATTTCCATGATTTGCAAATATCGAAAATAGTGAGACCGGCGCCCGGCTTCCTTTCGCAGCTCTTCACGTTCTTGATCCGTTTGCGATTCAGCATAAGCAAGCGCCCAATCGTTGCCATTCACACTGCCGACTTGTGCAGACACGACATTCCCCCATATCCATAACCCCATAAACAGTAGTATTCGGTTCATGTTGCACCTTTTTCGTTACATGCTTTCGGCAAGTTGCGTGGTTGGAACCAATCCAATACGGATACAAACAAAAGAAATGCGATGCCACCAGATCAACTTGATCAATGCGTGATCGCATGCATCAATATATTTACGCCCAACGGCAATGCACTTGCTGGATTATACGCGCGGGCATACGGACTGGGAGATAATTCCCATCCCCCCGCCAAACCAAAAGGGCTATACAAAATAGCAATATTTCCCTCCAGCCGCAAAGTTTCTAAACGAGGCGGAATGGATGCTTGCCCTAACTCTTCCATGAGAGCTGGGGTTACTCCCATCCAACGCACATCGTTGGGTTCCTGGAACAATGCGTGATTCTCATCGATGGATTCCAACGCATTTTCAGGAAATAAAAGTTGGACCATCTGCCGAAACGACTGATCAAATCCTCTTCTTCCACAGCAGGCTTCTCCAATTAATAGACCGCCGGACTCCAGATAGCGCCGCAATGCCCGCAATTCATCATTGCGTAACTGAAAGTGTTCATGTCCTGTCATATAAAGCACAGGAACATTCGGTAACCCCGCATCGGTCAAACGTAATTGCCGTAGGGAGAATTGTACAGGAACGCCGGTTTTTTGGTTAAACGCTTGCAACAGCACAGAGATGCCTGCGTGCCGTGTTTTCCAGATGCCATCATACATCACCTGCCCCATGGAAAATGCATCCCGACCACCATGGTCTTCATCAACAAATTGCATTGCTTGCGCTGTGTTCTGTACCCAGGCACGCATGGAGGTAGCATATGTCAACAGGTTTACACCGAGCTGAAAAGCAGAATCCGGCAAATAAGCTTGATGTGCATCATCAACCTCCCCCTCCCAGCCCACAGCCAGGCACCAACGAGAGACTATCGCAACCACACGACAATTCATCTCTACCCCTTCAATCCAAGGCTGATTGCCACGGTACCCGGCACGGTAAACCGCCGGTGCATATTGCACTTGGCTAACATCATAATAGGAGTGAAAGACCGGATGATCTGCTGTTAAGCGATGTAAGGGTTGCTCGGGAAAGATCTTTGCCAGCTCGTTTGTTACCGAGCGATAAAACGGCAGAGATCCCAAGCCGGTATTAAAGATCATCATGCCCCCATTTAGCATATACTCGCGTAAAAGCTGGCGCTCCGCAGGGGTAAACGCAAAACGATAATGCCCCGTTCTATATAACACGGGATTCTCTTCCGGATCCGGACTGATATCTTCTAAAGTCCGAATATCCATCCGGAAGTCCGCCCCTATATTCTCGCGCATGCTTTTGAGTAAATGATTTACATCATTGGGTGTGGCGTTCCAGTAAATGTCAGGCCCATACATTTCGGCACCAGGTTGCGCCTCCCCGCGCCACGGAAGGCCCAACGACACGATCAATACCCAAGCGAAGCAAACAGATTTTTTTATGCATACCTTCACAAATCCCCCATTGTGTTATACTACCGATTCGCTATGATAATGAAAAGGGGGAATGTATCATGAAGTCGATTCACCAAAAATCGATAACGGCAGCGCTAGCTGCAACGTTCTGCGCGGGAACCATATTAGCAGCAGACGGCACCAGTGATCCTGGGTTTGTCCCGCCACCTCGAGAACGCAGGCAACCTCCCGCACCACCCCGCACCGCCTCGTCAGCAGAAACGGTATTTGCCTGCTGTTGCTGTCCGGTTACACCGCTAGCACGCACGGAAGCTCGGCGCCCTCCGCAGCCGCCAGTGCTCGTAACCAAAATCCGTGATGAACGAACACCGCAATGATTGCAGCTTACCGTAAACGCTCAGTCAGGATTTCGATTCTGTCGATGATGATCGCCCTATTCCCGCTTTTTATCTGTGCGGAAGAGGACGAACGCACATGGCGTGTCGCACAAGCCCCCCTTCGCTTTAGCTTACAAGTAGACCGTTCTCCTACGCATCCTTCCGCCGGTTACTTTGTGGAAATTCTTGATGGAGGGCTTTTGCCCGAACCAGCTTTCCGAACCTATGCCTTCAGCGAAAACGGTACCCCCTTGGATAGTTATGTTCTGTGGCATAACCCTGAGGGCAAACTGGCACTCGTTATCGAATATGCGGAGAATACCAGCCAGATAGAGCTCTATCTCCAGCAAGCACAACAGTACCGTCTGTGGTCAACCACTACCGATTTGACACCAAGCGGCATACTTGTCACCGACCCCACTACCGCTTCATTCGATGCAGCTGCAGACCTCGCCCAATTCGGCCGCGTAAACCACCGCGTGCATTACCTTCAAAAAGCCGGTGTCCGTAGAGCCCCTCTGAGCATTGGGGGAGATGAGACAGGGCGACCACGACCGGCATCATTCTACCATTTGGTACACGTAGTATCACAAGACCCTGGTAGGACATGGATTGCACCCTTCATCCTCGAAGGAGATTCATACATTCGCGTCAATAGACAACGTCTCTCTCCCTACGAACGTATAGAAAAATGGGGCGGCACGGGAGATTGGGTCGACATACAGGAAGGCCCCAATTTGCTAGAAATCTTTCACACGGTTCCCGGAGAACGGCCTTTCTACGAAGATACGCGTGGCCTCGTATATTTGACTTGGCGCACGCCTAATGCAACCATGGAAGAATTAGGTGGTGTTCGATCCGATGAACTTCCGATGGCCGGAACTTCGCGTATGGAAACGCGTGTTATCCGTGAAAACGAAATCATGCAATCGGGGCATACGTCCGTTGCACACATTACAGCCAGAAATCATATTCCCATTGGTCTGATCCAATATGAAGAGCCCAGAGTATTCTGGGTTGAAGAAGAAGTTCCCTTGCTCATATACCACTTTGAAGCGCGTTTACCTCCGGGGCAACAAGCCGATTTCACTTGGGTTCTTCCCGATGGAACACGACAAGCAGGCAAGCGGTTGAAATGGATCTTTCCTGCACTGCAAGAATATACGATTCAACTGCAAACCACATCAGCACGCGGAACGCTATCGCAGGACTACGTATTTTTCGGCTTTTCCACACGTGAAACCCGCTTGGACCGCAGTTCTGACTTACAAGCCTTTCGAGCAGCCCTCCTGAATATGGTCACCAACATACCGGCAGAATCAGAAGCGATCTTTGCTTGGCCCGCATCCATCTGGCGTAATCTGATTCGCACCCTTGAACCCCAACAAGACCCTATGCTATTGGAAGTGCTCTTTACCTATCATGAAAATGCCATGGCCGAACACCTATCAGAGCCAGAAATGCATGCGCTTCAAGATGTTTTCATAGAGCGTAAAGCCGCAATAAACCCTGAGCATGCCCTCCGATGGATCCGTCGTTTTGGTCGTAGCGCGGAAGATGAAACGCGAAGAGACATGCTCACCATACAAATGGCGGAAGTCTACCTGTTTTACCTCCATGATCTCGATCGTGCAGAAGAAATATTACGCGACAGCGAACGCGCGCGGCTCGATACCCCGCAACGCCTCCTGCGCATTCGGCTTGGCGATATCGCGCTGCTACGGGGCGACTTGAATTTGGCCACCCGTTACTATGCCGAGGTACAGAATCATACACGGATGCGACGCGCCGAAGGGAATCCACTACTGCAGGAGGCGATACGTCCGCTACTGGGACCCGCTACAGAACAAGAACTATCACACGACTGGCGTGTCCGAGCTGTTGTGGAAACTGCTGCCTCAGAGTCCGTACAAAGCCTATTGGCACAAGATTATGTGTGGGAAGCGCGCGAAATGCTGTATGAGTGGGAACGACATATCCCGCTCAGCAAAATTTCCGGCGATTTCCTTCTTCGTAAAGCACAATTGTATGCCCGTATGCAAAATCCCATTCCGGCTATTCGTATGCTTCGCGCTTTCTGTACAACCGTTGAAGGTTCCAACTATTTACCCGAGGCGGCGATGATGCTTCTCGAGATGATGCGAACGCACGACTGGCCCCACGATGAAATTCGCGAAATCGGGGAAAAACTGCAGGATCAACTCGCTTTTCACCCCGTAGCCAGTGAAATACAAGATTTTCTGGAGTCATTATGAAAATACAAGCTTCAACGATTCTTTCTATAGCGCTCACAATTTTCCAGAGTGCACCCATCTTGTTCGCGACAACCGAAATAGAGCAGCATCGTCTTTATACCCCCCCCGCCCCGCAGGCTTCCGGCGGGATATCCGGTTCCATTGCGGCGCCACAAAAAAACGCACGACAAATACTGGCCATTCCCCGTACCCAGCAACACAAGGCTTATCGGGCACAACTGGGTCCAGATGGTAAAACATTTTCCTTTCGCGGGCTGCCTATGGATCATTATGATCTCATCGTTTTTTATGATGACCATGTCTATGAAGGAATACGCCTCTCGCGAGAGAATAATAGCCTGACATCTAAAGACGAATCCCAGATTTCTACTATTATCGAAAAATCAGAACCCTTCTTCACCATAAAAGAAATACATCGTCTCGCCGGACAGACTGGACGCGGTTCAGACGCAATGGGATTTGTGACATTTGCCCGTGACCGAAAGGCAGAAATGTACGATGGTCCCGTGATCCGCTCCGGGATGCGACGCACCCATAAACTGGTTTTCCTACGGCAGGTCGGGCCAGGCTGGCAAATTGCGCGCACGCGTGATTTATACCCCATTTGGATTGAACAAGATGCAAAACATAACCTGCGCCCCCGACATACATACAGTGCGAAATTGGCAGGCATTCGTGTCACAACGCAAATGCGCACGTTGGATAGTCTGGACCTAATAGAAACAAACGATGAGGAATAATTATGGCAACAATCCAGTGCATATCGGGTTCACACAAAGATGCAACATGGCCACTGCCGCAGACACCATTTACCATTGGACGTAGTCAACAGGCAGACATAACGGTGGATGACGGCGAAGCCTCTCGCATCCATGCGGAATTGCGCCCCAGTGGAAAGGATTGGATTTTAACCGATCTGGAAAGCGCAAATGGAACCTTGGTAAATGATAAAGGCAAGACACGTGCGCGCCTTCAGGATCAAGATGTCATCCAAATCGGAAACACGAGATTCGTATTTGTGGCAGATGCTGAGGCGGCCCCACCAAAGCCCGAGGATGTTACCACCGACGATGATCTCGAACTGGTGCGGGCCATGCGCGAACGAACCAACCGCATACGCACCGAATTAGCCAAAATCATCGTAGGCCAGACGGATGTAATCGAACAGATTCTCCTCTGTATCGTGACCGGTGGACATGCGCTATTGATTGGCATGCCCGGTATGGCGAAAACACTCATGGTTTCAACCTTGGCTAAAATTTTAAACCTTCAATTCAAACGGGTCCAATTCACCCCAGACCTCATGCCATCCGATATCATTGGTACCGATGTACTCGAAACCGATCAGACGACAGGAGAGAAGGTATTTCGGTTTTTGCAAGGTCCTATCTTTTGTAACTTACTACTCGCAGATGAAATCAATCGAACACCTCCCAAAACGCAAGCCGCATTACTGGAGGCGATGCAAGAAAAGAGCGTGACAGCCGGCAACAATACGTTCGAACTTGATCAACCTTTTTTTGTTCTAGCGACACAGAATCCAGTCGAACAGGAAGGAACCTATCCCTTACCAGAGGCGCAACTGGATCGTTTTATGTTCAACATTTGGGTTGATTACCCCGAAGAGTACGAAGAGGAACAAATCATTCGTGCAACAACTGCCGGCACGCAACCTACCGTGCAAACGGTTATGACCAAATCAGAGATTCTGCAAGTACAGGACGTTGTGCGTAAAATCCCCGTTTCAGAACATGTGATAAAATATGCCATTCGCATTGTTCGTGCGACACGTCCAACTGATCCCAAGGCACCGACAATTTCCAAAACATATGTATCTACCGGTGCCGGTCCCCGAGCTGGGCAGTATCTCATTTTGGCAGCTAAGGCAATGGCTGTACTTGGTGGCCGCATTCACGTGAGTTGTAAAGATATTCGCCAAGCGGCCATTCCTGTCTTGCGGCACCGGATCCTCACCAATTTTGCCGCTGACTCGGAAGGCAAATCACCCTTGCATATTATTGAAGAGCTACTCACGGTGGTACGCGAACCCGACGAATCGGACTATACTTGATTAAAAAGCTCCGGAAAGACCAACGCGTAACACGAAGGCATCATCCATGGACAGCCTCTGGCGATCTCGTGCATGCGAGCGAGCGGCTCGCACATCACGTTCCAACTGCCACCCCAGGGAACCACTGATACGCAGCTCTTCAACCAACGCGTGGGAAATACCCATATATATTTCCTGATAAGTCAGTGTAAGACGGTTGCGACCATCCGCATCCGGTTTAACATGATAGGTTGTACTTTCCCATGACCATCCAGCATATCCGGACCACTCGCGATCCAGATGAAACGTTGCCCGTGCCTCAGGCAACGTAGCATCAACACGTAGTTGCGGGTGCGGTTCCCAGACAATACCACCATGCGGAACAAAAACATAATGAAAGCTGGGGCGAACCTGCAAACCGACAACCAGCGCCAAAGTAGGATCTAGCGTGTAAATGCCCGAAAGAGTCGCTGGCATCCCAAGCGGCATGTCCAATAGATCCTCGGTGCTAGCATAGACACCTGGTTCCAATTGCAACTCCACAGCCATTGTATCGTCATACCGCCAAAACCAACGCCCCTCCACTGCCAGTACCATCAAGTTGCGCGGAGCATCAAACGCAGACTTGCGCAAGGGAAATACATGATCGAAACGTACCCCGAGGTCCAGATCCCCGGCCAAGACATCATGAAAATAGCCCAAGGCAGCTTCTGATCGCAGTTCAACTTGCGCATAGCGAGGACCACGGTCGCCCGTGCGAGAATTGCTTGTTAATCCGAGCTCTAACGCATAAAAGGGTCTTGCCGCGCCATCAAGATACGGACACCGCCCCCGTGATGGTTGCCACCCCCAAACGACACATGGAACAATCCCCACAAGTATGCCCAAAAGCCTTATAAAAGTTCGTATTCTCATGCTCATCCTTCTTTTGTAGACGTATTCGATTCCGTTTGCCCCTCGCCGTGGCCTGTAACAGCATCACCCTTTACAATGCGGATCGGAAACGGAGCGGTGACCGCCCCCGCATATAAAGAACGGTGCGGGAATGGTATTTCTATATTCTCTGCATCTAAACGATTCTTAATATCACGTAACAAACTATTTCGCAATTTCAGCAATTCTGTTTTTTCAAACCATACACCTAGCATGAAATCGAGAGAAGAATCACCAAACCCCTTAAATACCACAATCGGAGCCGGTTCATCCAAGCAATAGGCATTCTGATCGGCCACTTCGCCCAGAATCCGTATCACACGGTCGACATCTTCCTTATAGGCAACGCCCACGTCTACATCAAATCGGCGAATCGGATATCGAGTAATATTGATAACCTGCCCCTTCACCAGCGACTCATTCGGCAAACGAATAAAGCGATTATCGAAGGTCCTGATTTTAACAGACAACAAATCAATCGAATCCACAACACCTGTCGTATCACCACTTTGGATCACATCCCCGACAGCAAAGGATTTTTCTGCAATCAGAAACAGACCACTTATTAAATTCGACAAGCTGGTTTGGGAAGCAAATGTGAAAGCGATACCGGCAATGCCAGCAGCACCAATGATCGCTGTGAGACGGAATCCCAATTCTCCCATAATGGTAATGAGCAATAAAATACCCAATCCATATCGAACCGCTTTACGAAAGACCATAATCGCTTGTGGTGTCATCTGGCGCCTCGTCATGACACGCTGCATCAAAACATCCGCAAGACGTATAATGGGGTACCCCAAAACCGCAATCACAAAAACCCGCACCAAATGATCCATGTTCTGCAAAACCCAGCTCACAAAGGTATCAACCATGACGCACCCTATCCAATCCGCCGCGAATACTATCCATAGCCCGACCCAACATCTTTCGCTTTACTTGATCTTTCGGTTCTGCCAAGCAAACCGATGCATCATCATACTGCGGAACCCCCAGCGCATAGGTGCATTCCGGTAACGGTTCCTCGCCGCGGTATAATAAGCGCGCTACTGAGGTCCAATTATGATGTGTTCCCCGATAGATTCCCATCAGCGCTGAACGCAACAAAATACGCTCGAAAAGCAATGGTTTGCTCGACTCGTTGACTAATTCTAATGGACAAATCGCTAAATGGGGATCTGTGCGCAACTCGTCTAGTGAACGTCTGGCTCTTGTTCTCAAAGCATAACAAAGCGTTCCATCTGCAGGCTTACCATACCAGGAATTGGATAATACCACAGTTGGTTCCTCAAATGCGGTTACCCGCTCTTGTTTATCGGATGCTACCAGTACCCCGGCCACATACACAGGTATGCTAACAAAAAAACGAACATGATGCCCTGGCAAGATCTGTAAAGGCATAGCTGGACGCACCACCATCGGTCGTGGTGGTAAAGCAGGCGTTAAAGCCAGGTCCAAGGCACCTTCGCCACACACCCACCTACTCCATTCGATATGATCAGGTTTTGGCGTTTTGGGGCTGGTGTAGTCCGTTTCCTTACGCGAAAACGCGTAATGAAGCTCATCGCCTGTACGCTCGAGCCAAATCAGCAGAGGTCCAACGCGGCACTGCGTAACCGCATTGTTCTCAAGTTTTTGTACACCCCATGTTTTTTTGTCATCCTGCATGGGAATAATGAAGCATAATCAAACCACGGTTCCAATCTCTTTTCACCGTCTACTCATACGTGTCAAGTTTACCCCATCTATCCGTGCCAGGACCGCGAACTTCCAGCAAAACCGCACGTATACTCCCGATAGGAATGTTGGCACGCATGGATAACATCAACTGCCGAGCATCCCGAGAGACCTGGATATCCAATCTACCATGCCGTCGAAATACACCTTCGAAGGCCGCCTCCGGCTCCACATCAAACGCAGCTACAGAATCGGAAAATACGCTCGAAACCATGATCTCTTCCTTCGCAACCTGCAACCACAAATCATAAATTCGATCGTCGGTTAACACACGATAATGCGATTTCTCATCCAGTTCCATCGGGTAACGTCTCACATAATATAAAAAGGAAAATATGTCCCGCGTGTCATCCTCCAGATCTATCTCTGTTATTCGTTCGCGCAGCTTCTCATTTTGCACAGCGATACCTTTGTCATGATCAAACGTCACTTCAACATGCGCACGGCGGCGGCCTTCGCGTCTGCGCTGCGTATGCTGAAGAGGCAAAAAGTCTGATGCACGCAAGATACTTTCCACATCGATAGAGACAGGGTACACCAGGGCAATCGCACGGTTCGAACGCACTTCCAGCTTCAACTGGATTAATGGGTCTTCGGCTTTATCCTTCCACGCCGTCCGTACGATAACCTCTCCTACCGGAACCGCCCCCCAGTAGGCACGGTAAACAAGCTCTTCTCCAACCGGAAAACCCCATTGCTCGATCTGTGAATCTGCATCTGTAGGCCATTCTACCGCAAAAGCAGAAATCACTGAAACAGATATCGCAATGAAACACGCAATCAGAAACGGTCTAACCGGACATAAACCTCTCATTCAATCACCTGAAGAGCGGTCGTTTCGGCAAAATACAAAAAGGCATCGTAGCGTCGCGCGAGTACAGTAGGTACGTAATTGCCGGGATATTCACGCTCGGGATGATAAATCACTCCGATTGCTCTGTGTCCAACAACCTGCATGAGAACGGGCTCTGCCGTGGCCTGCTCCAACAAAATCATTGCTTGGGGCATACCCAAAGCGCGCATGGCTGCTTCCAGGGTATTGGGACCAGCGGTCGGGATTTCCATGATTTCGCGACTCCCCCCCCACTCTCTTCCTGCAATTACCTTTCCCCGGTCGGTGCCGAATCCTACCGCATACACATGCTCCTCGCCAAGCGTCTCACGGGCTACTTGGCCAATATTGCGACTTCCATCACGTCCCATACTCGTGGCACGCGCATCGCCGATATGCGTATTATGTGCCCATGCAACACCGCGTGAATCATCACCATACTGTTCTAACAACCGCTCCACTGTGAGGAAGAAATGATCCGCCCTGGCATTCCAGCCATGTAGATTGCGATCAACATTTGCTCGGTAATGGCGCTCCGCATTCATCATGACCCGAGCACTATGCAAAATGTTAAGTGCAACTTGCGAATCCAAATCATGTTCGTGCACCGCTTCGCGCAACCGTTCATATGCCTTTTCAGCCCCCTCAGCAAAAGAGCTACCTCCGCGGGCCAAATGCATGGCATACGCGCGGCCGTTTCCAGCAAACGGCTGGAAAGATTCGTACAAAGCCTGACCCTCTTTAGCAAGGTCTTCATCCACTCTGCGCAATTTCAGTAACAATTTCTCCAAGACCGTCTCATCGCCATACACATCCATTCCATATAAACCAACGCGCTTGTCTGTAGGCTGGTCGGCATTCCAATTGCGCAACCATTCGACAAATGCCAGCATTTCCTCATTGGCCCACATCCACTGCGGCCAACGATCAAAAGATGCCATGATGGCGCGCGCATCAGGCTCGGCACCGGGCAAATGCTTCACATACCGATTCAGTCGGTATATTGCAGCCCAATCTCCCTCCACGGCAACAAAGCGAACACCATGATGCTCGATGAGTTCCTGCGATATTTTTGCACGCCAACGGTAGTATTCAGACGTTCCATGCGTGGACTCACCTAATAACACCAACCGACGCCCGCTGGCCTGTTCTATCAAAGGCGCTATATCATCCACCGACTCGAAGGCAACTGCGCGCTGCGACAGTGCTTCTACTAGTTCCTCCGATGCGACTCCAAGCATCGGGAGCATGCATGTAACCCATACGAATACCATAAAACGACTGTTCATCATAACCTCCCTGTTTGTATGTTTCGGCTCTTTGCCCTGATCCTTACCGATAGGCTGTATGCGCTGGCCCCGTCATACCCTCGCGTATCCTGGTAATCTTTCGACATCTCCCCGTCTGTGCATCCACATCAACCAGTGCCCCGTGTAGCACCGGATCCCCTTTCGCCATGTCAAATTTTGCAGGCATACCAGTAACAAATGTCTGCAAAACAGGAGCCAACTCGCGGCCAATAGCCGAATCGGTTACACCCGTCATGCCTAAGTCTGTCAAATAAGCGGTTCCCCCGGGCATCAGAACTTCGTCCGCCGTTTGGACATGCGTATGCGTCCCCACAACGGCACTAACCCGCCCATCTAAATAGCGACCAAAAACAATCTTCTCGGAAGTAGCTTCGGCATGAAAATCTACCAGTTTAATGCGCCCAAGTCCCGGCTGCTGGAGCAAAGCGTCAACCGCTCGAAAGGGACAATCATTTGGCTTCATGAAAACACGACCAATAAATTGCATGACCGTTACAGGGCCCTCCGGCGTATCCACGGTAACGCAACCCTGTCCCGGGCAACCCGGAGCAAAATTAGCAGGACGAATAATGCGCGTTTCACGTTCTATTGCTGCCACCATTTCTTTCTGATCCCATACATGATCCCCCATCGTAATCACATCAACCCCGGCCGCAAAAAACACTTCTGCCAGTTTGAGCGTAATACCCCGGCCTCCAGCAGCATTCTCGCCATTTACAACCACGAATGTGACCCCCTTCTCGCGGCGCATACGCGCCACAACCTGTGCGAGAACGAGCCTTCCCGGAGATCCCGTGACATCACCAACAAATAATATTTTCATGCTGTTCCCTTCCTACCGGGCGTAATCAATACAGCGAAGTTCACGAATCACCGTCACACGAATTTGCCCCGGATACTTCAAGTCGGCTTCCACCTGACGGGCAATATCGCGTGCAAGAACATTGGCCGTTTCATCAGTGACCTGGTCTGGCTCTACCATGACACGCACCTCGCGGCCAGCTTGTATAGCAAAACACTTTTCTACCCCAGGAAAACTATTCGCTATCGCCTCGAGTTTTTCTAAACGCTTTATGTACAAATCCGTCGTTTCGGAGCGTGCGCCAACGCGCGAACTACTCATCGCATCTGCCGCACAACAAAGTGCCGCATAGATCGACTGCGCCTCGACATCCTCATGATGCGCTGCAACTGCATTGACTACTTCCGCTGCCTCTCCACACCGCCGTAACAATTCCGCACCAATGACAGCATGCCCACCTTCAACCTCATGGTCGAGCGCTTTGCCAATATCGTGAAACATCCCTACGCGCTTCGCAATTTGAACGTCCAGTCCCAACTCACCCGCCAAAAGTCCCATTAACTGAGACACTTCTATCGAGTGACGCAAGACATTCTGTGAATAGCTCGTACGAAACATCAGCCGCCCTAACGTCTTAGCGACCTCTGCTTCCACATTGCCTATTCCCACTTCAAATAAAGCATCCTCGCCTGCCTTACGAATATTCTCCCATACATCCTCGTTTGCTTTTTCAACGAGTTCCTCTATCCGCGTCGGATGAATCCGGCCATCCGTGATCAATTGCTCCAACGCTTGACGCGCCACTTCCCGACGCACGGGATCGAAACCACTGATCACAACTGCCTCCGGGGTATCATCGATCAAAATGCTAACGCCCGTCTCGGCTTCCAACGAGCGAATGTTGCGCCCATCACGACCGATAATGCGCCCCTTCATCTCATCACTCGGCAGAGCGACTGTTGTCGTCACAATCTCGCTGCTGTGCGATGCTGAATAACGCTGGATTGCCAAAGCAATCAGTTTCTTGGCCTCTCGCTCCGCTGTCTCACGTGCCTGATCTTGCATGCGCCGGATCAAAATGCCACTTTCCATTTTCAGCTCATTCTCCAATTGCGACAATTGCAACTTGAGCGCCTCCTCACGGGACATGCCTGCCACACGCGTAAGCAACGCAGACAGTTCTTCTTCCTTGGCACGTAGACGAGCAAGACGCTCTTCCACGTTGGATTCCTTGCACGCCTGTACAGCTAATTTTTCCTCAAGCGCTTGTTCCTTGCGGTCTAACATCGCAACTTTTCGATCCAGATTCGTCTCACGGACACCAATACGCTCCTCAAGCTGTGACAATTCCTTGCGTCTCGTCTCCGTCGATTTTTCAAACTCATCACGCGCCTTCAAAACCTCCGCTTTGGCGCTGATGTTTGCTTCTTTTCGTATCGTGTCCGCTTCACGCTCTGCATCCTCTAGCAACCGCTTTGCCTGCGTCTCCATTGCAGAAACACTAAGCCCCGCAATCTTATGCCGCACGAGATAACCTGCCCCAAATCCCACTACGGCAATTAGCATTCCTACTAACACCATTAATATCTGTATCATTCGACTTCCTCCTTTATCTATGTGTTTTGATCCATTCTATTTCAGTTGCCAAAAAGTCTATCGGTTCGTCTTGTTGATCATGCGGTACCCAATCAAGAACTTGAAAATGATAGGCGACCCCAATCGCAGAAACCCGACGATTGGATCCAATACGGGTTTCACGCAACATACGGTCAAAATATCCACCACCATATCCAATCCGCATCCCCGTCCTGTCAAATGCCTGCCCTGGTACAATGATGCACACGTCCCCTTCGGGGATGGCATACGTCGTCCCTTGCGGCTCCAGAATATTCCAACGCCCCGCCCGCAAGGGAACCGTGCGATCCCACTCACGAAAACGGTAATGGCGCGCGACCTCATCATACGCCGGCAGAAATATCCTGGCCCCATTTCGTGCCGCCAACTCCACCAATGGCATCACCTGCACCTCTTCTCGTAATGGCGAAAAACAACAAAAGGATGACGCACGCTGAAATACCGCTTCATCCGCGATTCGCGCCACAATCCTCTCGCTGGCAGTTGCACGAGCATCTGGACGCATACGCGCTCGACGATCCACCATCTTCATGCGAATTTCCGCTTTTGCCATTTGTAATGCATCAGCCATTCTGACGTCCTTTCTTTCGCAAGCTAGCCATCCGTTTTGAAAGAGTAACCTCATAGCCTTGATCGCTCATTTTATAATAGACCGCCGTTGTAGGAATGTAGGCCTGTTCAACATAATGATCCTTAAAGTCATGCGGATAACGATAATCAGCAACGGGGGCCTGACCCTCCGCTGCACGAACATGCACATTCTTCAAATGCTCGGGAACAGGCAAGGATCGACCCTTTTCAATATCCCGCCAAGCCGCATCAACCGCGCGATAGCTAGCATTGCTTTTAGGCGCCGTCGCCAAATACGTCACAGCTTGCGAAAGATTAATCCGGACTTCGGGCATTCCAACGGTTTCGGTCGCTTGCATTGCTGCCGATGCGATAAGCAATCCGCGTGGGTCAGCATTGCCAATATCTTCAGACGCAAAAATGACCAGCCGACGGGCTATAAAGCGCGGATCTTCACCGGCGAATAGCATTTTAGCCAGCCAATATACGGCTGCATCAGGATCCGAGCCACGCATGCTCTTGATGAGCGCTGAGATGGTGTCGTAATGACCATCTTCTCCACGATCATATACAATCGTTTTCTGCTGTACGGAATCCACGGCAACAGACACCGTAATATGTATCCTGCCATCATCAGCGGCAGGGGTCGTCAGCACCGCTAACTCCAGCGCGTTCAAAGCGCGCCGCGCATCCCCCTCGCAACAGCGCGCAATGTGACGCAACGCCGCATCATCCGCCTGTACCCGATATAATCCCAATCCACGCTCCTCATCGGCAAGTGCCCGCTGCATCAAGGCAATCACCGCATCCTCATCTAAACTGTTCAACGCAAAAACGAGCGAGCGAGACGTTAAAGGGGTATTGATAAAAAAAATGGGGTTATGCGTCGTTGCCCCGATCAACGTAACCGCACCTTCTTCCACATAAGGGAGAAGTACATCTTGTTGGGATTTGTTGAAACGATGGATTTCATCCACAAATAGGATCGTTTCCCGCCCCGTCTCTGCCCGCCTATGGCGTGCAGATTGAATCAAATCACGCACCATTGCAACATTGGCAACAACACCACTGGCACGCACAAAAGCGCGCTGCGTTGTTCGCGCAATGACTTCTGCAAGCGATGTTTTCCCACAGCCCGGCGGACCATAGAATATCATACTGCCAAGGCGATCAGCCTGAATCGACCGCCGCAATAAACAGCCCTTACCCAAGATGTGATCTTGCCCGCTGATTTCGTCAAGATTGCGAGGACGCATGCGAGCTGCCAACGGTGCATTCCGTTCCATCTCGTCCATGCTTGCTGCCGCAAACAGATCACCCCGTTCATCCATAAAAAAATACCCCGCTTTGCCGTTTCAGACGATGTCTCTGAACCTCGAAAAAACGAGGTGGGCACCTCACAACAGATCCGCAAACTTCCGCTCAATGGCGGCATGCCTTTGGACCCGCGCTCCGGCTCCCTGAATCCAATTATTGGGTCAGAGAACTTGGTCTGTGCACGAACAAAGTAGGGTATAAATCTATCATTACGCTTATATCTTCAATATTTCTTCTTGCAACTGCTGGATTCCTTTCTCGGATTCCTTGGGAAAGGGAAGCAGACACTTCTTCCAAAGCAAGGGTTGCCCCTTACCGATG
Organism: PVC group bacterium; assembly: GCA_003567005.1. GTDB lineage: Bacteria > Verrucomicrobiota > Kiritimatiellia > UBA8416 > UBA8416 > T3Sed10-140. Next base: position 22,549 of record PXBF01000077.1, read on the forward strand.
AGCGAAGTTATTCGTATCATTTTGCATCGTTTCATATTTATTATCTATGCGTTTGTATCCCACTCTACTGCACAGGACCATGCATGAACACGCAAGGTGGCTATTCCCGGAACGTTGCCCCAACCTCACGTCTCAATGCTTCCTTGACCCGATCATGCCATCTGTTGACCTCTTCATCGGTGAGCGTCTTGGTGGCCGATTGATATGTCAGGGAGTATCCCATACTCTTTTTTCCTTGATCCATTTCTTCGCTACGGAAGATATCAAACAGGCGAATGTCTGTCAACTCAACCGGTGCATGCTTGGACAAGATCGACAACATGTTTTGATGCGTAACCGACTCCGGAACACATGCTGCAAGATCCCTGCTGACAGAGGGATACGCAGGAATCGGTTTACAGCTTACCGATTGCGAACGTTGCCCTTGGAAAGGCTCGATCGAGAGCTCTGCCACCGCCACCGGCAACGTGATACGACGTGCTTTACATATGTCTTTTCGCACTATGCCAATAAATCCGATTTGTACATCATCCAGTAAAACGGCACAGGCATGCCCGGGTGTGCAGTATGGCTGATCTTGCACCGCAAATTGCAAGCCATCTGTATGCATATCAAGGGCTAATTGCTCAAGCACCCCCTTAACGCGTAAATATACATCTTCATCAGAAACCTTGTTGCGATCTTGCCAACCGGGAATAGAAGGCTGCCCCATCAAGGCAATCCCCACATGTAGCGCTTCCGTCGGCACAGCGGTATCGGAACGCCAATATACAGTACCAACCTCAAACAATGCAGCCGACTCCTGCTGGCGCGAACGGTTACGTGCTAAGCTCTCGACCAATTGCGGCACCAGACTATTACGCATAACGCCATGGTCTTCACTCACGGGATTCGGTAAAAGCAAGCGCGTGGCTGCATCTTTCTCATTCCAGGCGTCGAGCAGGGACCCCGAAAGAAAACTATAATGCATAGCTTCGTTAAATCCGGCCCCTGCCAGCAGCGCACGGCATGCGTACACTGCATACGATGCCGAATCATCAGCATCTGCCACAATCGAAATACGAGGCAATTGCTCCGGAACCGCATCAATACCGTGCATGCGGGCAATTTCCTCAATGAGATCCGCCTCGCAGGTAACATCGCGCCGGAAGGAGGGAATGGCAACGTGCCAATTTCCGTCCGATCCGCGAGTTGGCGAAAACCCCAAAGACCTCAAAATAGATTCCACCTCATGGGATGGGACGATTATCCCGAGAACTTTACGCAATTGCGTCTCCCGCAACTGCAGTTTGGCGCTTGTGTAAACACGGGGATACACATCTACAATTCCCTTAACAGGTACCCCCCCGCCCCAAGATTGCATTAACGCCAAAGCACGTGTCCCAGCTTCTGCTGATCCAACTTCATCCACACCGCGTTCAAAACGGTGGGAAGACTCCGAGCTCAAGCCCAGTCGCACGGAACCAACGCGGACGGTCCGAGGATCAAAACCAGCACTCTCAATCAGAACATCAGCCGTTCCATCGTGAATCTCGCTACCAGCACCGCCCATCACACCCGCAACGGCCACAGGCCCTTGCGTATCTGCGATAACCAGCAAATCTGGATCCAGTTCACGCTCTTGATCGTCGAGCGTGCGAATCAATTCCCCTGCTTTCGCCCGACGTACGATAATCTCTTTGTTATGGAGTAAGCCATAGTCAAACGCATGTAAGGGCTGCCCCTGCTCAAGCATCACATAATTGGTAGCATCCACAATGTTGTTAATGGGCCGAACCCCACATAGTTGTAGACGACGCTGCACCCATGCCGGAGAAGGTTGAATGGAAACTCCACGTAGCATCTGGGCCGTGTAGCGCGGACAGGCATCCGCATCTTCAATGGAGACAGAAACGAAATCGTCAATACTTCCTTCTGTGGCACCTACCCCCGCTTCAGGCAATTGCAATGGTACACCATATAAAGCTGCCAATTCACGTGCGATACCCACAATACTTAGGCAGTCCGGCCGGTTCCACGTAATTTCAAGCGCAAGAACCGTCTCTGACGGGTAATATTTCGACAATGCCTCCCCGGGCAGCGCTGTCTCCGGCAAAAGTAAAATGCCCTCATGGTCATCCGAAAGCCCCAGCTCATCTTCTGCACAAAGCATACCTTCGGATACCTCCCCGCGCACCTTAGCCACTTTCAGCTTCAATCCACTCGGCAATACCGTTCCCGCCCCTGCAAACGCAGCCAAATCTCCTACTGCAAAATTCGAGGCACCACAAACCACTTGCCGCTCGGCTTCACCATCATCCACGCGGCAGAGGCGCAAACGATCCGCATTCGGATGCGGTTGGGATTCAACGATGCGCCCGACCTTTACTTTATCCAACCCCTCGCCTACGCGCTCTACCCCCTCGACTTCAATCCCCGAAAACGTCAGTTTCTCAATCAAATCCTCAACCGTATCCGGCAATGCCACGAATTCTCGCAACCAACTCAACGGAACCTTCATCTAAAACCTCTATCGATAACAAAACTACAAATCAAAAAAAGAAATGACCTAACTATCTAATCTGCCTACAGCAAAATGTCACTACAAACCATGCCATACAACCGAAAAACTTGCCCCTTCAAGGCAAAAGCAGGAGCACACAGCACAGCTTGCCCTGCTACTTCCCCTTCCGATACGGCGTTTGCCCACCCCCCAACAGGAAAATACCAAATGCCCTTTTTTCATTTTGCACATTGGCATCAATACCTTGTAATGTTCAAATGGTACAGGTCGATTACAACGCACAACAATCAACAGCCCATCTGAGAGCTCTCCTTTATGAAGACCAACTATCTATTGGTAATTTTGCTATCTAGCGCACTCCGTGCAAGTGTGGCATCCCATGCAACATTCACATTGCCTGAGGCCTTGCACTACGGTCTTACGCATAACCCCGCAGCACGCAAGGCACAACTGGAAATCGATATTGCCCGGACCCAAATCGGGCAAGCTGGTGCGCTGGCGCTTCCCCAGCTTTCCCTCGAAGCACGCTACACAAGGCTCGATGAGGTAGACGAGGTCAACCTCGGGGATACAACATTCGATCTCGGCTCACCAGACAATTACGAAGTATCCGCGCAAGTATCCCAACTCATTTACAGTGGTGGTCAAGTAAGTGCAGCATGGCGCGCGGCTCGCATCGCTCGCGAATATGCTTCCACCACGCTCGATGCCTTTGAAGCAAATCTCATATATGAAATCTCTCGTGCTTATTATGGTGTGCTCCTCGCCTATGAATCCGTTCAAGTCCAGCAAGCCTCGCTCGATACGCTCCAGCAGTTCGAGCAACAAGCGCGCGACAAAAAAGCAAGCGGAGCGGCATCCGAATTCGATGCCCTCACCGCCAGTGTGCGTGTTGCCAATGCAAAACCCGAATGGATTGCTGCCAAAAACCAACTCGACATAGCCAAAGCCACGCTCGCTAATCTTATCTATTTCGACGGCCCCCTGGTCGTGAAAGGAGATTTTGAAACGGCTGATACTGCGTGGACATTACCACAACTCGAAGCCAAAGCCCGAGAGCAACGCGAGCAGCTGCAAGCTGCCAGATTGCTCGCCGCGCTTTCTCGTGAAGCCGTCGCAAGCGCACGCTCCGAGGCGCGCCCTGAAATCCGCCTTTTTGCGAACCAGACCGGAGGCAACGCGACCCAATTTGATCTTTCCGATGATTGGGAGTGGCGCTGGACCGCAGGCGTTAGCGCGCGCTGGAACCTCTGGGATGGCAATCTCACGCGCCAAACGGTGCGCCAGCGCGAAATCGAAAAGCGACAACAAGAGTACCAGATACGCGAAATAGAGTCTGCCGTGTTGCTAGAAGTCAAGCAAGCCTGGCTCGCACTACAGCAAGCAAAGGAGGCCCTTGCCGCAAGTGCGGAAAGTGTCGCACTTGCAGAACGCGCCCTGCAGATTGCCCATACGCGCTACGATAGTGGACTATCCACATACATCGAGCTCACCGATGCCAATCTCGCCCTCCGCACCGCCGAACTTACCCGCCTGCAAGCCAAGCACGATTACGCCGTCGCACGCGCGCGAATACGCTTCGCAACGGGTATTCCGTCCCCCCATCTCGCCCATGAACGGCCCGCCCATAATGAGTAAGGAACACGAATGATGAAAAAAACACGAATCAAACTCTCCCCCGCAAGCATCATCCTGTGGGCTATCGTAGTACTCGCCGTGCTGCTCATCACCATCCTTGCGCTACACACCGAAGCCGAACCCGAGGAAATTCCCGATGAGATAGAACCAGAGCTCGTGCGTGTGCTTACCCTCGAACCACGGGATCTCGTGCAAACGGTGCGTCTTGCCGGACAGGTGCTTCCGTACCGTAGCGTCATGCTCGCCGCAGAAATGGGCGGCGTGATAACCGAAATGAAAACGGATAAAGGGTCCAAGGTAGAAAAAGGGGATGTACTCGCCCGTATTGATCACCGGCATTGGGAAGCACAGTATCGCCAAGCCGCAGTCGAAAATCGCGATGCTACACGCGATCTAGATCGCTGGCAGCGAATGGCTGATGAAGGCGCCGTATCCCAAAGCGAATTCGATGCCGTGAAACGTCGTCAGGAATTGGCTGGAATAGCCCTCGATCAAGCACAGATCCAGCTTGATAAATCCTATGTACGCGCACCCGCTAACGGCCTGATCGACGATAAGCTCCTCGAAGCAGGTTCCTTTGTTTCGGAAGGGCAAAACGTATTCCGCTTTATCGAGCCAGTCCCTATGAAGGTTACCTTTCATATTCCCGAGCGCGATATCAACATGGTCCGCCAAGGCCAGGAACTATCCCTCCATACGCATGCACGCAACAAAGCCAGTCCCATCCAGGCTCGTGTTGCTTTCGTGGCACAGGAAGCACCTGCCCCAACTTTCAGCTATCCCGCCGAACTTATCATAGATGATCCCCCCGAAGGGCTGCGCCCGGGCATGATCGTTGACGCCGAAATCGAAAGAGCTGTGCTCGACAATGTTTTGGCTGTCCCCCTTACCGCCGTCGTTCCCCGCAGGGGCGAACACATCGTATTCCGCTACCGCGACGGCGTCGCCGAGCGAACCGTAGTGTGGATCGAAACGATGCTCGATGACCAAGTCGTGATCAAATCCGGCTTAGAACCAGGCGACATAGTCGTCGTTGCGGGACAACGTGCACTTCAGGATGGTGTACCTGTGAAAATCGAAAGCAGCGAGGAATAACGCATGCTCATCTCGAACTATGCCATCAAATTCCGCATTGCCGTGCTCGTATTCATTGTCGTGTTCGTCATCACGGGTATTACCAGCTACGTGACCATTCCCCGCGAAGGTAGCCCCGACATCACCATTCCCTATGTATTCGTCAATGCCATCTACGAAGGTACTGCCCCCGAAGATCTCGAAAAACTCGTCACGATTCCCCTCGAACGACAACTGGCAGATCTCGAAAATATCGAGGAAATGCGCTCTACCACATCCGATAGCGTAACCTTTATTGCCATCGAATTCCTTGCCGGTGAAGATATCGACAACGCCCTGCAGCGCACCAAAGATAAAGTCGATCTCGCACAGCCCGATCTTCCCCCGGATCTGGATACCCCGGTTGTACAAGCCATCAATATCAGTTCCGATATGCCCATTCTAACATTGGCCCTATCCGGTGACACCGAACTCGAGCGCCTCAACCACCTCGCAGAAGACTTAAAAGAGGAGATAGAACTTGTCAGTGGCGTCCGTGCCGCCGACATCAGCGGAGCCCGCGAGCGCGAAGTCCGCGTCGAGCTCCACCCCCGACGCATGGCCGCATACGGCATCCCCCTCGGCTCCATTATGCAGACAATATCATCTGAGAACCGTACCATATCCGCCGGTAATCTTGAGCTTGGAAACGATCGTGTGCAAGTCCGTCTCCCCGCAGAATTCAATATGGCCGCCGACCTGAATGAAATCATCATTGGCGGCACAACCGAAAAACCCGTATTCCTGCGCGACATCGCAACCATATATGACACCTACAAAGACACCGAAACCATTTCCCGCATCAATGAAAACCCTAGCATCTCGATCGGCGTTAAGAAACGGGCCGGCGAAAATTCCGTACGCGTGATTCACGATGTGCGCGAAGCGATTGCGCGCGTGCCGATGCCACCCGGCATCAGTCTCACGACCGTGATGGATGAGAGTGAATATGTCGATATGATGATCAAGGAACTCGAGAACAATGTTGCCACAGGCTTCATCCTCGTGGTCGTGGTACTCATGATCTTCATGGGCCTGCGTAACAGCTTTTTTGTCGCCGTCGCGATACCCTTCTCGATGATGATTGCTTTTACCTTGATGGCGGCTGCAGGGGGCAGCATGAATATGATTGTTCTTTTCAGTCTCGTTCTATCGGTAGGCATGCTCGTCGATAATGCCATTGTCATGGTCGAAAACATTTACCGGCATCGTACCGAAGGAAAAACCCGCTTGGATGCCGCGCGCGATGGTGCCGCCGAAGTCGCATGGCCTGTCATTACATCCACACTAACGACATGCGCGGCATTTTCTCCCCTACTGTTCTGGCCAGGCATTATGGGACAATTTATGGGCTTCCTCCCCCGCACGCTCATCATTACCCTCTTTGCCTCTCTTTTCGTGGCCCTCGTTGTAAATCCTGCCGTATGCTCGTTCTTTATCGGCGGACGCAAACGCCTGGAACATGAAAAACACAAAAAACACCCTTTCGTGCAAGCATATGAGACCTTCCTCCGCGGTGCCCTCCATCATCGGGTTCCCGTGCTCCTGTTCGGCTTCCTCTTTCTCATTTTAACCGTACAAATCTACGACCGGTTCGGAAGAGGCGTAGAGTTGTTTCCCGATACCTCTCCGCGAAATGCCAGCATCGAAATCCGCTTTCCCCAGGGAACCGCCATCGAATATACCGATACCGTATTACGCGACATCGAAACGCAACTGCATGCATTCGAGGATATCAAATTCTTTTTGGCAACCGCGGGACAGGGGGCCGGGGGTGCATTCCTCGGATCGGGAACTGGTGGACACCTTGGCAATATCCATGTCGAGTTTGTTGACTTCCAAGATCGCGTCGGCGACTCCCGTGAACTCGTCGAAACATTGCGAGACGTAGCGGGCCGACATCCCGGTGCGGAAATAAAAGTTGACCGTCAGCAAGAAGGCCCTCCAACAGGCCCTCCCGTGTCCATTGAACTTAGCGGCGAAGATTTCGACATGTTATATGACCTCGCACAAACCATCATACGCAATATCGAAACCATTCCCGGCCTGGTAGATCTCCAGCACGACTACGAGGCCGCCTTGCCCGAATTACAATTTGAAATCGATAGGACGCGTGCAGCCAAAGCCGGCTTCGATGCATCCTCTCTCGGCAATTACCTGCGGATGGCAATCTATGGACTCGAGGCCAGTAAACTGCGGGCCGATGAAGAAGAATTCGAAATCACGCTCCGTTTCCCGAAGCAAGATCGACAATCTCTCGACCTACTCGGAAGCCTGCAACTGCCGCCCCCACAAGGCGGACAAGCTGTTCCCCTCTCCGCACTCGGCACCTTTTCCTATGAAGGAGGGAGAGGTGCCATCAGTCGTAAAGATCAACGACGCGTTATCACCATTTCAGGCGAAGCAGCGCAGGAACGCGGTGTCGACGAAATTCTGGAAGACATCCAGCGCCGCATGCAGGATATTTCCCTGCCCGCCGGATACAATGTACATTATGCTGGAGAAGACGAGGAAATGCGCGAATCCGGTGCCTTCCTCTCTCGCGCTTTCGGCCTGGCACTAGGGCTGATTCTCGTTGTCCTTGTGCTCCAGTTCAACTCCGTACTCCTGCCTCTGGTAATCGTCTTTTCCATTCTCCTCTCGCTCATCGGGGTCATGTGGGGCCTACTTATCTGCGGTATGCGCTTTGGTGTCATCATGACCGGTGTAGGTGTCATCAGCCTAGCCGGTATTGTTGTCAACAACTCGATTGTTCTGATCGACTGTATTCAGCAGCGCCGCGCCGAAGGACTCGCTCCACTGGAAGCCGTTGTCATGGCTGGACGCCTCCGCCTCCGCCCCGTATTACTGACTGCCACCACCACCATTCTCGGGCTCCTGCCCATGGCCGTAGGCTACAGTATCGACTTCCAATCATGGCCACCCAAACTCATTGCCGGTGCCGAGTCCAGCCAATGGTGGGCCCCCATGGCCGTAGCTGTTATCTTCGGACTCGCCATCGCCACCATCCTCACCCTCGTCCTCGTACCCCTCATGTACAGTGTCGTCAACTCCCTCGTCACAACCATCAGCAAACATCTCCCCGCCCGTGAACCCTAAAACGGTAACGTAAAGTTTTTTTAACGCATGTAAACCAGCCACCAATCGCGAACAAGCGAGTGTTGTAAGAATAACCAACACAGTCCCTACCCCGCATATCTCACAAGCCATCTACTGCGAGCGCGAATCGCACGTCATATCGGGCCCGCGACTTGCGTGGCGACCTCCATGTGTTTCTACACACTGTCGCCCGCCACACTGCGCC
>PXBF01000017.1 GCA_003567005.1 PVC group bacterium
GCTTGGCGAGCCCTTTCTTGGCGTTGCTTGCTGCGGTGTATACTGCGCTGCGCGAATGTGCGTCTTGCCGCAGTAATGTCAAATGTCATGGAATCTTGCATGATCCAATTCGTACCAAATCATCCGGCATAAGTACAATGATGTTTCCAGATCGATTGCTATGCAGTAGCCCGCTTTCGCCGAAAGCGCGGCTTGGGTGTGGTGGGTGCATGGGCTGTCCATGTTGTGTCCTACGGGCTTTCTATGGGCTTTGCATGCGCAATCCACGCGCGAGGCTGCTTTCGGCCCTCCTTCACCGAGGCTATGGAGGGCAAGCTAAAAGACAGCACACTAGGCTTGGTTTAACGCCCTTGTGCGCCGCGCCGCATCCAGTCGTGGACAAAGGCGAGTTTACGTTGTGCGGTTTCGGATAGGATGTAGGGGTATAGATCCGAGAGACCCATGGAGCGGTTGATGTGGTTTACACGTGTGACGATGCCAGTCGCTACGTATACCAGTGAGGCTGTATCAGGTTCGCTGTATGGATCCCATTGGTTTCCGGGCAGTTCAGGTGTTGCAAGGCCAGAGGTGACAAAGCTGTCAGCTATATCGGTCAGGTGGAGTAGGCTTGCTGTAGTCTCTGCCCAGTCTTCATGGGGATGTGCAGAGGCGTAGGAGGTGAGGTAAAACAACTCCCAGTCTGCCGGAGGCCCTTGGTCGTAGTGTTTTTGTAAGGCGGCGGTGTAGTCGGTTCGTTCGTCGCCAAACATTTCTCGGAATGCGGCGAGAAAGTCTTCCCGCAAGCTGAGTCGCCACCAGAGCATGTGGGCTATTTCGTGGCGCATGTGTCCGATCATGGTTCGGTAGGGTTCTTCTAGGGCTGTTCTGCGTGTCACTCTGACTACAGGGTCGGCTTCGGATACGCTGATGGTGACCACGCCGTCGCCATGGCCCATGGCTGTAGGGGTGTGTCCATCGGCGAGCATGTGGAATGTGGGTCTGGTTCCCGGATCTTCCGGTCTGAACCAGTGCCAGCGGCCCTGGTTGTCGATGACCCAGCGTTTGGCCATTTCGGTTTCGGCCCAGTGGTCGATGGCATTGGGTATTTCAGGATCCGGAGCGAGTGCGGTCATGGCACAGGAGCGGCAGAAGGCGCCTTCTGCGGGTGCTATCCAGTTGCATCCAATTCTTTCGCGATTTGCGCAGAATGGCGGCATGGGCACGAAGGCTCGAGCCTGGGGATCGTAGGCAACCGGCGTTCCGTCAGCAGTCGTGAGATTGTGAAACCAAAGGGTTCCGGCGCCTACGGGATTGGTGAAGTTCTTCATGTTCGATTACGCTCTAGTTGGGAGGAAGTAAATCTATTTTATTGATTCCAAATGTAGTCGTGAATCTTGCCACAAACAAGCTGTCATTTTTCTCATCGCATAAATGAATCAGTCAGGAAATTCTACCAGAATTTCCACCATGGTTTGACTTCAATCGGTTTCCATGTCACATCCGTTTTCCATGAGCGGTCTCCAGTCAGATACTTGCAGAACAGGCTTTGAACGCGCGCCTTGGCAAGATCTTGCTGACATTGGAAATGGTTTTTTGTGTCACCTTCCCTGTATTCCACCAGATAGGGTCCATCCAGTTCACCGGCCGCTTGGATGAAGGTTGCTTTGTCTTGACTCAGTATGATGAATTCCCCCCGGCCATGATCATCTGCAAAAGCTTGGTCCAGCTCTTCCAGGGTTACATTTTTACTGTTGATGCGCTCTGCGGTTTCCAGCTTCATCTCATTCCTTTGTCCGAATATATTCCACATCCGCCCTTGGTCGCGTTCTTTTCTTTCCGTCAATCGTTTTGCGGTGTGACACGTTTATTTCTTTTTCTTGCTTACATGGTATTCCATGAATTCTTCTGCGTCTGAGACTTCGTACTCTATCTCAATCGTGCAATTTATGAGGTATAGTATGGCGATCGGGATCAGAACACCTGTAAGACAAAGGATCAAAAATATCAAATAGTTCCCAACGAACTGTCGTCTTTTTATTCTATCCATTTATTGGCTCCATCTGCTCTCTGCCACGCAGCGTAGCAATTGCTGTTTCTCTCGTCTGTTTCCGACTGTCTTGACTCGTATGTCGGAGGGGGAATTCCACTATTTTGCTGAGAGGACGTCAACCCTCAGCGTCGTGAACCGGAGGGTATTGTTTGGCCTTCATTTTTCTCACCCGCTTCGCTCTTATTAGAGCCATACATCCTGCACTGACGATAATACCGAATGTCAGGAAAAAGGCAACTTCGCCGCTGCATGGTAATGTTATGGTTCCAAGTGGCTCGAAAAGAAACTTGCCTTGTATCTCCCCGCTTCCGATGTGCTGGTAGTTGACAAAGCCGAAATGAACCGGCCCGAGTCGAAGTCCGGCAACCATATAATGGAATTCGTAACCAGATGCCCATACAGTCGCAACGAGACCAAGGTGGCTGATTAAAATAATACGTATGGTTTTGATATTCACTGCTTATCTAAAGGCAATCTCTCCGCCGGTGAGGGGCCGCGACTTCTATGATTTGGGTAGACGGCTTATTGATCGACTCCGATGCGGTCTTGGCATTACGACAGTTCCACAACTGGGACACAGCTTTCCGGGTCGCTCGGATCCCCGATCTTGTATCAACAACTTTCTTTTTTGTTTCGGTTTCGGATTATTGGGTTTGAACCACAGGCTTTGCCAGGACCATCCGATGAGAAAGAAACGAAAGGCTGTGCCCTCGATTAAATAGTTTCCGTCTAACATATTTGTTTCGCACACTGGACATCGCATTTTATTTTCTCCTCATTATCCAGTAGTTTGTTTGGAGCTTGCCTGAACTGCCATCCAGATAAGTGTTGTCACCAGAATGACATCTGCAATCCAATGAAGCATGGGTAACCATCGGATGAGGTGTATATTATCCGCGATTTGATCCTCGATGAGTACAAAATAGCCATCGGTACTAATGCGTATCAAAGCCGATAATGCAATACCAGCCGCGCTCAGAAGTCGCCGTTTGCCTAACAGCAACACAAAGGCAACAAGAGACCCTGCAAAGAGAATCAGAGATTGCAATAGTAGCACTAGCATGAATTCCCCTGTTTTGTTTTTATTCCTGATCTAACGTGTTTTTAGGTTTTGTTAAAACTATAGCCAATAAAACAACACCCAAAAGCAGGGAATAGAACGTAATATCGCTGAGCCAGATTGCGCGAGTTAAAAACTGATAAGTAGGGCTGGAAATATGGTTGCGTACCCAGGCCATTGCTTCCACATCGAGGATGGATTCCACAATGGATAGCAAAGCACCAAACTTAGGGTGGAAAAAGCTGATGGCACCGCGGAGAACGAGCAGATATGTCATCACTATCGTCAGCACAATCATCATTCGTTTCAGTGGTGCTCTATTCATCCGAATCATCTGTATATACCAACCTTTTGACTAAGCCGCCGGATAGCGTTGTTGTCGGTTTCCTTTAGTGGGCGGCAGGTAGTTGTTCTTTGGCTTTTGCTCTTGTCCTGTTCTGGGGTAGCTCCATTGCCATCAGAATGTATACGGGGTATATAAGAGAAATCCAGCCGAAGATCATTCCGCCGCTCCGTAAATGTTGTAGAAATGGATATGCGTCACCGAATCGATCTACAAGGTACAACCAACCGAACATAACGAGCGAGAACTGCAGGAATCCAATTATCGAAAGTACGGTAACGATGACCGGGCTTCGAAGACGTTGTAATCTGGATTTGTTATTCATATGCATATCTCAAACATCATACTACATAAGCAGGAATTCGAAGCCCGGCGTCGAGAGCAAGCCTTTGCTATGCTTGTTCGCCTTGCTCTCTTTAGATGTCCGGCATGGACATCTTTTTCACATGGATGAGCTCGGTTCCCTGTGGCAGGCGTAGTTCCGTCGGGCTCTTGCAATGGAATGCCAAGCCTCGATAGCTGGTCAGATACCTGTAGGAAGTAGAGAAAATACCGCCAACAGTCCTGACAACGAGAGGACTGTCCTGACGAGCTAGCATTTCGGTAAAAACCTCCGGATCTACGCGGACGACGGTTCCGCAGGCCTTGATGGCATTTGCCATGGCGGCAGCGTACCCGGCTGATCCGGCCGCCCCGGTAGTTCCTGCGACCGCTCCTGCGCTCATCTTGTCCTCCTATCTTCTATCGCCTCGGACTGTGCCTCTCTCTCATGCTCTTCTGCTTGTGCTCGCTTGGGAAAAAATAATAATAGTGCTGTGAGAGATGCCACGATGAGAAATCCAATCGTTATGACTGCTACCTTGGCCATTCTCTGTTTCCATCCGAGTATTCCGAATAGCAATGCCAAGAGGGTGGCAATTACACCGAATCCTATCGCTAGATCATCATTCGAGAATGCTGCTATGATAAAAGGGCCAAGCAGGCCAGTGATGAGCAGACCTAAAGCGAGGATACTGAAAATCCTGTCGTCGGCATGTGTTTTACTCATTGCTTATCTCCCTTCGCGATTGCCCTCTCATGGTCCATTCCCATTTCAACCCAGGGTCTTCTTTGTAAAGCGGATTGTCGAACGTTATTTCACCCTGCAACAACTAGGGTTGAAAGAAGCATTAAGACGAAATTCAATACAATCGCTACTTTGCCGAGAGGATTACGCCGACTCAAAATACCAAGCGTCAATCCTACGATCGATGCCAGAAAGCACGCTATTAAAATCGATAGAAGTGGCAGTCTGCTAAGGTTATTGCCGAGCGCAATGACTGCAACAAACGCAGCTGATGTGCTGATTCCGATGATCAGAGATACTGTGGATTTCTTCATTTTCTTTTCCTTTTGCAGAATCTTTGGTGATCCCCTTGCAGGAATTGATATTATTGTCCCAATTCCTGAATACGTTTTGGTCGTCTCGCTAAAAGGTAGATCAATGCTCCAACCCAATGCGTGAAGACAATGACTAGCATCCAGACCACTTTGTCGTTGCCCTCAGACTTTTCCTTGGTCGCGCAGTCAACGATCATCCATATCCAGAGGATTGTCCCGCCGATCCCCAGCACAAAAAAAACAAGAAACATCAAAAGAAAAACCGGACTCATTATTTTTTACGCTCCTCTCATCGAAAACTAACCGGAACATCTCGCTCTTCCCAAACAGGAATATTCGTTAGGTCTGTAGATCGTCTCTTGAGGTGTGTCACTTCGCCCTCTGGATCGGTAACAATGAGATTGTGTCCGCGGAGACGAAACGTCAGACTTTCTCTATTACCCTGACTTGTCATGACAAGAGTATTCCTATCGATACTGTAAGTATAATTATTGTTCTCATCAACTGCCGCAAGGTCTGTTTCGTCTGGGGCCATTTCAAATAAGCGCCCATCCGAATGAAATATAATTTTTCTGTTGTTGAATGAACCTACATAAGAGCGACGGAGCAAATTCTCAAATTTTGTGATCTCCCAGACCCCGACAATGTCTTGCTCTGGATTTCTAGCTAGCGTTGAACATCCCATGGGGATTGAAAATAGCCCCACGATGATGGTGATGTAGATTGTTGTTTTCATCTTGAACCTCTTCTCATTATGACGGTGTGTCTAACTCATGGTGGGCGCTGTATCAACTTTGTCAGGGGATTCAGTGGGTTCTTGTGTCTCAATCCGTTTTATTGTTTGTGATTTGATCGCCTTGCAGCAGTTGGCAAGCCAGTAAATGAATATTCCGATAATTCCTGTGACAAGTCCCATTAGTCCCCACGTCCACGCTGGGATGTCAAATAATAACTCGTTTCTTTTTTTTGCGTCACACCAAATAAAGTAGGCGAGCGTAATATGCAGTACCAAAATCCCCCAATGGAATATTATGAAAACCAGCAATTGGTGTAAGTTTGCCATCCTTAGCCGTAATCCAATTAGGTTCGCTATAATGAATGTCACCCAGAGGGCCAATATTGCGCCCACGATTGCTAGCAAGTGTTTTTTAGTCATGGTTCTCCGTTCTGATAAAACGTGTGTGTACCCCTCAAAGGAAGCAGTATACATTTTTCCGCTGGCAGTCAATTACTCGATGCTATCCCTTATTTCCCAAGTTCTTTCATCCGCAGCGGTAGGCGTTTGTTGGGGAATCTCGATATCCTCATTGGATGCTCTGGCTAGTTCTGCTTCTGCTTTGTGCGATCTTGTTCCGTAGCATTGCCCCGGATTTTCCAAGGACACCACCGGCAACCGCTGCCAGAAGAATCAACAATACAGCAATTCCTAGAAGCAGGAGCCCCCAGGGATCGATGAGGAATATTATGATTCCGGTGCAAGCTCCGAAAGTGGATAAGACTATCGTCCACCGCGTCATCCGCCCTTGCCGTTGGATTTCAGCGATCACTTCTGATTCATTATCTCTCATTTTATCCCCGCTTTTGTGCCAGATCTCCCGAGTGAAGTTATTCAAACTTCGCATCGTATTGCTATACGGTTTTTTGCTGTTTTATCTTCTTTTAAGTGTGAACGCTTTGAATGATGGTTGTTTTATTTTCAGCGAATTGCTCTGCAATACGTAGCTGTATGTATTCGTACGGGTTCCCGATACCATTATTATATAGTCTTCCTCCAGTCGATAGGTTCCGCCTGTACTATTCGCTTTAATAAAGGGAACCATGAGTATTCTCCCATTGTACGCATAGATTCCATTTGTATGAAATGTATATCTTTGGTAAGTGGGGCCGAGCTGGGATGATGTCCATCCTGACCAGCTTCCATAGATCGTATCTTTCTGGTGATCTCGTGCTGCACAACCAAGCAAGAATACAGAAAAAAGGATGATCCCGAAATATTGTAGTAGTTTCATGATTCACTCCTCGAACAAACCATTAATGATTGTCTGACGTGGTTTGTCCGGCCTCTCGAACGACGGGAATATCTCGATTGGGAGATGACGGACTCATCAGCCGGAAAAGAAAACCCGCAATACAAACACCAGCGATGATGGCAGACACTTTGCCTAGTGGCGTGCGAAAGGAGAACCCGCCAAGCACGCCTCCTAAGATCAGCATACCCAAACAGGCCCATGCGGCTCTCTCCAAGCTCATCCATTCTATCCTGCTAACGCCATCTGAGAAAACAAACAGCGCTAAACCGGCAAAGATGGCAAATATAACGATTATAAATGCCGTGATGCTTAATCCTGTATTCTTCATTGTTCTATTTCTTCCTTTTGCTAGAACGTGTCCCGGAGCTACCCAGCAAATTATGTTCTATTTTATTTCAGCAGGGTTCAGGCGATATTCTGCATCTTTTTCTTCTATACCACCAAGTCAAAGCAACTGCCAGCATCATGGATAAGATCGCGTAGTCTTTCCAGTAAGTCACGAAGCCAGGGATGGGGGAGATCCAGAAGGACTCTCCCATAAAGAATGTAATCTGGTTTGAAATCTCTCCGATCCCGTAGAACTTGCCGTCACGGCTTCCAAAATCACACCATCGGTATGGTGCGCCACCAGCGTAGGCATTGGATAGCATCAGGCATGCGGCGAAAATGATTCGTTGTATCTTTATTCTCATTTGCAGCGTGTTCCGGTTTGCTACACCGCCTGGTTCGATTTTTTCTTAATAGTGGTTGAAAGTAATGCCAGAGCAAGCCCCGGAAAATAGGCAATGAGCCCGATCGGGATGCAAGCAATGAGCGAATTCGGATCAAGGGCATCGATTAAAAAAGCCACAGCCCCTGTGTATAGCATGACATATACAGAGACTACCGGAAATGTAATCGTTCCAAGGTATCGCCAAATGTTAAAATTTGATGTTTTTCTTTGCACAAGCGGGAAAGACGTTGCAAACCCAAGTAATGCCGCTGCTGCAATGACGAGGCCAATCTGCGTGTTTAGCAACCATGTGCCAAATGGGCCAAACTTAGGTTCATATTCACCAAGAGCCCACACTGAAAATGCAGTCCATCCAGAAATAGGGACAACTCCAAGTCCAGCGGTTGTTATTGCTCCGATGATGAATCTTTTCATATCTGGATCCAATGCCAGCCTTAACCTGCGAGCGATAGCAAGTAGGGTTCAGGCGGTTATTGTGCATGTATCAACGATTGGTAGAGACAGAAACGTTCCGATAGTCATTCTTTCGTAATTCGTCTACTACCGAGGCTAGATGCTTGTAGGGTGTGTTCCTGTCAGTTGTGATCACGATGGCTTGTTCTGTCGTAATGTTTTGTGCGGATAGACTACGCGCTAGTTCTGAAATTGATGTAGGATGACCATTCAGTGCGAGACTTCCCGTGTAATCAACGGCAATGACTGAAGGTGTCAATTTTGCGGTACGAGAGGTCGCACATCCGCCTCCTGTGGACATCAAGCATACCACTTGAGTGTGCACGACGTATGTCAGCTCTGCTTTGTCAAGTTTGATGTAGCTGACCTCTCCGCTTCGATCGACAGCAATTGTATCCCCGTCTATGGTTTCCAGTCGCAGCCGGGATCCGCTTCTCAGCTTATGCAGGTCCAGTCCCTTGATGCCCTGACCGAGATCTACGGTCTGACTCTCCCCTTGGTTATCCGTGCAGATAAAGACATTCTCTTCTCCGTTCTTTGGGACGATCGTCATCAACAGATTCAGCTTTCCGTTCCTCTCGTCATGAACCGTGAAACCCGCTTCCTCGCGTTGAACGATCATCGTATTGACGTACCCGCGATCTCCAACGATATCGATTCGCGTTTCCTGTTGATCGACAGGCGTCGAGGTGACGCACAGGACCATCATGAATAACTCGGTTACAACTCTGACTATTTCACTCATCTGTATCTTTCCTTTTGCTGAATACGTACCCAATCCACTGGGAAAGTTGTACTCAACTTAACCTAGTAGGATTCAGGCAATTGTTCTGCCTATCTGTTTTTCATGTGTTTTCGCCAGTTTTTTTGTGTCTGCGTAAGCCTTACGTATGGCGAAAAATCCACCTTGGTTTCGCACAAGTGGTCATACCACGTGCCACCTTGGTAGATAATCTGAAATAGTGTTAGTATCATGCCCAGCCCAGATCCAACAGCTAGGAATTTTAGTACTTCACGGCCTAATGATCGCCAAACGCCTGGTGGTTGTCCGTGATAATCAGTTACCGTCAATCGACAAAGCAGCTTGCCTAAGGATTTCCCCCAGATTCCGGTTGGGATGGCCAAGCATAAAAGCGGCCACACAAAAAAAAGCACAAACCAAAACGGGATTAGCAATAACGCGAAACCACCTAGCTTTTCTAAAATCCATCCTGTCCCGGTCATAACAAGAGGGAGGGTAGAGAAACAAAATGCCAAATCTATACCAAAAGCGAGTATGCGTAGACCTATCTCCATATTTATTCCTCTTTAGCAGAACGTGTACCTTCCCTCAGTGGGGCTCAGGCGATTGTTAGCCATTTTTCATTTGGTCAACTAGCATGAGCAATGGTATTAGCATGGCTGTTTGAAATATTATCCAGTATGCGAGCAAACCAATAGAAAATATGCCATTGAGCAAAAGAGGGATCCATTTCGTTGCAATCATTTCTTTTGCTGTAAGTAGCGTAATCAGGATAAATGTGATTTGCGCCCAAATGCCCCCATTCATGTTGATAAACATTTGGGTGAGACTCGGTAGAGTGACTGCGAAACCATCATAAATCTGCAAAAATATATCTCGAAGATGGAGAGTCAGCCAAGCGAACACAAGTAGGAATATCGCATTGAAAGATGCGACTGTAATGCTGACAGCGGTTGCAATTCTGATATCTTTATTTTTCATAATATTCACTGGCTAACGTGTGCCTCACCCGCTGGGGGAAGTTGTATTCAACTTCTCCCAGTAGGGTTCAGGCGATTTTTCTGTCTTGATTCTCAATCTACATAAAATTGATTCGTATGTACACCACTGACGGCGAGTTCGCTCAGGAAACCTTCGCCATTTAGAATGCCGTATTGCCCGCTACTTTTTCGAATAGCGACAGATGTGACGCCCCTGTGAATGTGCACGATATAGATCATGTTAGTATGGTTCGAGTGTGAAACAATTTGCAGGCACCCAGCAGGAGCGCACTGGGGAATAGGCGATTCAGTCCTAACCGGCATAGCACTCTGTATATATTCGTAAACTGCGGCGATTCGCGCCCGATCTGTAATTTTCCATCGGGAATCACGAGATGATGGCGAATAACTATCGCCGCTATCAAAGATAATAGCTGTTATTGACGAGGGTAGCGTTTGAGACGGTATCTCCGATGCCGACGAATTGATGTCGGGATTCTGGCATCCGGCGAGGCATACTACCATAAATATATAGATTAATTTTCTCATTTTCTTGCTGACAGAGCGTTAAAGGTCAAGAGCCGGAACCGTGAGGGGAGGTCCGACTGCAAAATTGGGGTGAAAGTTGTAGGGGAAGGTTATTCATCGCTGGGCACGGTTCCGGTTTCTTGCACCGTCTGGTTCGGGGGTATTGGTTTCATGGAAGAAGGTATCCGGAACTAATCTTCGTGACAGCTTCATCAGGTAATGCAGCCACTGTGCGAAGTTGTTCCTCAACTCGTTGCTCTGACACAAGAAGTAATTGCTTCATTGAACGATCTTTGAGTGAAAACCATTGCTTAGAGCGACCATTAACTGTGAGATGGAATCGGTAGAGATGCTCTGAACTGCTAAGATTGGGTTGGCCTGATAATGAGGTAATCGCCGTAATGGTAAAGCCTGAACCTTCATCTACGTCGAAATGCTTTCCTTGCAAATTTGATTCATTGGGCGTTTCAGTTGAGTCGATAACTATGTCAACAAAACCGTCAGATTGAAATCCGTGTGTGCAGACCAGAAAGAATAATCCAAGTATAATAGCGGTGAACAGACTGATGAATATAAACGCTATCTTTTGCATAATTTATTCCGCGAACGCGTGCCTCACCCGCTGGGACAAGTTGTATTCAACTTCCCCTAGTAGGGTGGTTGTTGGGAATCCTCTTTTTTGTTTGATGTTTGGCTGCGAAACAATTTAATCGAGTCAATGTGTCGCGTCTGCAAGCCATACTGGTATGCCAGTATAATACTGAGGATGATGCATCCAACAAGCATGCGTGAAACTCTGTCGTCACGCATACTGTGTTGTGCCTCGGACATAGAATAGAGAATGTGGCTAAGAAAGAATAGAAACACGAATCCGATAGCGCCATTTCTTGATCGACGCACCGATTTCTCCTGTTTAAGCAGGCGCTCTTCGTAGTCGTGTATTTTCTGTTCTTTCGTCTTCATCTCAGTTTCCCAACGTCGGGGCTGTGCGTTCGGCGCGCTAGCGACGATATTCACCAGCCCCTTGTTGGCCATCAGTATTCTTTAAACATCGTTCCAATCTTTAATCGTATGCATTCGGTGACTGTTTTATTTGAATCATTTCTCAATATGGTTTTGGCGTAACCGTTTCCCAGTTGAAGGTTGGCATCTGGAAAGTCAAACACCCAATTCCCGTTGTTTCCTTCGCTTCTGAGCCTTAGCTCTTTTGTATCATTGCCAGAATGTATTGTGACGGAATCAATATCTTTCTGTACACTTAAGCGAATTGCATGCGTTCTCCTCAACAATGTTGGGGAGGAGTTGAGAATGCCAACCACAACATTTGTAGTGATCCGATTGTTGAAATCAGCTTCTGCGTTTGTGTCGGTCATTTCGTGTTCCACACGAATGGAGAACGGAACGGGCATTCTATATTCTGCAGTAAATCCGTATTGCGTGGCAGTAACATGCGCGATATCAATTATTACGGGGCGCAAACGTGAGGTTCTATGGATGGAAAAACTCAGAAGGACAGCACCAGTGATGAGAAGGGTCAGAATGTATTTCATTTTAACAGTGGCCAACGTCAGCGTTCGCCCTGAGCCGCGCTAGCGGCGATAGGGTGCGACGCTTGGTGTCAGTGTTCTCTCTTTAATACAATCCCACAAGTTGGAAGGCAATGCTTTCTTGTGTTGCCAAATATGTCCAGTGATATTGGCTGTCAGGAACATAATCCATATGATTACGCTAACGACTATTCCCGTCAATGCATATCTTCGAAGGCGAGAAGCCTTTTTGAATACAATAAAAAATACGGTTGTCGCAATAGCACTGAGAAGATGAACCCCTGCGATTATGTCTAGACCGATAGACGTGCGACGTGACAAGAGGTTTGTCCTTACCAGTAGGGCTACAAAGTAAGAAGATAAAGCGAGTGTAAGTATGCACCCGACAATGAATGTATATAAGTACGCTTTGCGCATCGTCTTATTCTCAATTCTCTGAAACCGAATGTCTGCCATCGGCGGCGCGGTTTACCGCGTACGCTGGGTTTGCCTTGTTGGAAGCCGTTTTTCTACTTCGTTCCTGTTGTCTTTCCACCATCCCATTGCATTTATCACCGTATCAGCAAAGAAACTTTCGGTGAGACCACCTTGCTTGCCCTGATACTGGGGCTTGTGCCGGTCCGGCTTGAATTCTTCGCCTATGTAGTGTCCTGTCTTGATCGCCAGGAAGTAGGCGCCGTGAATGTAGTTCGGCGAGACCTTTCGATCTTCGAGAATGAGGTCGAAGCCTATCTGGACAATTTGGGGATCTATCCCTGTGTGCTTCTTATGGCGCGGATCAGACAGGAGGTCGAACCACCGCTTTCTTGTGCTGAAGTCTCCCTCCTGCGCGTATTGGACAAGCAGGTTATGATAGTCGGCCTCTCCATGCAGGATAAGGGCCAGGGCAGCCGTCGTTCTGACCGTCAAATCCCCGTCTGGCGCCTTCATCAGGACCGCAACGGGAGCCTCAGCCTCGGGAACCCAGCGATGCGTCAGGTCCATGAGAATTCGCCTCCTGGCTTCAGTTGTTTCTGCCCGCCTGAGAAGCGACAGGAGCAGCGCACCTCCAGAGTCCTGCGGAAGGGCTTTCACTGACTTATTCCAGGATCGAGACACTGCGTAGAAAACCTGCCATTCGACTGGCGCTCGTTTGTCAAAGTCTCGTCCACCGCTGTTCCAGATAATGGGCGAGGGCATCCCCTTGATGTGCGGAAGCAATGCTTGCAGGACATCGCGTGGCGGAAGATTCTTGAGGGCATCCTCCGCTTCGCAGCGCACATCCCATGCGGCACTTCCGCTCGTCATGGTGGCGATCAGTTCCTTGGCCGTGCTAGTAGCCTGTGCGGCTGTTGCAAGCAGCAAACTGATTGTGAGGGCTCTGAGAATCGGCTTCATTTCTTCGCTTTCAACGATGTGAATCATCAAATACTTGATCCCAATTGTAATAGTAACGGAACAACTCTTTCACGGTTAGCAATGAATACTCTTGGGTATACCCCGCATCACCGGCTGCTTTCCATAGTTTATCTTTTTCATTGAATTCCGTTAATTCGCCCGTTGCATAAATAAGAATACCGTATACTTGTGTAGCGCCATTGCGTCTCTCATAAACGAGAATCGTGTTGTCAGTTGCTAATCTAACGACGCCACCGAATATGTGCTGGGAGGATTTGTTAGGGTTCGCCACAGGATAGTCAGGGTTATACGTTTCGACATTTGCGCGATCATGTGTGTTTATGCATTTTAATTGGTAAGGAAATACAAGTGGCATTCTCCACCAATCTCGAAAACCGTCATACGTGTAAAACGCGTCTGGAATCGTGTTGCGTATTTCCGTTGATAGATTCCCTTCCAAATACTGTCTACGTTGAGCAATTGCATTCTCTCGTGTGTTACGCCTCCATTCCATCCTGGCTTTGCGATTGGAATTCCAGTCTGTAATTCGTCTTAAGCCTAAATATCCTAGTCCGGCGATTACGGACGAGATCATGATAAGAGTCAATGCAACGCATATGAATAGAAATTTCATGATTCTTTGCGAATGTTCAGAATGTATTTCATTTTGATAGTGGCGAATGTAGTTGGTTGCAGGCGTGCTCTGTGCTCGTCCGTTATGCATTGTCACCTGTCCCGCATTTCATCGTTACCCATATAAAGCATATAATCAAACCAAATCCTCAACGGGGTCTTTCTCGTGTCATTTACGAATTCACCAATCCTTTGCCCCCTTCGTTTCTATTTGCATATGGGATGAATGATTTGCAAAAGGCGATAAAACGCGTTACACCATGGCAATCTGAATCGAGTCGTGCGCAGCGTAATCAGGAGAATGAATATGGCACATCCGCGTGTAGGCATTATAATGGGGTCCAAATCGGACTGGGAGACGATGCAGCATGCAGCGAATACTTTGCAGGACCTTGGCATTGCTCATGAAACGGAGGTTGTTTCCGCACATCGTACACCTGATAAGCTTTTCCAATACGCGGAGAGTGCGCGTGGGCGCGGGATCGAAGTGATTATTGCGGGAGCGGGCGGGGCGGCCCATTTGCCAGGCATGACGGCGGCCAAGACATCGTTGCCTGTTTTGGGGGTGCCCGTGCAATCGAAGGCTTTGCAAGGCATGGACTCGCTTCTTTCGATTGCTCAGATGCCGGCGGGCGTGCCGGTGGGTACGATGTCGATTGGAAGGTCTGGAGCAGTGAATGCGGCGTTATTTGCTGCTGCTATACTGGGAATACAGGACCAAAGCGTACAAGCATCGCTCGAGACGTACCGCCAGCAGCAGACGGATACGGTTTTGGCGCATCCTGATCCAAGTGAGGGGTCATGAAAGTAGGGGTTCTTGGGGGCGGTCAGTTGGCACGTATGCTAGCATTGGCGGGACATCCGCTTGGGGTGTCTTGCGTCATTCTGGATCCTGCCTGGGATGCCTGTGCTAACATGGTTGCCGGACAGGTTGTTGGTGCCTATGACAATTCTGCCGCGCTGGATGATTTTGCCCATTTGGTTCCTGTGGCAACCTATGAGTTTGAGAATCTTCCGGTAGAGAGTGTGGCGCGGGTTGCAGATCAGAAGCGGGTATATCCATCCATAGATGCATTGGCTGCCGCGCAAGACCGGTTGCACGAAAAGACGCTTTTTCGGGAGCTATCCATTGATACGCCGGCCTATGTTGCGGTTGACTCTTTGGCAGATTTGGAGAAAGCCGTCACAGAGATTGGCGTTCCATCGATTCTCAAAACCCGCCGGCTCGGCTACGATGGAAAGGGGCAATTTGTATTGCAGCCCGATACGAATTTGGAGGAAGTCTGGCGCGCTACCGGTGGGGTCCCCTGTATAGTAGAGGCATTTGTCCCGTTTGTGCGGGAAATCTCGATTCTTGCTGTGCGCGCACAAAATGGAGATTGTCGCTTTTATCCCGTCACCGAAAATACGCATACCGATGGTATTTTGCGCTTGTCTATTCCCCAGTCGGATGATCCGAAGCAGGCGCAAGCGGAACGATCTGCGCGTCGCTTGTTGGATCGATTACATTATGTCGGGGTGTTGGCTCTTGAGCTGTTTGATACGGGTGATGGGCTTGTTGCCAACGAGATGGCGCCGCGTGTGCATAATAGTGGGCACTGGACGATTGAAGGTGCAGTGACAAGCCAGTTTGAAAATCATTTGCGTGCCGTACTCGGGTTGCCACTAGGTTCGTGCGAGTTGGTGCATGGTGCGGTGGCCATGGTGAATTGTATTGGGAAAGTCCCGGAAGCCGAAAGTGTACTTGGTATTACCGGTGCTCATTTGCATGTTTATGGCAAAGCCAGCCGTCCGGGGCGTAAGGTAGGGCATATGACGATTTGCGGCCCCGATGCTGCTACCATTGCACATAGCTTAGCGGAATTGCAAGCTATGGCATCGGATTGCGATGTGTAATACAAGCAGCGCTGATGCGTTTGCTCGGCCTTGGTTCGCCACGTTGTCACGGTCAGCTGTGTCTGAATCAACTTGACATGCACATTTGCTGTGTTTCTATGACTTTCTCTATATCCAATGCTAGATGATAGGGTTTCTGTATCTGCTCGGTGGGCGAACCTGCCGGTCTTGATGGTCTCAACAAACAAAGAAAGAGGTTTGTATGATGGTGCGTTCGCGTGGTTTTCTGGCTATTGCTTCTGTATGTATCGTGACGATGGCAGGATTGGTTTTGCCCAGGGTGTCAGCTGAGATCGGGTTTGATGTTGGTTCTCTGACTGTGGGGGGCGCGATGCGCGTGAACTATATTTATGGTGACTATGCGGATGAACGCGGTGAAGATATCGGAACACCGAAGCTGGACACGATTCGCATCAATTTGGGGCTGGAGCACGGATCGATTATTGGGGCTGGAGAATACCGTTGGTATGATGGATATAATTTTCCACATACCGCTTGGCTGGGATATCAGTTTGACGAGCAGCATCAGGTGCAGCTTGGATTAAACCGGACGCCTTTCGGTCCCGGGCCCTATGGCATTTCGCAAAGTTTTTTCTTTGATCAGCATTATTATGTTGGCCTTGCTGACGATATGGATATGGGGATCAAATATGAGGGGGTGCTCGGGGACACACAAGTTGCACTCGCCTATTATTATGGCGCACAGCCTAACGGGATCGGTTCGACGGATAACGCGGCCCGTTATGATCGTGATATTGTGCCGGATGATGATGGGGTGGGCTATGATGAGCGCAATCATGTCAATGTTCGCGTCATCCAGCCAGTCGCGTTTTCCGACAATGTTACTTCTGACATTGGCGGATCGTTCCAGGTTGGGCAGTTGAAAAACCGTGGTAATGCGGATGATGGACGCGATGCTACCTCGTTGGCGGGTTCCGTGCATGCGGTTACCAGAATGGGAAATGCAACCCTTGCTTTGCAGTATACGTTGTATGATTACGGGATCAAGGGGTCTGATCTGGTGAATACAGGATTTTATGACTATTACCAGACGATTGCGACCAAAGGGCAGATTCCCGCCGTTTCCTTAAGTTATTATCTGGAAACCCCCGGCATTGCCTCGTTGGATTACATGATCCCTTTTGTAGAGTATAGCACGGTTCTGAAGTCGGGTTCGACCGATGAACGTGTGGATGATGATGGCAATATCGTGCCTGCCGAGGACTTCAAGGACAGCCAGTTGGTTACGGTTGGTACTGCCTGGGCACGCGGTGGCTGGTATATCTACAGCGAAGTCGCGTTTTCGGATGGTAATGGATTTATCGGAGGCGAGGAATACACCACAGTCGGGGCTAATCTCGATAGAACCTGGCAGTATCGTTTCAACGTGAACCTAGGCTACTATTTCTAAGGTGGTATATGTCTGACGATCAAACAGTCATCGAGGCACGGGGCCTTTACAAAATTTTTGGTTCCCGGGTTGCCGAGGCGCGGGAAATGGTTGATGCTGGTCATTCCCGGGCGGAGATCTTGAAGAAAACCGGTGCAACGACAGCGGTGGTAAACAGTTCGTTTCGTATTGCGAAACGCGAAACGTTTGTGATCATGGGGCTTTCGGGTAGCGGGAAATCCACGCTGTTGCGTTTGCTCAACCGGTTGATTGAGCCGACGTACGGCGAGATTCTGATTGATGGCGAGGATATTTCCCAGCTTGGACCTTCCGCATTACGGGAGATCCGGCGCAGGAAATATTCGATGGTGTTTCAGAATTTTGGTTTATTGCCACATCGGGATGTGACCGAAAACGTTGGGTTTGGTCTGGAGATTCATAACGTAGATGAAAGCACGCGGCGCAAGAAGTCTTTGGAGGCCATTCAGGTTGTGGGCTTAGAAGGCTATGAAAACAGTCCGGTTCAATCCTTGAGCGGCGGGATGCAGCAGCGTGTTGGTTTAGCGCGTGCATTGGCCACAGATCCTGAAATCCTGCTTATGGATGAGGCATTCAGTGCGTTGGATCCATTGATTCGCACACAGATGCAAGATGAGCTGATCGAGCTGCAATCCCGTTTGCACAAGACGGTCGTGTTTATAACGCATGACTTGGATGAAGCGTTGAAGCTGGGAGATCGGATTGTGATCATGAAGGATGGCATCATTGATCAGATCGATACACCGGAGGGCATTCTTACAAACCCTGCGACGGAATATGTTGCCACCTTCGTGGAAAATGTTGATCGTAGCAAGGTGTTGACTGCCGGTAGCGTCATGCATCGAACCCCGGCATTGGCAACACATAAGGATGGTCCGCATCAGGCCGTGCGCACGATGCAGCACGAAGACCTTTCCTCACTATTTGTTGTGAATCAGAATCGCGAATATGTAGGGTTGGTGCGCATTGACGATGCGATTGCCGAGTCAAAGAAAGGCGGTAGGTCCTTAGATCCTATTCTGCAACGAGATGTGCCGACGGTTGCGTTAAGCACTTCCTTGCGGGATATGATTCCTTTGGCAGGTAGTACAGCGTTGCCGATCCCGGTGCTCAAAGAGGATGGTGTTCTGGCGGGCATTGTTACGCGGGCCGCATTGTTATCGGCACTTTCCAAAGAAAGCGGTGAAACATGATCTCGATTCCCATCGGTGAATGGTTTGATGCATTAATAAATTGGTTAAAAGATACCTTCCCCGCTTTTTTTGGCGCAGTGGGCACGGTTATCGATTGGTGTATTTCGTTATTTGAAACCGTACTTTCGTGGCCCCATCCATGGGTGATGATCCTCGTTTTTACCGGGCTGGCATGGGCAGCGTGCGGATTGAAAAAGTATGGGCTGGCCTTGTTCTCGCTGGTGGGTTTTTCGCTCATTATGGGTATGGGGCTTTGGTCACACACGATGCACACACTGGCTTTGGTGCTGGCTTCCACCCTGCTGGCACTGCTTATCGGGATACCGGTTGGCATTTATGCCGGTCGTAGCGAAATGGGCGAGCGTATTGTACGACCCATACTCGACTTTATGCAGACGATGCCTGCGTTTGTGTACTTGATTCCGGCGGTCATGCTATTTTCCTTGGGAAAAGTGCCCGGAGCGATCGCGACCGTGATTTTTGCGATGCCGCCATGTGTCCGGCTGACTACGCTTGGTTTGCGTCAGGTTCCGCATGATGTATTGGAGGCGTCGGACGCATTCGGGGCTACTCCGTTGCAGCAGCTTGTCAAGGTGCAGCTTCCAATGGCTTTGCCGAGTATTCTTGCCGGTGTCAACCAGACGATTATGCTGGCACTGTCAATGGTTGTGATTGCCGCTATGATTGGTGCTGGTGGGTTGGGCGGACAAGTTTTGCGCGGGATTACGCAGTTGCGTATTGATATCGGTTTTGAGGGGGGCATTGCGATTGTGATACTGGCTATGTATCTGGATCGTGTGACGCACGCGCTGGGTTCGCGCAGTGCGCGGAAACAATAATGTGAGTGCCCTCATATGTGGCATTCATGCAAGAGGAAAGGAAATCAAATGCGAAACATGATAAAATGGAGCAGTTTGGCACTTCTGAGTGTTGGGCTGTTCGTAAGCGGATGTGGTCAAGCTGATCGCGCCGATACGGGTGATACCATTCGTTTGGCGTATGTGAATTGGGCCGAAGGCGTTGCTGTTACACATCTTGTAGGTGTGCTGCTTGAAGATATGGGCTATGCGGTTGAGAAGACGATGGCCGATATTGCTCCCATATATACGTCGGTGGCAGACGGTAATCAGGACATCATGATTGAGACTTGGCTTCCGCATACGCACGCGGCCTACTACGAGCAATATGGAGAGAGTGTTGAATTGATCAGTACGTGGTTTGATTCTGCGCGTATCGGGTTGGTTGTGCCTGATTATGTTACGATTGATAGTATTGCCGATTTGCAGGAGCATCGCGATCGTTTTGGTGGTAGAATCACAGGCATTGATTCCGGTGCTGGTATCATGGGATCTACCGAACAAGCAATCGAGGATTATGAGCTGGATCTGGAGTTGCTAGCATCAAGCGAAGCTGGCATGACCGCAGCTTTGCAGAGTGCGATTGATAGTGGGGATTGGATTGTGGTGACGGGGTGGTCCCCGCATTGGAAGTTTGCACGCTATGATCTCAAATACCTTGAAGACCCTAAGGGTAACTTTGGTGACACGGAACTGGTGCATGCTGCAGCAAGACTTGGATTCACGGAAGAATATCCAGATATAGCGGATCTTTTTGGGAACATGAAGTTCGACGCTGCACAGATTGGCTCGCTCATGGATGTGATGGATGGTGTATCCGATGCACAAATTGAAGCGACTGTACGCGGATGGATTGCGGATAACGAGGTATTGGTGCAGAGCTGGATGCCATAAAAGCAATGCGACCTATTGAAAAGGCAAGGACGAGTTGCAGCAGCGGCTCGTCCTTTTTATGGCAGCGTGTTATATCACTTGCCAATACTGAACAGCACAAATTCTGCCTCGGTCGCCAGCCCCTTGGATAGCACAACCCAACGCGTTCGACCATGCCATCCACCGTCTGGTGGCGGAATGGAACGTGACTGGAGTCGCTATCGTCCACGGTGTTCTTCTGTAAGGAGCTTTGGGGTTAGTCGTTTCATGCATATGAAGATCGTGGCATTATGTCTTATTGGATTGCTGGCAGGGTGCAGTTCGGCTTCCGTAATGCGAGTTACGGATATTCCATACGTGGAGAACGGTCACACTCGGCAGAAAGGCGATTTGTATTTGCCTGTGGGAGATGGGCCTTGGCCTGTCGTTATCATGTTACATGGTGGTGGATGGATACGCCGCGATCGCTCTGACATGCACCGAAAAGCGCAGCACCTTGCCCGTGCTGGATTTGCTGTTTATAATATTGGATACCGTCTGGCGCCCGACTATCAATTTCCTTCACAACTTGAGGATGTGTATGCGGCTCAACGCGCTTTACGTGATTTAGCAGAGGAGTATGCTTTGCTTCCGCAGCGTAGTGCACTAATGGGGTTTTCGGCTGGTGGACATTTGGCGTTACTTGCAGCTGCCCGTCCGGGGCCAGACACACCTTTACCCTTGGCTGTCGTTTCGGGGGCAGCCCCGACAGATGTATCGGTTTATCCGCGGAGTCCTTATCTGATTCCTTTTATTGGTGGTACCCCCGAGGAAAAGCCGGAGGCTTACGCTTCCGCTTCTCCTCGTAATTTTGTAATAGCAGAACATCCTGCCACTTTCCTGTATCATGGGCGTTGGGATCGGTTTGTAGAGATCGAACAGTCACGGGATCATATAGCTGTTCTCGAGGAGGCTGGAGTAGACACGGTTTTTTATGAGTCCCGTGTTTGGGGGCATTATGGGATGTATTTGTTTGATCGTAGGGTTTTGCGTCGTGTCATCGCTTTTCTGCAAGAGCATTTGGATTAGCCCTTTGTTGCCAAAAGCGTCATTTGAAATACTGAAAGCGTTTTTTTCGTATTTCAAACCGCAAGCAGTTACCGACAGTGCCACGCTGGAGCGTGGTTTTCCCAGGATGCAGAACTTATGTTTGTTTGAATGGGAACGCGTAGTGGCTTAACGAGAGGGCATCGCGCATTTGGATCATTTGATTCTGCAAGACGGTGCCCACGGGTACGCCTTTGTCCTTGCGGTCGAGCCAGGCGAGGTGTTCTTTTTCCCCGCAGGTGTAGATGCGCTCGGCGCCTTCGGCTTTTTGCGAGTTGCGCAGGTTGCGCAGGATGTCGCCCGTGGTTTTCTTGAACGCATCGAGATCTGTGAAGGCTTCAATGTTAATGGCCATGAAAAAGTGTCCGAGACAATAAGGGCCTTTGTTGCCATCGTTATCGATTCCATTTAGCGCCTTGAGGAAGGCGCCCTGTTGCAGTGCTGCGCTCAGGATTTCAACGACGGTGGCGTATCCATAGCCTTTGTAGCCGCCATGTTCTTCACCGAGTCCACCGATCGGGCAGAGAGCCGCCTCCCCGTTCACGAGGGCTTTGAGGACTTCGTCCGGATCTGTCATGGCGTGGCCCTGCCGATCAATGACCCATCCCTCGGGCAGTTTTTTGCCATCGCGGGCATAGGCTTCGATTTTGCCTCGCTGGGAAATGCTGGTGGCGTAGTCATTGGTAAACACGAAGGGTTCATCGGTTGGCATGGCAAAAACGAGTGGGTTTGTGCCGAGCATGTTTTCAACACCCCAGGTGGGGGCGATAGAGGGGCGCGCATTGGTTGCGGTCATGCCGATCATACCAGCGTCGCAGGCCATCATGGGGTAATAGGCGGCCATACCATAATGGGTGGAGTTGCGGGCAACAACGACGCCAACCCCGAACTGTTTGGCTTTTTCGATGGCCATATTCATGCATGTGTGACCAATGACCATTCCCATGCCGTGTCCGCCATCGACGACGGCGGTCGCGCCAATATTGCGCGTGACTTGTAGGTCTGTGACCGGCTTCTGGATTTTGTCGTGTACGATGCGATCGTAGTAAATGGGTTTGAGGCGACCGACACCATGGGAGTCCACGCCGCGTTTATCGGCAGCAATAAGAACATCTGCGCAGGTTGTCGCATCCTTGTCGGGTACCCCGATGCCTTTGAATACATCGGTCATGAATTGGTGCATGGTATCAAAATCAATCCAACAAATGCTATCGCTCATGGTTGTTCCTTCTGCTTTTATCGCATGGCATTGATCATGCTGGCCAACCGTCCAGCGCCAAAGCCGTTATCGATATTCACGACGGCAATACCTGCAGCACAGCTATTGAGCATGCCTAGTAGTGCCGCCAGTCCCTTGAAGCTTGCGCCGTATCCCACACTGGTTGGCAGTGCGATGACGGGCTTGCTGACGAGCCCTCCCACGACGCTGGGCAGGGCTCCCTCCATGCCGGCAGCGACAATGAGTACATTGGCTTGGCGGATGATGTCGATCTGTGCGAACAGACGGTGGATGCCCGCAACCCCTACATCAAAAACACGCTCTACACGATGGCCCATCAGCTCGGCAGTCAGGGCGGCTTCTTCGGCTACGGGAATATCGGTCGTTCCGGCGGTCATTACCAGAATGAAGCGATCGGTGTCGGGTTGCGGCGTATTCTTTCTGATGGTAATAAGCCGTGTAGATTCGTGATATTCGGCTTCAGGAGTTATTGCTTGTACCGCATGATACGTTGCGACGTCTGCACGGGTTGCCAGAACGGCGTGCGGCCCTTCATTCAGTTTTTGTACGATTAATGCTACCTGTTCCGGTGTTTTGCCTTCACAGAAGACCGCCTCGGGTGCGCCACAGCGCTCCGGGCGGCCTGTATCCACCTTTGCAAACCCCATATCGTCGAACTGCATGTGGTGCCTACTGCTCGTATTGGTCCGAGAACTTATCGCGGCTGGCCCAGAGACCGGCGGAAGGTGTGCTGATAAAGAACACTTCTTCACCGTCCGGCATGGTGTTCCAGCCTTCCTTCATGGTTTCGGGATTGTAGCGCGCGAGGGTTTCTTTCAGGTCGGCATATTCGTAATGAACCTGCTCGATTTCCGCTTTGCTGAGTCCGCCGGGTGCATAGCGAATGGTAAAGCGTCCCTCGGTGGAGCCATGCATCAGATGAGCGGCACCATGGGCCAATTCCTGGAGGTCTTCATGATCGCGATATAGGTCCAGCACTTCGGGGGTACCGCAGTAACCGTATTTGCGGATGATGGCATCTACATCTTTCTGTTCGCCAAAGCGTTCTACGCCGGGGGCGATGATCAGCAATTCCCCGCCATCGGCCATAGCCATCCGCGTCCGGTATACGGCCTTATTGGCGACCCATGTAGCGCGGAATTCATCTGCCTGCATAACGGCGACGATCTTTTTGACCGGTTTTTCGAATATGGTGATATTTTGTTCGCGGCTGCGTTTGGCGGCCATGAGGTAGGTATCCAGATCATCGCCGACATATACACCGCTGTGTACGAGTTTGTTATCTGCATCACGCTGCATCGTTACCTGCATGTAGACGTGCGGGAGATTGCCGAGATATTCTTCTTCGGCCCAGTTGTAGCATGCGCGCAAGGGGGTAACAAGATTACCGAGGTTGTTTTCAATCCCGTAGACACCTGCTGCGAGGTGAGATGCGCAGATGGTGTCCTTGCCTCCCAGTCCAATAAAGTAGTTCTTGTTATGGTTGGCAAAGCCAAGCACTTCATGGGGTACGACATGACCAATATTGACGATCAGGTCCCATTGCTCGGTAACGGTCATTGTGTTGAGATCAACCGGGATTTCCCAATCGGCTTTGCCTTTGGTGCTTTCCTTTACCATGGAGGCAGGAATTACGCCCAAACGTGTGCATCCGTTGCGCCAGTCGTGTGGATGAATCCGTTCTTCTGGAATGCTACCGAACATCCATTTGTTGTCAGCCTCCGTGTGCGGCACGTGTTGGCCGAGGGTGGGGATGACATGGGTATCGCAGTCCGGCCCCAGCAAGTTGAATAGCGTCTCGGTGATCCAGCCTGAACCGCTGTGTGCGCGGGTGATGTCCGGCGGCAGCAAGAGCACGCGTTTGAATTGCGGGCATTTCATGCGTTCGCGTGCTTCATCCAGAAGTTTTTGGCACATTTGTTCGATTTCTTCGCGACTGATAAAATCTTTCTCTTCGTAGAACCAGGGCATTGTATATACTCCTTATGAATTGATTTAGCGTTTTACGCGCGCGTTACCTTCCCAAATGCTCCAGACCTGTTCCTCGTCTGCTGGTTGGGCATAGTCGGTCAGCATGGTGGTGGCAAGCGCCCCGCTGGCCCATCCGAAGTGGGCACATTTCTGAACATCCCAACCTTTGAGTATACCGTAGAGCAAGCCGCCCACGAATCCATCACCACCACCGATGCGGTCCATTACCCCGATTTCGCGTGGTTTGATCACTTCCCAGTCCTTGCTGTCGGTAACCAGTGCGCCCCATAGGTGGCTGTTTGCGGAAACCACTTCACGCAGTGTGGTGGCAAACCAACGGGCATTGGGGTAGGCTGTTTTGACACGTCCGATCATCTCCTTGAAGCCATCGATTTTTTCATCCAGTCCTTTGCCGCCTGCTTCGGGGCCTTCTATACCCAGACACAGTTGGAAGTCCTCTTCATTGCCGATGAGTATGTCGCTGCGGGACGCAATTTCCGCGAAAGCTTCGGAAAGCTCTTTTTCCCGTCCTTTCCAGAAGCTGGCGCGGTGATTGAGGTCAAAGGAAATGAGAGATCCGTTTTCCTTGGCGATGCGGGCGACATCCAGGCAAAACTGGCTGGTCTTGGGGGATAGGGCGGCAATGAGGCCAGAGATATGTACGATTTGTGCCCCCTCGGTGGCAAAAATGCGTTCGAGGTCAAAGTCTGCAGCCGTGAGTTCGCGGCCGACCTCGCCCGCGCGATCATTATGCACGCGTGGTCCGCGGGACCCAAAGCCACTATCAGCCATGTTGATTTGGTGGCGGAAGCCCCACGGTCCATCCTGATCAAACTCCGGGCCTTCAAAATCCATACGGCGGCTGCGTATGTTATCTTTAATAAAGTGCGAGACGGGGCTGTCCTTGACAAAGGCTGTCAGCACCTTAACGGGCATTCCTAGATAAGAAGCTACACTAGCCACATTGCTTTCTGCACTGGTGGCCTGCATTTTAAACATGTCGCTACTATGGAAGGGTTGTGCATCCACCGGGGTGAGTCGTATTCCCATGCTCGTCGGAATCAAGAGTGCATATTTTTTAGCATTTGTATCGTTCATGTTATGTGTCCTGTTAATCAGTTTCGTTTTCACTAGCGTGCAGGCTACTTTTTTTGCTTGGGCAAGTCAATACGTGTTGACGGTTTTGTATGTTTCGTTACCCTGTACGCTTGAGCTGTAAATAGAAGGCGATACTATGGACTTATCTGATGAATTGAAGTGCAAACGAGATGAGCTGGCAAATTGGTATAGAGAACGAGAGGGATCTATCGTGGCATTTTCCGGTGGGATCGATTCGACATTGGCTCTTTTTCTGGCGCGGACGTTCCAAGGTCGGGATAAAGCGATTGGCGTGATTTCCCGCTCTGAAAGTTTGAAGACCCGGGATTTTGATTTTGCGAAGGATTTCTGTGAGACTTTTGATATCAAGTTGGAAGTTATCAAAACCCGGGAGTTGGAAGATGCGCGTTATGCGAAGAATCCCGCCAACCGCTGCTTTTATTGTAAGCAGCATCTTTTTTTGGATATTGGCGTGATTGCCCAAGCGTATCCGGCATTTGCCGTTTTGAGTGGAGCAAACCATGATGATCTGGGGGACTTTCGTCCCGGCATGGAAGCGGCGAAGAAGTATGAGGTTTTGTCGCCGTTTGTTGATTGTAAAATCGGAAAGTCTGACATTCGGGCGTTAGCGCGACACTATGGTTTGCCGAATTGGAACAAGCCGGCGAGTCCCTGTTTAAGCTCGCGAATACCTTACAATCAGACGGTTACGGCAGAAAAATTGCACCAAATCGAGGCAGCGGAAGAGGTACTATTTGCGGCAGGTTTTTCCAATGCGCGCGTACGGCATTACGGGGATACGGCACGTATTGAAGTACCGGCAGATGAACTGCCTGCATTGCTAGATCAGAAGGATCAGATCAATGCATCCATCCTAAAACTTGGGTTTGCAGCATGTGAAGTTGACGAGGAAGGCTTGGTTTCGGGAAAACTGAATCGCGCATTGGGGAGGCAATGATGAAGTTCGAGGGTATATACACGCCGGTCATTACACCATTTCACGATGATCACTCGATCCATGATGATGGTTACCGGTTGGTGATTGAGCGACAGCTCGCTCTGGGTATTCACGGGATCGTGATTGGAGGAACGACAGGAGAGAATTATGCCCTGACGCGTGAAGAGCGAATCTGGCAATTCACGTTTGCCAACGAGGTTATCGATAAGCGTGTGCCATGGATAGCCGGGGTTAACGACATACGCACAGAAACAGTATGCGAGTATGCTGTGGCTGCGCATGATGCGGGTGCGGATGCCATTCTTTTGGCGGTACCGCCATATTCCTGTCCTACAGGGAAAGAGCTGGCACAGCATGCGTTGGCGGTGGAGAAAGCCGCAAAGCTGCCCGTTATGCTATACAACTACCCTGGACGTTCCGGTGCCGAGATGGATGAGGATTTTCTGTTGCGTGTTTCACGGCATACGGGGTTTGTTGCCATCAAGGAAAGTAGCGGTGATATTAATCGCTTGCATTTGCTTGCCCGCGAGTTTCCGCATTTGCAATTGTGTTGTGGTGCAGATGATCAGGCGCTGGAATTCTTTGCGTGGGGTGCACGTGCATGGGTTTGTGCAGCGGCTAACTTTTTGGCGCCGGAGACGATCGCTCTTTATAAAGCGTGCGTAGTGGAGGACAACTTTGAGCTGGGGCGTCGGATTATGAAGGCGATGCTTCCTCTCATGACCGTGCTGGAGCGAGGGGGCAAATTTATCCAGTGCGTGAAGTATGCCTGCGAGCTGGACGGGATTCCGGGAGGTCCGGCGCGTTTGCCGATGCGGCCGATGAAGAAGGAACTGAAACGTGCCTTTCGTGAAGCTCTTGAGAATACGCGCACGACTGTCGCCCATTTGCTCAACTAATAAATAAGGAAATACTATCATGAGTGATCTGCTATCCTGTGAAGATTATACGGCTCGTGCTGCTGCGCTGGATTTGCCAGCTTGCGCCTTTATCAATGGAAAATATATGCCGGCAAAATCCGGTAAGACATTTGACACGGTTAATCCGGCGACTGGGGAAATATTGACGAAGATTGCTGCCTGTGGTGCAGAGGATGTCGATTTGGCTGTAGAGAAGGCGCGCAAAGCTTTTGATCAGGGGGTATGGGCGCGACTACATCCGAAGGAGCGCAAAGCGATCATGATCCAGTGGGTAAAGCTTATCAAGCGCCACCGCTATGAGTTGGCAGTGATGGAGAGTTTGGATAGTGGTAAGCCGATCCGGGATTGTGCCTCGCAAGATGTGCCAGAAACCGTGCATTGTCTATCTTGGTATGCGGAGGCTGCCGACAAGCTGTATGGCGAGATATCGCCAACGAATGATGATGCCATGGGGTTGATTGTGCGTGAGCCTGCTGGTGTTGTGGCGTGTGTGTTGCCCTGGAACTTCCCCATGATGATGTTGGCTTGGAAGGTGGGGCCCGCATTGGCAGCAGGCAATAGTGTGATTGTGAAACCGGCAGAGCAGACCAGTATGACAGCATTGCGTCTTGCCGAATTAGCAACGGAGGCAGGCGTACCTGATGGCGTTTTGAATGTTTTACCGGGATTGGGCGAGGAAGCGGGTGTTGCAATTGGTACGCACATGGATATCGATGTGGTTTCCTTTACCGGATCTACAGAGGTTGGTCGCTTGTTCATGAAGTATGCGGCAGAGAGCAATCTGAAACGCATCACGTTGGAGTGCGGGGGAAAAAATCCTGCCGTTGTATTGTCGGATGCCGAGCATTTGGATTCGGTGGCGGAATATGTGGTAGAGGCGGTTTTCTGGAATATGGGCGAGAACTGTACATCCAACTCGCGTTTGATTGTGCATGCTTCTCTCAAGGACGCCTTGATGGAAAAAGTCATGGAAAAGGTGAAAGATTGGCGGACGGGGGATCCACTGGATCCTGCCAATGCGCTTGGTGCGATTGTCTCGCAGGAACAGTTCGACAAGATCATGGGCTACATCAAGGGAGCGAAAAAGGAGGGGGCCAAATTGGTGCTCGGTGGGGAACCGCTGAAAATCAGCAATGGTTTGTTTATTCCGCCGACGATTTTTGATGATGTGAAGCCGGATATGACGATTGCACGCGAAGAGGTCTTTGGCCCCGTGCTGGCGATCATGACGGTTGGCAGCGATGAAGAGGCCATTGCGCTTGCCAATTCGACCTGCTACGGTCTGCAAGCATCTGTGTTTACCGGCAACCTGAAAAAAGCGTTGCGTGCCGGCCGTGATTTGCGGGCTGGGACTGTCTCGGTGAACTGTTACAGCGAGGGGGATATCACAACCCCATTCGGCGGCTATAAGCTATCCGGCTTTGGTGGGCGCGACAACTCCTTGCAGGCCTTCGAGCAATACACCGAAACCAAGACAATCTGGATTGATCTTAGCGATCACGAGGTCGATGCGAGCCTGTAGGGGACGGTTAGCCCCGAGTCCTACGGGCGCCTTACATCTGGGGAATGCGCGCAGTTTTCTGCTGGCATGGCTTTCGGTGCGTTCGCGCGGCGGCACCATGGTGATGCGAATCGAGGATCTGGATCACCCGAAGGTCAAGCCATGGGCGATCGACGAGATATTTACCGACCTGCGCTGGCTGGGCTTGGATTGGGATGAAGGGCCGGACGTGGGCGGGGCTTTCGGCCCCTATGTGCAGCGGGAGCGCCGTGATCAGTATGCTGCAGCACTGGATGTGCTGAAAGATAAGGGACTCGTTTACTCTTGTGTTTGTAGTCGGCAGGATGTGGCTTCGGCCCAAGCGGCACCGCATGCAGAGGATTATCAGCGCTATCCGGGGACGTGCCGTGGACGATTCGGTTCTTTTGCAGATGCATCGGCAGAATTACCGCCAGAACGGATGCCTGCCTGGCGGTTTTGTGCGCCCGACGAAAAGGTCGGGTTTCATGACGGATTTGCAGGCCGCTACGAAGCAAATGTGGCGCATCGCGATGGCGATTTTGTGCTGGCACGCGATACAAAAGGAGCTGGCTACATGTTAGCGGTTGTGGTGGATGACGCAGCCATGGGTATTACGGAAGTCTTGCGTGGCGATGACTTGTTGCCTGCCACGCATCGGCAATTGGTGCTTTATCGGGCGCTTGGTTTGAGGCCTCCCCAATTTATTCATGTGCCCCTGGTGGTTGGGCCGGATGGGAAGCGGCTGGCAAAGCGCCATGGGGACACAAGGCTTCGCGCATATCGTGAGCAGGGCATTGCCCCAGAGCGGATCGTCGGTTTGCTGGCATGGTCTTGCGGATTGGTGCCATTCGGTGTGGCTTGCCGCCCGGATGAATTGATCTCGGAGTTTTTGCTGTCCAAGTTGCCACATGAACCGCTGGTGTTGACGGAAGCATTATCAGGCGCTTTGCAAACATTTGCATAAGTATTGCTCCTGCTTGCGGTCGGGTGCATGTGCGCGGTGCTTGACCGTTGGCAAGGACTCGTTGTAAAACTACATTGTATTGTACATAACGAAAGGAGTTCCTTGTGAAAAAAGTTGGTATTGGATGTGCGGTTGCTTTGGGCATCGTAAGTTTAATGGTGGTAATCGGCGTGCGTGTAGCAATGAACCGCTTGCAAGGTTTTATGGGTGGCGTGCAGCAGTTGGCGGAAATTTCGCAATTGGATGATCGCGTACGGAATCGAAGCACGTATCGTCCGGAACCGGATCAGGCGCTGAATGAAGCACAAGTGAGCCGTTATGTGAGCATACAGCGGGCGATGCTCGCCCAACTTGGAGAGCGTGTACAAGAGTTGGAAGAGAAGTATGAGCAGCTTTCTGAGGATCGTGGTGACCGGGACCCGACGTTGCGTGAGGTGATGGGGGCATGGCAGGATATGGTCGATCTGGTAGTCGAAGCCAAACGCGCTCAGGTGGATGCCCTTAACGATGAAAATATGTCTTTGGAGGAGTATGCCTGGATCCGGAAGCAGGTCTTGTCCACTTTGGGGCATGGATTTGCTGTATTTGATATTTCGCGCGTAGCGGGAGAGGGTGACGAACCGGAATTACCGGATACCCCTCCGTCCGAGGTGCGTCAGCAAAATATGCAGCTTTTGGATCCATATATGGATGATGCGGATGATTGGTTACCGCTGAGTTTCTTTGGGCTCTAGCCAGTAACTTGAATTTTTGCACACTTACTCGCCTGCACTTAATCCCCTACACTTACTCGATATTGTGAGCACTGACTTTCGAGTAAGTGTAAGAGATCAAGTGTGTCCGATTAAGTGTAAGAAGTTTCTTCATCATCATCTGGGGGGACCCCGGGGCCGTGGCTAGTGTGCTGTCCCATTAATATTGCCACACAGTTTTTCGAGTTTCTTGAAAATTGATTCGGCGGTTGCGGTCCATACGAATGGAGCGGCTTTGGTGTTGTAGTGTAGTTTTCATGAACA
>PXBF01000087.1 GCA_003567005.1 PVC group bacterium
AAGCCCAATCACGCCATCGCGCGCTTCCGCCTCGGTGATGATATTGCCCAATTGAATCCGCGGATCAATATCACGCAACGTCTGGCCATTGATCTGCTCAATGATCGTTCCACGTTGCAGCTCGCCAGTCTTATAGGCGGGGGACCCTTCCTCAATATCCCCGATCTTCATCACAAACGCTGGCTGGTGCAGCTCAATGGAAAAACCCACCGGACCAAACCGCTCAATCTCGGTAATGACATCCGTTTCACTGGGGCGCAACGAAAACAACCGGTCCTCCCTGTAGAACGAACCCTCCCCCACAGTTGCAAAAACCAAACCAATAACAAAAATCTGCGTAATGAGGCGAACCTGCTTGCATCCGGCGGTCTGTATTCTTCTTTGTTTCATCTTCTTTCCTTTAATCTATTCTATAACCTCGATAGCTAGTTCCAAATTCTTAACATGTGTACGGAAAACATTTATACATTATAGATCGCTCACGAAAAAACTCACAATTACAATATCACGCCTTTCTTGTTACATTATCACGCCAGATAGTAACGATTGCTAAGATACTGTGCACATACTTCCGATTAGGCACTATATGAAAACATCATGGATTGCGGTGATCCTCCTTATAGCTTGTCCGTAGTTACTCACAGGCAGGACTTGATGATTGGAAATTCCTTGTTGGATATTGGACATTCGATCCCCAAGTTTCATTCCCGCATCATCTTGGCACCTAAACGCTAACGCCTAACACCTAGCGCCTAACGCCTAATCCCTAATTCCTCTCGAAGACTAGCCAGGGCGCTGTCCACCCGCTGGGATGCTCCGCATTGAAGCCACCCGCTTCGATAA
The DNA here is from genome assembly GCA_003567005.1 of PVC group bacterium. Classification (GTDB taxonomy): domain Bacteria; phylum Verrucomicrobiota; class Kiritimatiellia; order UBA8416; family UBA8416; genus T3Sed10-140. Next base: position 844 of record PXBF01000087.1, read on the forward strand.
ACAAATAATCCTTGCCATCCACTTGCGCATGCTCGACCGCCAAAGCCTCCTTGCGGTCCGCATCTAGCAGCATGGGACCCGTCCACAACAGCAACGGATCGTTGGTGCGCAGATCATCACGCAGCACGAGTTGCCCTGGGTTCCATCCACTCGACGGCTCTTGCAGTGAAGCTGGATCGAAGTCACGAATCGTCTCTACTTGACCGACTACTTTCCAGGAACCGATCGCATCCGGATTCCTGCTCACCTCTCCATTCCATATGTAGAGATCCCCATCCGGATCAATATCGCTGTCCGGATGTTGCAATTCCTGCCATTCGGCATTGCGCAGTCCCACCAACTGCAAGCCTTTTTGCAGTTCATCTTGGAAAGGCGGCAGCTTCATGCGCCGCATAAACACAGTCAGGTAATTACCAAAACGATTTCTGCCGGGATAATATTTCAGGAAACTTTTCGCGGCAAGATGTACCCTGCCACTCGCAAAGTCTTCCCATCGATCAGTCGTGACGCGCGCTCCCATCGGCTCACCGCCTCGGCGGCGATCAACAGCTCGATCTCTGTGGAAAATCTGCTCACCATTTACATAGATATGCGTACCGTCGCCAAAGTGAACATGCGAGGAACCACCATATAAGATACGATAGGCATAGCCTTCCTCAAAGGGCGGAATCTCAAACTCACCCGCCTTGAGCAGTACCTCTTTTTCCCAGAAGGTATTGGGGGCCTCTCCACAACCACAGAAATCCATGCCGCGACCTTCATGGCGATTGCAATAATGCACAACCGTACGCTTTTCCCCATTGAAGTGTGCAAACGGGGCAAGCCCGCGCTCCCAGCCGGCGGCTGCAGCATCAAAGTCCGGTTGATTCCAGTCTTCCATACCCTCAGGATACGTCACCTCCCGATAACGCCCCAAACGATGCCGTTCCCTTCCCAAAGGCGGCTGCTCCACTGGATCAAAGGTATGATACCACCACGCCATCTCCGTGCGTTCCGGCCCGTAATCATGCCAGTTGTAATCATAGATTCCCGCCCGCTGGTACAACCCCATGAGTTCGTTCATATGGCGTTCCGCATGCATCATGCGAAACTGCTCGCTCCCGCTGCGCGCGACGGTATCAAGTCTGACCAACAAGTTGTATGCGTGCTCCACCACAAATATGGGAATCACCTCCTCACGCGTCAATTCCACCACGCGCGCCAGCAAGTCAGGGTTCCCTTCCATCCGTTCTTGATTGTCCAAAAACACATCCCGATGCGCCAGTGCTTGTTCCGGATAGCGTTGCTGCGAAATTTCATACAAGCGTTCCAAGCCGCCGTCTAGCTCGGACATTGCCTGCGCCATACCCCCGAGAAAGTCAGGCTCTGATCCGGGATGCACAGGCTCCCGATGATCGCCCACATCGTAGGGCCAGGCTTGATACGTCCAACTTAACATGGCCAGTAATTGGTCACGCACTTCATCAGATGCACCTTCAAAATCACGAAACAGATGTCTTGCGCTCCAGTGCGGATTGCGCCGATTCACCGCAATCCGCTGTCCCACCGTTTGTAAAATACGTTCCGTTTCATGTTCATGCGCCGCCAAACGCATCACGATCCGCAGTGCGGTCTGACTCAACCACCATTCATCGTGCGCGGCCCAATACAAAAAACGATCCGTATGCGCTTTCAACGCATCAACATCTTCCAAGTGATTCTGCACCACCTGTAATGCACGCTGCACCACCCACCAGGATTCTTCGGGATTCTCGATCATTTCCAGCAATATCCCCATGCTGGCATCCGTGCGTAAACTGGCGTGATTTTCCAAGCCCATGACCCCGACATCCCGAAGCCGCGCATCCTCGGAACGCAACGCTTGCTGTACCAGTTCTTCCCCTGCACGATCCAAATGCTCAGCCGCCCGACGACGAATCTCAATATCTGGATGGTGGATATACATGCGTATGACGTCTACATCACCATCCGATATACGATTCATGATGGCTGGAAGCCAATATCCTCTCCCTACCCGCTCACGAGACACATCGGGAGCCGGTCCAAGCGAGGAACGTACCGGCTCGAGAGAATAAAAATCGTTATCTGCTTCCGTCCCCCAGATCTGCGACGGCAAAGATACTTGCTGACTATGCTCCGTGGGAGGCGCCCCTGAAATCCGTAGCGTGCGCCGCGGGATGGTATAGCTCAGCCCCATCCCGGCACCCCATTCCGTATTATCGTAGCCCCCACCACCCAGAATCCCGAAAGATCCATCATAACGACGCGATATTTCGTAAAACCACATCCGGTTGTCCATGAAAGAACGATACTTTGGTGTATCCCTGTCATGCATCAACCCCATGGCTGCGCCCCGCCAGATTTCGCCCACACCACCGCCGGTGTGTCCATGCAACATCGAATGCGTCGAATAAAACCCACGCATAGCCGAAGCGTCACGCGCACGGGCATAGACGGAATCCTCGCCCTCCGGCGATACAGAAGCTGCGACCGCCATCGTAAAAGCAAGCGCCCCATTTTTCCCATTGTCCGTGTAGCCACCCTCGGGACGCTGATCCCCGTACGCTACATTCCCACGCCCGGCAAAGCGAATAAACTGTCGCAATGCCCCTTCCAGAATAACAGGATCCACTTCCACACCAGCCTCTGCAGCCAACAGCAGGAAGGTGGATACATGCACCCCTGCTGCATTGATGCGGGCACCACCCATGTAATTCCAGTTGCCCCGACCACGCGTGGACCAACCACCGGGCATATAGTTATGCTCGGCAGCGCGTACCAATCCCTCCAACAGCGGGATCGCCGTTTCATCACCAGTGCGGAGATAGTACTCTACCACGGGAATCGCGCTATAACCGAGATGCCAATTGACACTTGCGCCAATCATATCAGCATCAGCATATTCTTGGGCAAGTTGTGCAATCCATTGCCGCACCACAGCCAAATCCTGCTCTTCTCCGGTTGACAACAAGAAGAGCATCCGCAAGCCGCCGTCCGTTCGGATCTGTGGTCCCTCCGCAGCGGCCCAATCCGCAAAATTGCGGACAATGCGATCCGATTTTTCACAATCCAATGGCCAGGTATCGCTATACCCGCCCAGTACAGGAATTTGCAGTACGACGGTTTCCGGATCGGCATCTTCATCATTCCGCACCACAAGCTCGATTCGTCCGTCTGTTGCTTCGGCATCCGTAATGATATGACCCAATTGAATCCGCGGGTCAATATCACGCAAGACCTCACCATTGATCGTCTCGATGATCTGTCCCTCTTTCAGTGCGCCCGTCTTGTAGGCCGGGGACCCTTCCTCAACATGCCCGATCTTCATCACGAACGCTGGCTGGTGTAGCTCGATCACCAGACCCACCGGACCAAAGCGGTCAATCGTGGACAGTACCGCCGTTTCGTCGGGACGCAGCGTAAACAACGGGTCGACCGTGTAGAAAGAGCCCTCCCCCACAGTCGCAAAAACCAAACCAAGAACAAGCACCTGAGTCATCCGGAAGATCTGCTTACATCCAGCGCTCGGTATGTATCTCTCTATCATCCTGTTTCCTTCTATTTTACCTAGGTTGTAACTTCAAGTTTACATACAAGATGTTGTGGTTTCGCCAACTCGCTACCACAATATAATTTCAATAATCAATATCCAATCCCGACCTCTAGAGAGTCGGGAAATGTCCAATGTCCAAATACAGGAGTCTCAACTTGATCGGTTGGAAATTCGTTGCCATTCCCTTCGGTCATTGCTTTCGCTTCGCTCAAGCCCGTCTCCGCTGCGCTTCGGCTGTTGGATATTGGACATTCAATTCTCAAGTTTCTCCTCTGCATCATCTGCGGGCACCCCGGGGCCGGGGCTAAGCTGTAACTTCATGGTTGGCAGGCTGCTTTCGGCAAAAGCGGGCTACACGTTCGTCCTCCGACCCCTAAATCTCACTCCTCCATCATCCGCCTCTCCTCCTCTATAGAGCAGGGGCATTCTACATTCAGTTCACCGGCACCAGCGTGAAATCCCTGATACTGACTCCTCTAAAGTAGAAATGCAGGCGAGAGAACGTCAGCACATTGGTGCCATCCTGCAATTCAACGCGTACCGGTTCGAGTTCCCCCCACATGCCTTTGGTGTAAGGCAGCTCGATATTGATTACCTCATTCGCCCCGTTAATCGTCAGGTCCAGAGACTGATCCCACGCCGGCGTGACGAGCCTGGCACTCAGTTCGTATGTTCCCGCTTTCGGGGCTTCCACGGTGTATGCGAAACGCTCACCCATGCCGTAGCGCCGGAAATGTAGCTGGTAGCCGCCCAGATTGCTCGGCATAAAGCGGATATTTTCCGTATTGTTGGTAGGACTTGCGGTGGCAGCGGCAGGGATGTGAATGACGCCTGCGTCTTTGACAGTAATCTGCCGCTCAGATGCAGGGATTTGCACCTGAGTTGGCATGTGCCTGTCATAGGATCCATCGGCCTCTCCCAGGTCTTCCGCAACCGCGATAAGAATTTGAGGATCAACGCGCTGAATGATTCCTTCTTGCTTGATGGAAGCGACAGCGTTCCAGGGTTCGATTGGCGGCGCTTGGTTGGGATTTTGCCACCTTCTGCCATCCCGGTACCCCCAGCCGCCATTTCCTCTTCCCATGCGGTGGTTTTCATCCATCGCCTTACCAATCCACTGGGCTCGTTTAACCGATATAAAAGCATCTGCTTCCTGACGAGCTTCGGTGCTGGCGCGGAAATCCGCGCATGAGCGGTAGCCCCTTACTTGCCGGTTGTTTCGATTCCAAGGTCCGCCGAGATAGGTCACCCAGCCGGATGGTGTGTAGCGTGCGATAGAAGCATGCCCCCGCTGCGAGCGCCGCTCGACAGGCACACCAAATGCCTTGAGAATGTAATGGCCAAAATGCGCCCGTCGGCCGCAGATTCCCCCATTGGCGAGGATATTTTGCATTCGCTCTAGATCGTCACGATCATAACTCAGATTATTGCCCCAGTTTAAAAACATAGAGCTGAATTGGATCTCCTCGTCGACGACTTTCGAATAGCGCAGGGAGTCCACCGGGTAGTCCACCAGATCGGGACGGTAGTTGCGTAGCATCTGGCGCCCCCAAGTCAGGTATTCTCCGGTCTGGTAGCTATCCACCACCATGCGCAGGCTCCAGACATCGTGTTTATCGAAGTCGGGGTCTAATTCGCCGTCCTGCCACCATCTCTTATAATCAAGAAAACGTTCCACAGGGTCAATGAAGATGCTGTTGTCAGCCGGGGAATTACCGAACCCTTCCTGCTCCGGCGTGCTTGCGGCAATCGGCCGGGCATGCTCTAAGGCGACTGCGAGAGCCAGTCGCTCGGGGAATCCACCATCGGCCTCAGGACTGACTTGCTGAATGTTCTCGTAGATCTCCATGGCCTTGCCGTATCTTCCAGCTACTGCACCGTCGGCCACAAGCATGCGCATCATGAGAGACGTATTGTTAAGCAATCGTTCAATACGTTGCTCATATTCGCGGCCCTGCTGGGCATAGACGGCCAGCCAATAGGGGTCGGCCTCTCTCAACACCATGAACGTTACCAGCTTTGCATCCAACGCAGGGCTGGATAGGGCGCGTTGTATACCGGCATCGCTCAAGTCCTGCATAGCCGCGGATCTGCGTTCGGCGAGTTCCGCTTTTACCGCTGCGATCGCATTTTCTTTTTCTTGTTTTTCGCTGGCCAGCTCACCCCGCCGCTGACGAGCGCTTTCCATGGACTTTCTGGCTTCCTCCAGCTCCTTGGGCGCACTTTCCAGATCTCTTTTGCGGTTTGCGAGTTGCCCCTCGCCATGCTCCAAAATGAAGGCCTTATCCTCGTTATCATCGGGTAGGGCGTGGGCCCATTCCATGAAGGCGTGCCTGGTCGCGACGGTTGCTTTGGCACTTTCCAAGTTCCTCTCGGCGCGATGGAAGTTCGCCACGGCCTGCTCGTAATCTGTAAAATTCCGTAGCTGGTTTTTGCTGCGAAACAATGACTCATCCGCCGAGGCAATGCCCGACAAGTGAGCGAGAAAGACGTCATGCTGTTCCTGCGTAATCTTTGGTGCCGACTCGCGGATTTCCGCCTGAAGCGTCTTCATTTTTTCCGCGTATTTTGCCTCAAGGCGCTTGCCTGTCGCGGTCAAGTCGACCCAAACGTCCTGCATTCTGCCACGTTCCTGGTGCAAACTGGCATTGGACCCCTCAATTGAAGGCCTGGCCTCGGCTACGTCAGCAAACACCAATGCACCAAACAAGAAAGTGGCGGCCAGTGCGGCTGCTACATCCATCTTGGCACTGAAGCGGGGCCAATTGTCTCCGGTCGTGTCGATATGTCTTTTTCTCATCCTGTTTCCCTCGTCTCTACTTGCTGATGCATTCATTGCTATCGCTTTTTCAAACACGATTACGTTCTTTTTATAGGATTACCCTAGAATTGTAATACGAATACAGTATAGTTCCTTCGCGAAGCGATTCACAATTACAATATCCCGACTTATTTATTGCATTATCGCGCCAAACTGTAACTTCATTGTTTCCCACATCTGTGGCTGTCGTCGCCAGACCAAAACACATCGATCAATCACAAAATTCAGACCGCAGACTTCGGCACATGCTACACCAGGCACGTCCGCAGACCTTACCAACCTGCACCGCAACCGTTTTCACCCAGATCCGGGTAGGCGAACCAGCCATGTCCCACGAAGCCTTGGGCGAAGTAGGATACCCGGTGAGCCGCGACCGTAGATGGTACATAGTCTGCTCATGGAAAGACCTGCGCCGGACCATGAACAACAATGCGCTGCGCACGGACAGCGGCTCGGCGCGACGCTTCGCCCTACCTGCCAAAAGTCACATCTCTGCATCATCTGGGCGCATCCCGGAACCGAGACCAGCGCATATGCCAACCTGCGTTATCACATGATATTGATGTCGTTGCCGGTTTCGTCCAGCGCCGCGACTACATCTTCCAAATGTTCAAATTCCAGTTTAATCACGATTACGCTATTGGCATATTCATTTACCGGCACGCCTTGAATACGCAGGTACCCGCGTTGCTCCATGTGTTGCGTGGGCACCATGTCGTTAGCGACATGCAGCTCGCGTCCGTCATGCAGCAAGGTCGCCTTTGTTGGCAAGTCATGCAGCGGCTTGAGGATGACATCCTCGCCCATGGGATCTTTGACAAGGTGAACGTAGAGCGTGTTCTCGCGCCGGGTCAGCAGCACATTTCGATTTTTCGTCATGGCGGAAGCTGGCACCACATCGTAGAGGGCTTCGCGTGCCGGCTTGATCCAATCGCCGATACGGCGGAGGATGTCGGCAGCTCGTTCGGGGATCATCCCATCTGCTCTGGGTCCTACGTTGAGCAGGAAATTGCCGCCCTTGGCGAGGTGTTTGTCGATGTTCCGCAGCAGATGCCGATCAGTATAGTAGGATTCGTCGATACGGTACCCCCAACTCTGCATGCCCACCGATGTACAAGCCTCCACAGGGGTATCGTACACGCGTGCGTCTCCATTCGCGTCGTTTTCGCGCTCGGGTGTACCGTAATCCCCCTCATCCATGCCTCTGTTGTTGATCACGCAATTGGGTTGAAGTTGGCGAATCATGGCATTGATCGATGGGTCGGAATACTTTTCCACGTTCATATCCCACCAGAACAAGTTCACCTCACCGTAGTTGGTGCATAGCTCACGCACCTGCCGACGGAGAAAATCCATATATGCCTCAATATCGGGGCTGTCCCCCTCTTCGGGTTCGGCCAACTCATGGTGCCGACCCTGGTTCGGATAGTTCGGATGATTCCAGTCAACAACCGAGTAGTAAATTCCTACCGGCATCCCGCGCTTGTGACACGCATCGGTGTAGCGCTTGATGATATCTTTACCATAAGGCGTGTTCA
>PXBF01000126.1 GCA_003567005.1 PVC group bacterium
CAGTACCAAGGAGTTACGAGATCGCATTGACGCCTTCGTTCGAGACTACAACACCAAAGCCGCTCCATTCGTATGGACCGCAACCGCCGAATCAATTTTCAAGAAACTCGAAAAACTGTGTGGCAATATTAATGGGACAGCACACTAGCCCGCATATCTCACAAGCCATCTACTGCGAGCGCGAATCGCACGTCATATCGGGCCCGCGACTTGCGTGGCGACCTCCATGTGTCTAGCCCGATTGCGGGGGGGGTTGCAATTGGTGGCGGTGTTTTGTATAAAGCGCCCCTGCGTTCTTCAAGTAACGCAGGTTGCAAGCTGTTCTTGCTGATGTATTTCATGTAATTCCGCCCCGTTATGAGTAGGTAAAACAATGATTGGAGGTAGATATGTCGACACGCAAATTGAAGTTTAAGACCGAGTTGAACCAATTAATGGATATTATTGTGCACTCTCTTTATTCCCATCGGGAGGTTTTTTTACGGGAGTTGATCAGTAATGCGAGCGATGCCATTGATAAGTTGCGTTATGAGGCGCTAACGGATCGCTCTTTGGCGGGGGCTGACACAGAGTGGCAGATTCGTTTGGTTCCGGATAAGGATGCCGGTACCTTGACGGTTTCGGATAATGGTATTGGCATGGATGAGGAGACGGTGATCCGTGAATTGGGTACGATAGCGCGCTCGGGTACGAAGGCGTTTCTGGAGCGTATGAAGGAAGGGAAGCAAGCATCAGCGCCTGATTTGATCGGTCAGTTCGGTGTGGGATTCTATTCTGCCTTTATGGTGGCGGACAAGGTGCGGGTGGTGACCAAAGCTGCAGGAGAAGGAGCCAAGGCTGTATCGTGGGAATCGAAAGGTTCAGGTGATTTTACCGTAGGCGATACGGAACGAGAGGGACATGGTACGGATATTATTATTAGCTTGCGCGAAGATGCCCGGAACTTTCTGGAGGGGTGGGAGCTTCGCAATCTCGTAAAGCGTTTTTCTGATTTTGTTGCGCATCCTATTGTTTTGGTCACGGAAGAGGAAAAAGAAGACAAGAAAGAACGGAAAGAAGAGACGGTTAATTCACAGCAAGCGATTTGGTTGCGTCCCAAAGACGAGATAAAAGAGGAAGAGTATGCCTCTTTCTATAAGCATATCTCGCATGATTTTGCGGATCCGCTGCACACGATCCATTATAGTGCGGAGGGAACGCTCGAGTTCAAGGCTTTGCTGTTTCTACCTGCCCAGCGTCCATTCGATTATTTTACGGCTGAACCGAAACCGCGGGTTCAGTTGTATGTGAATCGGGTCTTTATAACAGATGCATGCGAAAACTTGTTGCCGCAGTATTTGCGTTTTGTGAAGGGTGTTGTAGATAGCTCTGATTTGCCATTGAATGTCTCGCGCGAAATGTTGCAGGACAATCCCATGGTGCGCAAGATCGAGAGTAATCTGGTGAAACGGATTTTAGGCGCATTGGATGACCTTAAGACGAAGGACTATGAAAAATATGTAACGTTTTTCAAAGCTTTTGGCGGGACATTGAAAGAGGGGGTGGCGCGTGATTATGCCAACCGCGAAAAGTTGGCATCTTTGTTGTTGTTTCAATCTACGCGTACCGAAGATGGCAAATATTTGACGCTTGATGAATACATCGGCCAGATGCCAGAGGATCAAAAGGAGATTTATTACTTGTGCGGGGATCGTATGGGATCGTTGCGTCAGTCTCCGTATCTGGAAGTATTCAAAGACAAGGGGCAAGACGTCTTGCTTTTGGACGAACCGGTGGATCCATTCTTTGCTGAATCGATTGGTGAATACAAAGGCAAGTCTTTCAAGGCGGTGGATCAGGGGGCATTGGCAGATGCACCTGAAGTGGACGAGGCGCATGCGAAGGCATACGAGAAGCTACTGAAATACTTGAGTGATTCGATTGAAGAAGTGAAAGAGGTGCGGTTGTCGAGTCGTTTGCGCGAGAGTGCTGCTTGCCTGGTTGCCGATGAGGGACAGATGAGTGCCCAGATGGAGCGTCTGATGAAACAATTTGGCAATGAGATGGGCGAAACGCCTCGGATTCTGGAGTTGAACCCTGCGCATACTGCTGTTCAAACGATATTGGGGCTCTATGAAAAAGATAGCAAGTCCGAGGATGTGGCCGAGTTGGGGCGTTTGTTGTTGGATGAGGCGATTATTGCTGAGGGCTCCAAGATCAAGGATCCCTCTGCATTTGCACGGCGCGTGAATATGTTGATTTCGCGGCAGGCCGGATAGTCGAAAGAATTATTGCAATGCGGCGGATTCGATTCGCCCTGTCTGCGGATCGACGAGTTTGGACAAGTAATCTGAGAAATCGCGTGCGTATTCGGTGTCGAGTCCCGCATGGATGAGCTGGCGGTCAATTACGATCAACCCATTTGGTCCGATCTCGGCATCGCGTGCACTCTGGTAGCGGTCGGCAGGATCGGGGGCGAGAAGTTTCCGGAGCGTGTCTACGAGGCTCCGGTTTTCGACGATATAAGGAGGTAGAAGGCTCTCTAATTTCTCGGGTAGTGCTAGTTTGGTTTTTAGCAACGTTTCCTGATCTGCTTCTTGTGGTGTGAGCGGTTCTCCCCGTAAGAGTTCAAGGGCAATGAGGCCCAAACTGTATAGGTCGGTTTGGGGGGAACCTGCTTGGAGGCGGTGTGTTTCGGGTGCCATATAGAGGGGAGATCCGAATAGGTATGAAACATTTTCATCGATGCGTACGGCTCTTCCAAAGTCAATGATTTTGACTGAGCCCAGGCGATCTACCATTATATTGCCTGGTTTCAAATCGAAATGCAGAAATCCGAGACCATGTAACTGTTCGAGTCCCCGCAAGATGCCGCGCATTAAATAAATGACAAACCCTGGTTGCAGGCGGACGATTTTGCGGTCGAGCCGGAAAACGCTCTGACTGAATTTGGCCCATTCTTCAGGAGTGCTGCGGGTCATTGCCACTTGCAAGTTACGCGGTTGCATTACGCGCACAAGATCTAAGCCATCGATTGATTCCATTTGTGCGTAACCGATACCGAAGGTTTCCTCGTAGCTATAGCGGGCAACCATATTCGGGCTCTGTTTGCGTTGTATACGGGATATTTGTGCTGCAATGCGGCCCATGTCGGTCCAATATTCTTCGGGGGTGTTATATAGAGCCGGATTGTATATTTTGATGGCATTTTCCGTGATGCAGCCTCGTGCCCCTTGCCGTAATCCGAGAAATACGTGACCCTGTTGTCCCCATCCAAGCAGGCGTGGCAATTGGTATGCGACGGGGTAATAGATGTTGCGAGCCTTGATGATACCTTCATAATTGGTACGTAATGCTTCAATCGTTAGCGGCTGGGTTACATGGGTTGATGTTGCTGTCGGGCGTTGGTATATATGGCCCTTTTGCGGTTCCCTATCCGCGGGGGGGGTATTCAGATTGAGATGGACGGTGGAGTTTGGCATGTTTATGTCTTATCTTGAATATTGCATTGTTCTTTGTTTAGATGCACACCTCTATAGTGCGTTAGGATGTGAAGGTACAGTCCATTTGTCAGGTGTGTATGAATAAAGGGTAAGGAGAAAAAGAATGCAATATTTTCCGAATGTAGAGAAAATCCGTTACGAAGGGCCGGATTCCCAGAATCCATTGGCGTTCAAGTGGTATAATTCTGATGAGGTGGTTGCGGGTAAACCGATGCGGGAGCATCTTCGTTTTAGTGTAGCCTATTGGCATACATTCCGTGGTACGGGGTCGGACCCATTTGGTGCAGGGACGATGCCGCATCCTTGGGCAGAGGCCACGGATCCGGTTGTGGCGGCAGAGCAGACTGTGCATGCTGCCTTCGAGTTTTTTACGAAGTTAGGCGTAGATTTCTATTGCTTCCATGATCGGGATATTGCCCCCGAGGCTGACTCTTTACGGGAAACGAATGCCATTCTGGATCGTATCTGTGGACTTGCCAAGCAGAAGCAGGAAGAAACCGGCATCAAGTTGCTTTGGAATACGACGAATGCCTTTAGCCATCCGCGTTTTGCGAATGGTGCCAGCACGAACCCGGATGCCGCGGTATTTGCGTATGCCGCGTCCCAGATCAAGAAGCAATTGGAAATTGGCAAGGAGCTTGGAGGGCAGAATTATGTGTTCTGGGGTGGTCGGGAAGGCTATTCAACGCTTTTGAACACAGACATGAAACGTGAGCAGGAGCATTTGGCATGTCTCTTGCAGATGGCGGTGGACTATGCCAAGAAAATCGGATTTTCGGCGCAGTTCTTGATTGAGCCCAAGCCGAAAGAGCCCACGAAGCATCAGTATGATTTCGATTCCGGGACGGTTATCAGCTTTTTGAAATCGCACGGGTTGGATCAGCATTTCAAGCTGAACGTGGAATGTAACCATGCTACGCTGGCGCAGCACACGTTTGAGCATGACCTGCAAACGGCCTCGATGCACGGCATGTTGGGTAGTATCGATGCGAACCAGGGCGATTTGCTGTTGGGGTGGGATACAGATGAGTTTCCCCACAATATTCTGGAAGCTGCTTTAGCCATGCGCGTCGTACTCAAGCAAAATGGTCTGGCTCCGGGCGGCTTGAATTTCGACGCGAAATTGCGCCGGGAATCCGTCGATTTGGATGACCTCTTTATTGCGCACATTGCGGGTATGGATACCTTTGCGTTGGGATTGAAAATGGCAGCCAAGATGGCAGAGGACCGTTTTCCGGATGCTTTTATTGCGGAGCGGTATGCATCCTATGAATCGGGTATAGGTGCCGAGATTGAGTCGGGCGAAGCAGACTTTGAGAAGCTTGAGGCCTATACACTTGAGAATGGTGAGCCTAAAGCGCGCAGCGGCAAGCAGGAGTTGCTGGAAGCACGTTTGAACCAGTATCTGTGGCAGGTTCGGTAAGAGCGTTCAGGACAATCCGTAGCGCTGGCAAAAGGCCATCCCCTTGGGGGATGGCCTTTGTTTATCTAGAAATCGCGTTTCATGAGGCTGCGATAGCCTAGCCAGAGGGGGGGGATGGTTGCGAGGAGGGTGATGAGGATAAGCCAGAGGTAGGCGAGCGGGAGAAATCGCATGATACCAGGGTTTGTAGTGAGTGAGATTTGCTGGATATGAAAAATGGTTCCGAAGGGCAGAATGGCAGCAAGCATAAAACACAGGCATAAGACAATGTTCAGTGTGCCACCGAAACTAGAAACGATAGCGGCCGGGTTATGTTCATCGAGATTGACAAAGATGGCGCCGAGCCCGGTTGAAAGCCCGCATACGGCCAAACATACTGCGGCAATGAGTGCTAATGCTGCCTGCTGGATTTGTGTTTCAAGATCCAGCATGCGTGTTGCCATAAAGATTAATGAAAGACTTACAAGGCTCGTAGTGATGACGGCGAGGAGAAATTTAGCGGCTACGATGCGTGGCATAGAGGTTGGTGATAGCCCTAGCATCCAGAAGCTGTGTCCTTCATAACTTAACTGGGGATAGATGAATCGGGCCCCCAGGGAGCTGAGCACCGCAGAGACGGCGAACACATTGAGAAATGTCATGGCACTTCGCCATTGTTCGGGGAGCTGGTCGTAATGGAATACCCGCAAGTTTGAAAAATATAATCCCAGTAGACCGAAGAAAATCAATGCTTGCGTCCATTGTGCGGGATCGCGGAAAAAGATGCGTATATCCTTAGCCATGATGGCGGCCATATCTGCTGGTAGCAGTTTGCGAATATGCAAGAGTTTGGGGAACATGATGGGTTTGCGGCGTGTCGGGCCAGCAGCGCGTACGCGCTGCCAGGCTGCGTAGAATATTTTTCCTCCGATTTGTTCGACCATGATGCTTGCTGTAGCTGCGGAAGCGCTCAGCAAGGCGAGGTAGAGGAGTCCGCGTTGCATGTGTCCGCGCGTTAACGTCATGATGCCCTCAGACATCCAGTAACCAGGTGACAATGGATGCACGGCTAGCCGCATGCCCGGTATGATGGTTGCTAAATTGAACTGCATTTCGTCAATGTCATTGGGACTGGATCGCATGGTGAGGAAGAACAGCGCTCCCAGCACGAGGGATCCCATTATAAAGATTCGTACTTTACCGGGCTTTGGTAGCCAGCGAACCATCATGAGCACAAACAATGCTCCGAGGCTCGAGCAGAGAAAGAGAAACGGGATTGAGAACAGAAATGTCCATAGGATGAATAGTGGATGGAGTGCTTGGTGCCATGCGTACGCTCCGACAAAAGGCAGAACAATAAAAAAGAATGCCCATGAAGACAGCGTTGTGGCCTTAATGAAGCTGTATAAGACGATTTGTTGCATCGAGAATGGACGCACGAGCAGAAAGGGAATTTCGGGGGATCCGAAGAATGTTGCATAGGATGATACCAGACTCGAAAGCAGTAGCATCCATGCAAGTCCTAGAAAGAAGAGGGCGAAGATGCGTCCGGTAATGATGACGCCGGCACCACCGAATGCACTCAAAAACCGGAATCCATCGCGAAACAAGAACAGCAAGAATGCTTCAAATATCACAATGAACAAAAGAATGAATCCTTGTTTCAATCGTGACTGTCGCAGCATGGCGCGTAGGGCATTGCCAACCTGAAAGAAGGTTTTCTTCCATATGGCATTATGCGTTGACATGTGCGTTCTCCCGTTTCCCTGCGTGCGTAAGTTGCAGGAAGATGTCTTCCAGGTTTGCGCCTTGATGATCCGCTTGTAGCGTAGCGAGGGTTCCATCGGCCACCATTTGACCTTCGTGGATAATCCCGATGCGATCAGCAATATCTTCGGCGATTGCCAGTATATGTGTGGTAAGCAAGATCGTGCCGCCTTTTCTCGTGTGTTCCTGAAGCATCGATTTGATCAATTTTATCGTATAGGGATCCAAACCCACGAAAGGTTCATCAATGAGCAGGACGGGTGGGTTATGTAGAAATGTGGTTGCATAGATCAGGCGTTGCCTTAATCCATGTGACAGGTTTCGAACTAAGGCGTTGCGGTGGCTGTCCAGGCCAAAAATGCCAAATAATCGATTCCGTTCTGTTATGATTTGTTGTGAGGGGAGATCGTACAGTTCACCATAAAAGAGGAAGAACTCGGAAGTCGTGAGACGTTCATATAAGAATGGTGTATCCGGGATATATCCGATGATTTTCTTAACTTCCGTGGCGTTGTTTTGGACATCCATGCCTTGAATAGCGGCAGTTCCAGCATCGGGGTGTACGAGTCCGGTAAGAATCTTGATCGTGGTGGTTTTGCCCGCTCCATTGGGTCCCAGGAAACAAAAGAGCTGGCCATCGGGAATATGTAGGGTTAACGCATCGAGTGCGCGAAATCCACTATATGATTTTGTTAGGGAAGATATATCGATCATGTTTATGGTCCTTCGGGTGTTGAGCTAGCACCGATAAGCGTTTGTAGAAGGGAGAGGCCCGCCATACCGGATAATAAGGATGGGGCAGGACCGGTATCGGCGACGGCCTGTAGTGCTTCTTCGGGGTCGGCTGTTTCCATCGTCCAGCCAAAGGGCGTCTCCTGTCGTACGACTTGACCTTCGTCATTCACCCAGCTTCGCAAGGTTAAGCCTTGCCAATTGGTTTCCAGTGGTAAAGCGCGGACGGAGCGTCCATCGATTGTAATGGTTTCGCGCGTACCGGCGGTAATCATGATCGTGGTGGTTTGCAATGTCAGCGGATCCAGCGTACGTACAGCCATTGATCGGCCAGGGCGTAGTTGTTGAATGGCCATTTCGGAGACGGGGCTGTAGAGCACGACATCCTGCGGTAAGGTGATCGTTCGCGTGCTGATGCTCTCACCGCGTCGTGTGGTAACCTCGAATTGACGGTCGCCAATATGCTCGGCGGTAACCCGTAGCGAAAAGTCCCCCGCGGAGGTTGAAAGCGTAAAGCTTTGCGGCATGTAATCCTGGTCGAGCAGGATTTCCGAGAATACACCAATGTTTTGTATAGACTGGAGGATACGCACGCGCATTTGCATTCTTGTGGTGATTTCCAGAACGGGTTCGGGTTCATCATCATCCATCGTGAAAATGGTGTGCACATACCCTGCTGGTTGATTATCGACAATGATTCGCGACCAGGATTCGCGTGTCAAGAGGTCCTCTGGCAGCAGGCCCCGATACCCTGGTAGTGTTCGTGTAAACCAGGTGGGATAGGCTTCATATCGAATATAGAAAGCTACAATCACTACCCAGCACATGATAATGATCGTCCGTATTCGAATGTTGCCCTTTTTCTGATACATTACCACAGCATAGCGTGCATAACAGCGGTTGACAAAGCTCAAATAGAGGACGTATGATGCAGACAGGTATTGGATCCCGTAACGCAGGGAAAAAAAGGGGGGGTTAGCATGAATGAAAAGTTTTCCGAAACCGTTCGAATCGACCTGATGCAGCCTCCAGATGCAGGCGATACCGTAAGTGCGCGTAATGAATTGCTGAGAAAAGCGAATTTCAGCACGCGTCAGCGCCAATCGGCGAAAGCGAGTGCCCAAGTACATTCCCGTTATGAAGCGTTGCTTGAAAGTGTGTATGACGCTGCGGTTATTGCGTCACCGGTTGGTAAGATCATTGAAGTGAATGGTAGAGCCATTGAGTTTCTCGGGTATGACCGGGAAACGTTATGTGGTGGTATGGCGATGACGGACGTGATTGATGGCGCGGATGAACAAGTGATGCGCTCCATCTCGGACACGCTTTTGACAGAGCGTTTTGCGCTTTTGCAAGCATTTTGTAAACGGCAGGATGGTAGTCTTTTTCCTGCGGAGATTGCGGTTAATCGCCTGAGCATGGATAATGTTCGATTGTGTTTCTTTATTCGCGATGTCACGATCCGGTATGAAACAGAACAGCAATTACGTGCCGAGCATGTTGCGATACAAATATGCGCGAGTGGTATCGCCATTTGCTCTTCAGAGGGAAAACTGGACTACGTGAATCCGGCGTTTGCCTCGTTGGTGGGGACGGAAGAAGATCAATTGCTCGGGAGAGATATTCTTGAAGTGTTGCCGAGTCGGGATCATGTCGTTCCGTTATTAGAGAGTGCCCGCGAGAGCGATCAGACATGGGTGAGTGAGTTCTGGACAGATACGCCGACTGGGCGTCATCTGTATTTGCAAGTAGCAGCCTCGACGATATGGGGAGCTGATGGTGATGCTCGCGGTATCGTGTTCTCGCTAGCTGATCTGACGCAGCACCAGCGAGAAGGATCCGAGGTTGAGCAACAAGTAGATGCACTTCTCACTAGTGAGGATGTTCGTGCAGATACTCTTGTGATGCTACAGGAGCAGTTACAAGGGCAGATAAAAAAACTTGAAGAGACGTTGCACAAAGTAGAAGAGAAGCTACAGGAGGCGACATAAATGGAAATACACGGCTTTCACGCTTGGCGTCCCTTGCCTGAAGTTGCCCATTCGATGGCATCCGTAGCGTACGACACCGTAGACCGCAACGAGGCAAAAAAGCTTGCGTCTGGGAATCCCCGAAGTTTTTTACATGTGGTTCGTCCGGAGATTAATCTTTCTGATACCATTGATGCGTATGATGCAAGCGTGTATGAAGAGGCCGCTGCAGCGATGGAGCGTTTTCTGACGGATGGCGATCTGCTTGTGGATCATGATAAGGCCATGTACTTGTACCGCTTGCAAATGGGGGGACACGTGCAACGAGGGATCGTTGCGTGCTGCAATATTGAAGATTACCGTAATGGCCGCATATTGCGGCACGAGAAGACACGCCAAGAGAAAGAGGAAGATCGTGTTCGTCATGTGCGGGCCGTTGGAGCCAACACGGGGCCGGTTTTCCTGACATATCGGGATGACCCTGTCATAGACCGTTTGGTTGGGCAAGTCGAGGCTACCAAGCCATTGTACTCCTTCACGGCCCCAGATGGTGTTCTCCATAGTGTTTGGAAAATTTCTACCATAGAGCCTTTTGTGGAAGCTTTTCGGTCGGTAGAGCGTTTTTATATAGCGGATGGCCATCATCGCGCGGCTGCGGCGGTGCGGGCTGCAGAGGAATTGCAGCAGGATCAACCGGGGTCGGTTGCCGAGGAAGCCCGTCATTTTTTGAGTGTATTGTTTCCGGCGACGCAGTTGAACGTACTTGGGTATCACCGTGTGGTTTCGGATTTGCACGGTTTGGACTCTGCATCCTTTTTGCAAAAATTGAAAGAGGTTATGACAGTTGTGCCGCATCCTGACTGCGTGGAACCGCAAGTCCGCGGACAGGCGGGTATGTATCTTGCTGGCCAATGGTATGCGCTTTCCTGGGATCTGCCAGTCGATGAGGACCCTGTTGCGGCTTTGGATGTGAGTGTTTTGCAGGATCGTGTTCTTGCTCCTATTCTGGACATTCGGGATCCCCGAACATCCTCGCGAATAGCCTTTATCGGGGGGATACGTGGTATGGCGGCATTAGAAAAAGAAGTAGACGAGGGATGCGCCGCAGTAGCATTTTCGCTGTGTCCGGTTGCTGTCGAGGATGTGATGGCGATTGCCGAAGCTGGTCGGGAGATGCCGCCTAAGAGCACGTGGTTCGAACCAAAGTTACGGTCGGGTATCTTGATTCACCCCTTTAAGCCGTGATCCTTAGGGTTATGCAGCCCTTTTTGTGGAGAGTCTTTAGTCTGGGCATGAAGCACTACCTTGTTACAAGAGGCGGTGTGTATGATTGTATTGCTTAGAATTCTTTTACCAGTGGCCTTTCAAGCATCTTTTCGTAAATGTTGAAATAATGCTTTGCCGTCACATGGTGGCTGAAGTTGTGCGTACTTTGTTTCATGATACGCTCTATCTGTTTTTCTTTCACGTTTTGTGGTAGGCGATAGAACGCCATGGCTTGATCGATGGCCCATGCCAGTCCATTGCTGTCATAGGTTTCAAACACAAATCCATTTCCTTTGTTATTCGCTACGTCAAGGTGCGTAACGGTGTCGTGCAGTCCGCCGGTGTCACGTGCAATGGGTAAGGATCCGTAGATGCTACTGATCATTTGGGGTAATCCGCATGGTTCGAACAAGGACGGAATGAGCATGAAGTCTGAGCCGGCATATCCGAGTCGTGAGAGTGGTTCATAGAAGTTGCACACTGCCACGCGACCGTGAAAGTCGTGTTGTCGGACGATGCGGTGAAAAACGTCTTGATAGGATCCGTTGGCAACAATAGCGACCTGTAACCCATCGTCCCAATAGCGGTTGACGATTCGGTAGAGGATGTCAGCAAAGAGCTGACAGCCTTTCTGCACAGGGTCAAGCCGAGAAGGCCAGAACAGGATGGGCGCTTTGGGGTTGAGCGTTAATCCGCATTGCTCCTGTAACGCTGCCTTATTGATGGCTTTACCATCTGCATGGTTTTCAGGAATATAGGTGGTAGTGAGATATGCATCCGTGGCGGGGTTGTTGGATGGGTCGGGGGCATTCAGAATACCTACGGCACAGTTGTTCTTTTGTTTCTGCGTTATTTCAAAACGAATATTGTCTGGCACGAAGCTGTGCTGACCCTGCGCTATTTCATCCAGGAAGGTGGGGCTGACGGTATTGATGTAATGACTTGCAAAAATCCCGCTTGCGAGCAAGTCAATGGGATTGGTTTCACGCGTTGACTCATAATTATAGGGGGGCCAGTCATAGAAGAGGTATTTCCAGAAATTTGCGGCATCAATGCCTGCATCCTCAATGCGTTGCAGGGTGAGTTTGTAGGTGTGGATATTGTGCACGGTAAACAGAGACGGAATGTTAAGCCGTCGTGCGACAGCCGGAATGAGTCCGGTCATCCAGTCGTTACAATGTACGAGATCTGGATCCACAGAGGGAATGATATTGTTGATGACTTCACGTTGAAAGGCGAGGGCCACATTTACATTGGTCCACTCATCGTTTCCGTAGACGCTGTCGCGGTAATAGAAGCAACGATCTTCCGCGAGGTGGATGCGTGCACGCGAAAGCTTGCTCATGTAGGCACGGATTTCGTCGCTAATGAGATTTGCTGCATCGATGTTAAACATGCGTCTATAGTGTGGCAAGGCAACATGTACGTCGGCCCCTAGATCATATAGTGCGGCGACCAAAGAAGAAGAGACATCAGCAAGACCACCGGCTTTCGCCGTCATGCGATTGGCCATGTTTCCCATACCGTTTGGGAGGTAGGTGATTTCTGGCGTGACGATGAGAATACGTGGTTTATTTCGCTTGCGTCGTTTGCGTATTGGTAGCATCGCGGTCCTTTCTAGTTGGCCCAGGTGGTGAATCCTGGCATAGCGTGATCCCACTCGTTTCCTTTTGGTGTGACGCGGGTTGTAAAGGCGTAGCGGCCTGTATGTGTGCAGGTGAGAGCGTGCTCATAGCGGTGGACCCCATTCCCTAAGGGCTCGCCTTTTGCGATAATGTCTGATTTGCCATCCACAATGTGGTTTTCCGCATTCACCACGCCATGAAAAACCTCAACGTCGACCTCGTCTGGTGTTAATGCGCCGAGCTGCACATCCGTACTGATTTTGAATGAATCGCCGACATGCAACTTGCCTAAATCCCCGTTGTGATGGGTTGGTTTTTCGAGGGCTACCTCTGCCCAGGTTTCGTTCAGACGTCCGTGTTGTTGAACAAGTTCTTCGGCAGCTTTTGCTTTGTTTGCGAGTAGTTCATGATAGGACTGGGCTGTTACTTTGTAATAGCGTTCATTGTATTCGCTAACCATGCGATTGCTGGAGAATTTTCCGAGGGCCATTTTGATGGAGTTACGCATCATGGTGACCCATGCACGCGGCAGGTAGCCTTCAGGGCGGTCATAGAAGGATGGAATAATGTCGTTTTCCAGGAGGTTGTACAGTGCTTGCGACTCAACGGCATCTTGAAAATGTGGATCTTCATAGACATTGCCATCGCCAATGGCCCATCCACAGTCAGGCGAATAGCCTTCACACCACCAACCGTCGAGAATACTGGCGTTGATGGCGCCATTGATGGCCGCTTTCATTCCTGATGTGCCGCTGGCCTCCATGGGGCGCCGGGGGGTATTGAGCCAGACATCAACGCCTTGGACCAGTCGTCTTGCGAGGCCCATGTTATAGTTTTCTAAAAAGACAATGTGTCGGCGCACTTTGGGGTTTCGTGCAAAATGAACGAGGCGTCGGATTAATTCTTTACCTTCATGATCATGCGGATGTGCTTTGCCGGCAAAGAGGAATTGTACCGGTCGATCTTCATCCATGAGCAGGGCTTCAAAGCGTTCAGGGTCTTGCAGCAAGAGTGCTCCTCTTTTATAGGTGGCAAATCGGCGTGCGAAACCAATTGTGAGCGCATCGTGATCCAGAATGGATTTTGCTTGGGCAATTTCCCCGCGTGTTGCATTGCGAGCCTGATATTGGTTTTCGGCATGTGCCCTGGCTGCGCGAATCAGGCGTGAGCGTCCTAATTCGTGAGAGCGCCATAATTCTTCATCGGGGATCTGATCCACGGCAGCGATGGTTTCTTCGGCGGATGGATCTTTTCGCCATCCCGGTCCGATATAACGATCAAACAAGTCTACATTTTGCGAAGATAGCCATGTAGGCAAGTGTACACCGTTGGTGATATGTTTGATGGGGATTTCGTCGATGGCTTTTTGGGGCCAGAGGTGAGACCACATTTCACGTGCAACTTCACCGTGGAGTTTGCTTACCCCGTTTGCATATTTTGCACAACGCAGCCCCAGTACCGTCATGGAGGCTTCGTTCCCCATGGGCTGATCAGCGGGGTTGGCCAAAAGCAGCATGTCGTCAATTTGTAATTTGGAATCATGTAATGCGGCTTCCAAATGAGGTCGCAACATATCGACCGCAAAATATTCATTGCCTGCAGGCACCGGTGTGTGGGTGGTGAACACGCTGGTACGGGGCACAATTTCAAGGGCTTGTTGCAGTGTGCATCCATGGTTTTTGATTAGATGCTCTAGGCGTGCCATACTCAAAAAGGCAGCGTGGCCTTCGTTCATGTGGCAAACTTCTGGTTCGATTCCCATTGCGAGCAATGCACGGAACCCCCCGATTCCTAAAAGAAGCTCTTGTCGTAGGCGGTTTTGTTTATCTCCGCCATAGAGTTGGGCGGTGATACCGCGAAACTCATGTGGATTTGCTGGTATATTTGCATCCAACAGATAAAGCGGAATCCGGCCGACTTGTAGTTTCCATATGGCGGCTTGTAGTAATCCTTCCGGCAATTGAACCGAAACCGTCAAGTCGTTGCCTTCCTGATCGACTACTTTCTCTAGCGGCATCATATGGACTTCATTTTCGGGATATGACTCCTGTTGCATACCATCACTATCCAGGTATTGACGGAAATAGCCTTGGCGGTACATAAGGCCAACGGCGGCTAAGGGAACGCGCAGATCGGATGCGGATTTGAGGTGGTCGCCAGCGAGGGCCCCGAGTCCCCCTGAGTAGATCCGAAGGGTTTCGTGTATGCCGTATTCGAGAGAGAAATAGCAGACATGCGGTTTATCTGTCCCTTTGCCATTGGTGGCCATGTCTTCTTCAAAGCGGTCTTTTACTTGTTCGAGCTGGGCGAGAAAAGCCTCATCATTGGAAAGGGCCTCCAATCTGCTTTGCGGAACTTCCGAAAGTAGTTTGATAGGGTTGTTGCCCACGTGTTTCCACGTTTGGGGGTCGATTCTGCGAAATAGGCTCGCGGCCTGATCCTCCCAACACCACCACATGTTGTTGGATAGCGTCTCCAAAAAACGAAGTTTTTCTGGAACAGAGGGGCAAACGGTAAACATCTGTATATTTTGCATGTTCTATTATCTTTCTATCTGTCTATTCTAAATTGCTGTTTCTGTATGGCTAGGCAGTATATAACAAGACTTGCTGTCTGGTCTCTATCAATTTACTCGATCTCAGACAAATACAATTATATACAAAAAGCAAATTTTCCAAATATCGCGTCAGGCAGATTGGTTTTCTTTTTGGATTCCAATAGCAAAAGGCATAGGTGTCCAGTCATGACATTTACTGTAATTACCCCGAACTTCAATGGTGCACGTTTTTTGGAGCAGGCTTTGCAGAGTGTTCATTTGCAACGCAAACATGGCATTCAGATTGAGCATATCGTGATAGATGCCCTGAGCACGGATAGCTCCATGGGAATCGTAGAAAAGTACGCCAATCAGATTACACTCGTGCGGGAAAAGGATCGAGGACCTGCCGATGCCATTAACAAAGGTCTGGCGTTAGCCAGTGGTGATATCGTTGCATGGCTGAATGCCGATGATATCTATGAGAGCAATGCTTTCGAACGTGTTGCAGCGGTGTTTGATCAAAATCCTGATCTTGCTTTTTGTTTTGGTCGATGCAGGATTATTGATGAGGAGGGTCATGAAATACGGAAGGGAATCACAACATGCAAAGAGTGTTTGTTTCCGTTCTCATCGCGTTTTCTGTTTCAGACGGTCAATTACATTTCTCAACCAGCCATGTTTTTTCGACGTACGGCTTTTGAAAAGGCAGGGTATTTACGTGAGGATTTGAAAGCAGCTTGGGACTATGAGTTTATATTGCGATTATGGAGACAAGGGAGAGGTAAAGTTGTCAGCGGCGCGCCCTTGTCTTGTTTTCGTTGGCATGCTTCATCGATCAGCAGTCGACATTTCCGGTTGCAATTCAAGGAAGAGTATGAGGCTGCCCTTGCCGATGCAGGTCGATTTGCGCCGCAAACATTGCTTCATGGCATTGCAAGGTGGGGCATTGTGGGCATTTATACGATCATGAACAGGGATACAGATGCGCATCGGGATTAATACGCTTTTTTTGATACCTGGAGAAGTGGGAGGATCGGAGACCTATTTCTGCGAAGTTTTTGCCGCGATGACTTCCTTGTATCCCGGAGATGAATTTGTTCTGTTTACGCAGATTGAAAATGATCCGTATTTGCGGGAACGTTTTGGTGGCCGCCCAAATGTTTCATTCATGAAGCTGCCTTTCAGAGCGGTGAATCGTTTTTCGCGTATCGTTCGAGAACAAGCGCAATTGCCATGGCGTGTCAGAAAAGCCAAGGTTCATGTTTTATGGTCGCCGGGTTATACGGCACCTATCCTATGCTGTGTGCCGCAGGTGCTTTCGATTCTTGATATGCAGTATAGGCGTTTTCCTGAGGATCTGAGCTGGTTGGCGCGCGTTGTCACAGATGTACTGTTAAAACTGGGGGTATGGCGGATTCGTTCGATATTGACCATTTCCGCCTTTTCTAAAGCGGAAATCATTCATTTTCTAAAGGTCGAGCCTGATCGTGTGACGGTTACACGCTTGGCTGCTTCAGAGGCATTTTGCGATTCGGGTTTTGATGCGTTACCGGATGCGTTAGCGGGGGATGCATCCGTGAACGGGTACATATTGTGTGTGGCGAACACCTATCCGCACAAAAATATACACACGTTAGTTGCTGCGTTTGGTAGAACAGCCAGCGAGCATTCGTACTCGCTTGTCTTAGTGGGTAAGGCAAGGTTAGGTGAGAAAAACGTGCAAGAAGCGCTGGAGGATTTGCCTTTGCAGGTGCGGGCTCGCATGATTCGTCTTGAGCGTGTGTCGTTTGCACAACTGGTGGCGCTATACCGTCGGTGTGTGCTTTTTGTATGTCCGTCTCTTTATGAAGGGTTTGGCTTACCGGTTATAGAAGCAATATATGCAGGAGCCAAGGTTGTTGCTTCAGATATCCCTGCTCATCAGGAAGTCGGGGGAAGATTTGTTCGATACACGGATGCGGGTTCCGTTGATGCTTTATGCGAGGGTATGGTGCGCGCCTTGGTCGATAATCATGCCGGTGCTGATCGACATGCTGCCTTAGATTGGTGTCGTTCCTTCTCCTGGCAATCAGCAGCAGCTTTAACGCAGCGCACGCTATATCGTGCTGTGGACCCTTCGCCCATACGGGAAGGATGATGACAATGCGGGACAGGCTGCAAGTCGGTGGTTTGGGTCATCTTTTTTGTGTTTGTGGGTGTGTTTATCGGATTCCTGCTTGCATGTGATGAGGCGGCGGGGTATCTTTGTCCATCTTTTTGGAGATGGAGGATTATGGCAAAGGATGACCATATAGAAGTTGAGGGTACTGTTTTGAAGGTGTTGCCTGCTACGATGTATCGGGTAAAGCTGGAAAATGGTCACGAGGTTCTGGCGCATATCAGCGGCAAGATGCGTAAACATTTTATTCGCATTACGGCTGGGGACCGGGTGACGTTGGAAATTTCCCCATATGATTTGACCAAGGGGCGCATTACCTATCGTCACCGAAACTAGCCCGCACATCTCACAAGCCATCTACTGCGAGCGCGAGTAACACGTCATATCGGGCGCGCGACTTGCGTGGTACACCCGCTCTGACGCACTCTTCAAGCTCTCGCTGCGAAGTTCGTGAGCTAGGTGAGTTTGAAGCTTTTGAGGCATGCCCGGAAATCTGCGGGAAGCGGTGCTTCGGTGCGCAGGACATTTCCTGTTGTCGGGTGTGTGAATACGAGCGTACGCGCATGTAGCATTTGCCGCGGAATGGGTAGCACGCCTGCTTTCTTTTCTACATCGCCTGCATATTTGGGGTCTCCCATGACGGGATGGTTGAAAGATGCTAGGTGAATCCGAATCTGATGGGTACGGCCGGTTTCTATTTTAACGGCGACGTGGGCGGCGTTGTCGACACTGTCGAGTACGCGCACATGGGATACGGCAGTTTGCCCTTCGAGAGGCTTGGAGATGCGGTGTTCACCTTTTTTCATGAATCCATGCACGATGGCATGATATGTTTTGCTGATGCTACGTTCGCGAAAGAGCGGTAGCATGGCTTGAAATGCATTTTCGCTTTTGGCAATGATGAGGCAACCCGTGGTATCGCGGTCGAGTCGATGTACGGCGCGTAGCTGCGGATTTTCGCATTGCTGCTGCAGTCGGTTTTCAAGACTGCCTTTTCCGACGCTCAATACATTGGCAGGTTTGTTGACGATGAGATAGTTGGAATCTTCCCAAACGATGGGAATTTTCTGCTTTCTGGTGCGTGTCGATTCGCCGGGAGAGAGCAGGATAGAGACGATATCGCCGGTTTTAAGGTTGTGTTTTGCCATCCAGACGCGTTTTCCGTTGACGAATACCTTGCGTCGGTCCATGAGGTTTTTGGCTGCTTTGCGGGAGATGTTCCGTTTGGCGACGATGAAATCTTGCAACGTTTGCCCGTGGCTGATTTTGTTTACTGGATATTCTTTGGTTTGCATGGTCTTCTTTCTGTTCTTTTCGCAGCTGGTGAAATGTGATAGGGATGGAGGGCTAATGTAAAGGAGAAAGTTGGTCTACCGTTAGCGGTTTGAATCTGACGTTTGCGTTGAAATGTGGGAAATAGGGTCTGAGGAGTATAGGTATGGTAGATGGTGTTAAGGGGCGGAGTCGCGATGAGACGGAGAGTTGGTTATTGGAGGCTTTGGAGCAGCGGCCGTTGCCGCTGGATGACATTCTTGCGGCGTTGATGCACCACGGTTCGGCTGGGTTTGACCGTAGGGTGGATGGTTGGGCGGAATTGGTGCAGGAGAGCCTGATTGCGGCAGAGGATCGCGTGGGGTTGTTGCGGTTGCTTGCATTGCGTTGTTCCTGGCGGCCGGATGATCGTGCTTTGGTTAGCATTTGCAAAGAAGCGGTGGATAAGGTGTTTACATCGCGCTTGGATAAGTGTCTGGTGAAGAATGCGGGGTTTTCGGATCAGTCTGCCTCGGAGGCGGTGCGTCGGTTGCAGGTTTTGCTGTCCTTGCAGAAGGGCACGATGTGTCGGGAGAAGACGTGGGGTTTTGGGGTGGTGAAGCGCGTGGATGATTTTTATGGTCGGGTAACCATTGACTTTGATTCGAAGCGTGGTCATGAAATGGCATTATCCTATGCGGCAGAAACACTGGATATTCTTTCGCCGGAGCATTTGTTGGTGCGGTTGCACGAGAACCGTGACAGTATTTTACAGATGGTGGATTCGGATGCGGCGGGGTTGGTGCGTCTGGCCTTGGCGAGTTTTGGCCCATTAGATGCGGATGCTTTGCAGGATCGCTTGGTGGGAACGGTTTTGCCATCCAAGAAATGGAAAGCATTTTGGACGCAGGCCCGCAAGGACTTGAAGCGAGACCCATTGGTCTTTTTGCCGCCGAAACGCACGGAACCCTTGCGATTATTGGAGTCGGTGGATGATCATCTGGATGAGCAATTTGACGAGCTGGCCAACATGCGGGTTCCGGAGGATATTTTGAAGAAGGTGGATGCGTTGGAGGCGAGTAAGTTGTTGGATGATGCAAAGGATCATCATCTGGCGGTGGTTTCGGATCGGCTGGCTTTTGCGGTCTGGGGTGCCGGGGAGAAGCAACCGGTCCTGATGGCACGTGCGCTGCTGACGGCGGAGCGTTTAGCGTTGACGGGGTCTTGGGAGAAGCACGCTGGTCGTGCAGTGGATCCGGAGGATGCGTATCGGTGTTTATTGAAGCCAGAGCTTTTGCTGGCGGTTTTGACGCAGTTGCCAGCGCGTATGCTAGGCGCATTTCTGGACCGGGTGTTTGGTTTGCATCTGGATCTTGTTCTTTTGCATGTTCCGGATATGCTGGTGGATTTACCGGTGCATGTATTGCCGGAGGTTGTGCGGCGTTTGTCGGATACGGGGCATGGCGATGTTGTGCGTGAAGAGGTGGAGCGGCGTTTGTCGGCCAAGCGTGCGGGTCCTGCGATGGTATATTGGTTGTTGCGAGAGCCGCGTGACAGTGTTTGGCGCAAGGGGCTGGACGAGACGGAATTGCTTTGGCAGGGCATGGATGTGCTGGCACGTCCGGCGGCGGGTGATATGTTGAGGGCCCAGCATCTGGTGCGGGGTTTGTTTGAGGATGCGGCTTGGCTGGAGGCGGAGTTGGCTTCATTGCGTCCGGAGCAGCGTGAGGTGTTTCTGCTGAAGTTATTGCAAGCGCCGGGCTGGGATGAATCGGGACGTCGCGCGGTGGTTGCGATTTTGGTAAAGGCGTATCCGGAGTTGGCGGATGTGATGTCGCGCGATGCGGGTAAGGCACCGGTTGCGGTGCGCAAGCGGATGACGTCGTGGCGGAGCTACCGGGCGCGCCAAGAGCAATTCCGGAAGCTGATGGAGGAAGAAATTCCAGAGAATGCACGAGAAATTGCCGTGGCGCGTAGTTATGGTGATTTGCGTGAAAATTCGGAGTATAAGTATGCGAAGGAGCATCAGCGTATCTTGTATTTGCGCCGGGATGAGATGGAGCAGGATTTAGAAGTGGTGCAGGGTACGGACTTTGCGGGTTTCGCGATCGATTGTGCTGGTATGGGCACGGTGGTGACGGTGAAACGACCAGGTGGTGAGACGGAGCGGTATTGCATTCTTGGAGAATGGGACCGCGATGAATCGCTTGGTATTATCTCGAGTTTGAGTAAGTTGGCGCAGTCGCTGGAGGGCCATGTGGCAGGTGATCGTATCTTGCTCCCCGGGGATACCGAGGTATCGGAGATTTTGGCGGTGGATCCTTTGGGTGAGACGGAGAAAGCGTGGCTTGGTGGCGTTGGTTGATGTGGGTGCGTATGGAGTGGTTCTTTATTCCTTATCAACGTTTAATACCGTAACGCATCAAAGATTTGTTGTGTTGATGGGGGATTGTTGTATGGGGTTCTGGAACAGAAAATGTAATGATAGAGGGTAGGTGTTAGATGCCAAATACCGTATTAATTGGTGCACAGTGGGGCGATGAGGGCAAGGGCAAGATTATTGATGTTCTGGCAGGGCAGGTGGATATTGTGGTGCGCTACCAAGGTGGAAATAATGCCGGCCACACTGTAAAGATTGGTGATGAGCATTATGTTTTGCATTTGATTCCTTCGGGTATTTTGCGTGATGACCAGGTGTGCGTGATTGGTAATGGTTTGGTGGTGAATCCGTCGGCCTTGCTGGATGAGATTGCCGAGGTGGAAGCTGCGGGAAAAAAGGTACAGGGGCGTTTGTTTGTGAGCGATCGTGCGCACATTGTATTTCCTTATCATCGGGCGCTGGATGCAGCGCGCGAGGCATTGCTGGCCGAGGGCAGCAAGATTGGAACAACGGGGCGCGGGATTGGTCCTTGCTACAGCGATAAGGTAACACGCACGGGGTTGCGTGCGGGGGATTTGTTGACATCGGATTATCCTGCGCTTTTACAATCGCGTTTGGTGGAAGCGAATAAGGTGCTTGCGGCGATGGGCGGTGAGACACTGGATGAAAAGGCGGTGCTGGCGGATTATCTTGCGGTTGCGGAGCGGATGCGCCCTTACATCAAGGATACGGTGACTTATCTTGGGGATGCGATCCGGCAGGGGCAGACGGTTTTGTTTGAGGGTGCACAGGGTACGATGTTGGATATTGATTTTGGCACGTATCCCTTTGTGACGAGTTCGAGCGCAACGGCTGGAGGTGCTTGTACGGGTTCGGGGGTTCCTCCGCATAAGATTGATCGCGTTGTTGGCGTAATCAAGGCTTATACGACACGTGTAGGCGAGGGACCTTTTCCGACGGAATTGTTTGATGCGGATGGCGAACGCATGCGGGATGCCGGTGGCGAGTATGGTGCCACAACGGGCCGCCCGCGGCGGTGTGGATGGTTTGATGCGGTGGTGGGGCGTTATGCGGCCATGATTAATGGTGTGGATTTCTGGGCGATGACGAAGTTAGATGTATTGGATACATTTGAGACGTTGCGTGTTTGCACGGCGTATGAATATGAGGGAGAGCGCCTGACGGAAATGCCGGCAAGTGTCAATATCCTGGAGAAGTGCAAGCCGGTATATACGGATGTACCGGGATGGTGCGAACCCACTAGTCACATTACGCGATATGAAGATTTGCCGGCACGAGCGCGGTCTTATGTGGAGTATTTGTGTGAGCTGATGGGGGGGCAATTGGGGATTTTGTCGGTTGGCCCGAAGCGTGAGAGTACCTTGCGGGTGGGATTGTGAGGTTGTGATGGCAGAAGGATCCCGGATGCAAGAGTCTGCGGGGCCGGTGCATGTGGCAGTGATCATGGATGGCAATGGCCGCTGGGCACGGGAGCGTGGTTTGCCGCGTGGCAAGGGGCATGAGGCTGGAGCTGATTCTGTGCGTGCTGTGGTGCGGGCTTGCCGCGATCATGGTGTCCGTTATTTGACGCTGTATGCGTTCAGTGTAGAAAATTGGAAGCGTCCACGTTCGGAGGTGCATGGTTTGATGCAATTGCTGCGTCGTTTCATGGACAAGGAGGAGCATCTTTTGCATGAGCAACAGATTCGTTTGCGCATCATGGGGCGTTTGGAGGATCTGCCGAAGGCGGTGCAGAAGAAGTTGACACGTGTGATGGAGGATACGGCGCATTATGATGCAGGCCAATTGATTCTGGCCTTGAGTTATGGTGCACGCACAGAAATTGCAACAGCGGCGAGGCGTATTGCAGAAAAGGTCCGGGCAAGGAAAATCGATCCGGAGGAAATTGATGAGTCCCTGTTTGGGGAGCATTTGTATATCCCGGATGTGCCGGATCCGGATTTGATGATTCGTACGAGTGGCGAGATGCGGTTGAGTAATTTCATGTTATGGCAGTTGTCGTATGCGGAGTTGTATACGACACCTGTATTGTGGCCGGATTTCAGGGAGAAACAGTTTACGGAGGCTTTGGAGGCCTATCGTTTGCGTGACCGACGGTATGGGGGATTGTCCACACAGCCACCAAAGGAGCATGCATCATGCTGAAGCAACGGATTATGAGTGGGGTTCTTTTAGGGGTTGCTGCTACGTGTTCGGCAACTTTATTGCCGAGCCCAGCGGGTTGGTTTGTCATCCTGGCGTTAGGGATACTGGCCCAATATGAATTTTACGGGATGATGCGCGAGATGGGGGTGCCTGTTTTTCGGTGGTTGGGATTGTGCGGAGGCATGGCGGTGATTTCGACTACCTTCTGGACAATTGGCTTTTCGGATGCACAGATGTTTTACGGATATGTCGCCGAAAATCTTGTTTTGACGGCGATTGTATTGTTGCTTTTTGTTCGGCAAGCTTTCCAGAAGGATTCGTCGCAACCTGTGAAGACGGTAGCGATAACGATGTTGGGTATCTTATATGGTCCCTATTTGTTGAACTATTTGACGCGTCTGGCCTTTCACTGGCATGAGGGTACCAGGCTGATGCCGGTGGGGCGGACCGGACAATTATTGATTTTGTATTTGATTGCCGTGGTGAAAGCATCTGACATGGGCGCTTATTTTACGGGGCGTTTTCTGGGACGACATAAATTGATTCCGCGGCTTTCGCCGAACAAGACCTGGGAGGGGCTTGTCGGGGGGATTGTGCTTTCGTTGGTGGTAAGTCTATTGTTCTGGTGGTTTTCAGGTGGTGCCTTGGGGCAAGTTCAAATTCGATTTTGGGATGCCGCTATTCTGGGGATTATTCTGGCAGGTTCAGGTGTAATTGGAGACTTGGTTGAGTCGATGATTAAACGGGATGCAGCGATCAAGGATTCGGGTCATTTGATACCGGGGATGGGGGGCGTGCTGGATGTATTGGATAGTTTGCTATTTGGCGCGCCCATATTGTATGCCTATGTCGTGTTGATTTTGCATGTATAAGAGTAGAGGTAGATATGTTGGGTTTATTGTTCAGTAATGTGTTTACGACTGTGGTTGTGGTATTGTTTTTCGGGCTCACCATTTTTATTCATGAGCTCGGGCATTTTCTGGTAGCGCGTTGGTGCGGCTTGAAAATCAAGGCATTTTCGATTGGGTTTGGTCCGGCGATTTGGAGCAAAGAGGTAGATGGTATTGTCTATAAAGTCGGGTGTTTGCCATTGGGCGGCTATGTGGCGCTGCCTCAGCTTGATCCGAACGCGATGTCGACCGTGCAGGGGGATGATGGCGAAGAGAGTTCGGGGGAGGCTTTACCGCCGGTAGCGCCTTGGCGCAAGGTTCTGGTGTCATTGGCGGGTGCGACGGGAAATGTATTGTTGGCGTTTGTGCTGGCTTGGTTGGTTTTCTGGCGTGGTATGCCTGCGACGTTGGCCAATCAGGAGACCTTGATCGGATATGTGGATCCTGGTTCTGCTTTGTATGAGCAGGGGGTTCGTATCGGGGATCGGATTGTTTCGGTTGAGGGTAGTTCTGTTGAAATCTGGAGCGCGTTCATTCAGGAAGCATCCATGCATGATGAGGTGACGTTGGGCATTTTGCGTGCGGATGGCGAATTGTTTATGGTGGAGGTAGAAACCGAGCCTTGGCAATTCGGCGTACGGATGGTTGCTGGCGTGGAACCTCATGAGCCTGCGTTGGTTGCGGAAGTGGAGCCTGGTATGGGT
The DNA here is from genome assembly GCA_003567005.1 of PVC group bacterium. Taxonomy (GTDB): domain Bacteria; phylum Verrucomicrobiota; class Kiritimatiellia; order UBA8416; family UBA8416; genus T3Sed10-140. Next base: position 24,333 of record PXBF01000126.1, read on the forward strand.
GCGGATCTTGCGGGTATGCAGGCGGGTGATAAGATTTTGGCGTATGCCGGAACAGACGTGCAGAGTAGTTCGCATTTTGTGCAGCTTGTGCGGGAGCATGGCGAGCGTGAGGAAACCTTGGTAGTACGCCGTGGCAGTGGTGCTGATGCCGAAACGCTAACGTTGCAGGTGGATGCTGTCATGGACGATGAAATGGGTTTCCCGCGTATTGGCATTCGTTTCAGTATGCCGGATGAGCAATTCGATACGGGAAGCCGTGTGCATCCGCGCCCGATGGCGCAGATTCGTTTGCATGCTTCTGCCATTTTCCGTTTTTTGCGGGACTTGGTGCGTCCACGCACCTCCGCTCGTGCGGCGAATATGGTTGGTGGACCGGTGGCGATTATTGTGCATTACTTCGGGATGGTGCAGGCAAGCCTCATGTTGGCTGTGTGGTTTACCGGTTTCCTGAATATTAACCTGGCCATCATTAATTTGCTGCCGATTCCGGTTTTGGATGGTGGGCATATCGTATTTTCGATTTGGGAGGCCATTTTTCGAAAGCCGGTTCACCCGAAGGTTGTGAATGTGTTGGTGAATCTCTTTGCCATTTTGCTACTGGGTGTTTTTTTGCTGCTCACGTTTCGGGATGTAGATCGTTCTCCGGTGGGGCGCCGTGTTCGAGACATGATACAAGGCGAGGAGGTTGAGGGCGTTGTGCCAGATGATGCGTTGGCGCCGCAGACGAATGCGGTACAGGAGGATGTAGATGGCCGATTGGATTGATATCCGTAAGGATAACCGGCATGTAGCTGCTGAGCGTAGGCGGGCGCAGTCCTTGAAGCAGTCTGCCTGGTGGAAGCAGAAGTTGCAGCATGGCGTTTGTCATTATTGTGGTAAGCAGGTGGGCAGTGGAAAGTTGACGATGGATCATGTGGTTCCGGTGTCGCGTGGGGGACGAAGCACGAAGGGCAACGTGGTACCGGCTTGTGATGCGTGTAATAAGACGAAGACATTTCGGACACCTGCTGAATGGGTGATGGAGGAGCTGGGGCTGTAGGGGATTTGGTTGATGGGGGGGGTTGATCGATTTTCCATATCAACTTATCAACCTATCAACACATCAACTAGTTGTTGATGGGGAGTGAGAGAGGAGGTATTGAATGGCTTCTTTGCATGCGATTGTGAGTTGTTTGGACAGGGAATTAAATACGGATGCCTTTGAGGATGTCTCGCACAATGGGTTGCAGGTGGAGAATGACGGCTTGGTGCGCAAGGTCTGCTGTGGAGTGGACGCTTCGATGTCGTTCTTTGAAGCTGCCGCCAAAGAGGAGGCTGACTTGGTGATTTGTCACCACGGCATTAGTTGGGGAAGTTCGCTTTGTCGTATTACGGAACTGAATTACCGTCGCGTAAAGTTTTTGATGGAGCATAATATGGCGTTGTATGCGTCGCATTTACCGTTGGATGCACATCGGGTTTATGGGAATAATGCGTGCATCGCGAATGCGCTGGGGTTGCGCAATGTGCGGCCTTTTGGCGATTACAAGGGGCAGAGTATTGGATTTTCGGGGCGTTTGGGGAAGGCGGTTTCGATTCGTTCTTTCGTGAAGCGTGTGCAGGGGATTATGGAACGAGAGGGTTCGTTGCAGGTGATGGAGTTTGGTGCGGATATGGTTAAGACCGTTGCTGTGGTTTCAGGCGGTGCGGCGGAGATGGCGGCTGAAGCTGGTCGCAAGGGTATTGATGTGCTCGTTACAGGGGAGCCTGCTCTGGCTGCCTACAGTGTGGCGCAGGAGTATGGGGTACATGTGGTTTTTGGCGGGCATTATGCTACGGAAACGTTTGGTGTGCGTGCGTTGGGTCAGTTAGTGGAGCGGCAGTTTGATGTGGAAAGCTCCTTTATTCAGATGGCCGTTCCGTATTGAGGATGAGGCTCATCGGGATATGGGTTGAAGCGTGGGGAATTGGTGGCTTGTTTTTGGTTGTGTTCGTTTGTATGCTCTGGCTAGCGATGAGCGGGAGGAATCATGGCGGAAGATCGGGGCAAGAAGAACGATAGTAGCGGATTTGCAACACCTGGTGAAGAGCAGGGAGGGGCAATGATCGAACGTCTCCTGCGGGAGCGCGATGCGGCGCTTCAGTCTGCCTCGGAATCGCATCGGCAGCTTCGCAGTAGTGAAGAACTGCTTTTGAGTCTATTTAATACGGCATTGGATGGCATTTGCCTTATCGAGGATCGCAAAGTGTATTTTGTGAATCCGCGTCTGTGTGAAATGCTTGGCAGTGATGCTGCCAAGTTAGTCGGAAATGATTTTACGGACTTCATTGCTGACGATGACTTGGTCCGGACACAGCAGATGTATCGGCGCATGATGCGCAGTGAGGCTTTTCCGCAGCGGTATGAAACCACATTGATTTCCCCTCATGGCGAGCGTATTGAGGTTGGGGTGCATGCGGATCGTGTTTTGTTTCATGGGCGAGAGTCCTTAATGCTTCGGATTCGGGATGTATCGGCGCATCGTCAGGCGCGAAAAATGGCGGTAGAGAATGAGCGTTTAGAGGCGGTGTTGACGGTGGCGCATAGTGTGGGGAGTAATTTTGCGAATGCCTTGAGTATTATTCGAAACCAGGCGGCCATTATTGTGGATAGTGCGCTTCCGCATTCGCGGCCACATGAAGCTGCGCATCAGGTGCTGGAGGCAGCAGAGCACGCAGCAGAGCTCACGAAGCGTTTGTTGAGTGTCGTGCGAATGAGCGGTTCTGATGCGAGCGTACATGTCGAGCCTGTTTCGTTGCATGTTTCCCTACAGAAGGCACGCGATCTCTTGATGGCCGGTTTGGAGGAGCGGAATGTGAAGCTGGTAATGGATCTAGATCCACGACCGTGGTACGTGTTGGCGGATGCTGGCCAGTTGTTGGATGTTTTGATGAATGTATTTTTGAATGCGGCGGATGCTATGCCCCAAGGGGGTGCTATATCCGTGCATGTGGATCAGTATGAATCTACCCAGGCTGGTAATAAAGCGGATGAAAGAAGCGGTTGCTATGTTTGTGTGACGGTTACGGACTCTGGTGAGGGGATGAGCGAAACGGCGATTGCGAAGGTCTTTGAACCATTTTACACGACGCGCACGAATAAGCATTCATATGGGCTTGGATTACCTGTTTCGCAGCAAATGCTAAAACGTTGGGGCGGTTATATTGAAATTTCCAGTGAAATGGACGTTGGCACTGTAGTGCGCTTATTTTTGCCGAAGGCTGGTGATGTTGCTGGGGAGGGGTCTCATTTGGATGGTGTGCGGATTGAGGATCGGACGCTTTTGGTGGTGGAAGATAACCCGGACCGCAGGCACCGTATGGTTGACGTTTTGCGGGCCGAGGGGTTTAAGATTCTGGAGGCCGACAATGGCGATCAGGCGATTGATTTGTTTCAGGAGCATCGCGGACATATTGCGTTGACGGTACTGGACTGGGTGATTCCGGGGATGGATGGTGGTACGGTGTTGCAGACGATTCAAGACACAGACCCGGATGCCCGCATTCTCTTGATTTCCGGTTTTTCCAAAGATTATGTTCGCAGCCAAATCAAGCGGGGCGCTTGGGCCTATTTGCAAAAACCGTTTTCGGATGCCGATTTTCTTGCATCGGTGGAACGCGTTTTGCCGGCACCACGTTGTGTTTTGCCGGTTGCTGAAGGTGATGCCCGCTGATCCTGTTTGGGTTGCTCCTTATTCCTCGATGCGGCTTGTTTCCTCTTCGCGCGATGGTGTCAGATATAAGTGTTTCCAGCAGTGGCGATCGAGCACATTGGGATAGTATCCGCCTACATCTGGATGCACGAGCGACTTGCTACGGTAGAAGTATATGGGAATGATGGGGACTTCTTGCATCAGGATTTTTTCGGCTTGCTGAAAGGCGTGAAAGCGGGTTTCCGGGTCAGTGGATGTTGCTGCGGTACGAATGTATTCGTCATATTGTTCGTTGGACCAACCCGAGCGGTTGTTCCCGCCATCGGTGACCCAGAGGTTCAGGAACGTTTCGGGGTCGAGATAATCCCCGATCCATCCTGCACGAGCAATATCGTAATTCCCGGATTGCGTTTGATCGAGGTACACTTTCCAATCCATATTATTGAGTTCTACTTTAATGCCCAGTTTCTGTTGCCACATTTGCTGGATGGCTTCAGCGATGCGGGCATGCGTATCGGCGGTGTTGTAAAGGATCGTGAAAACGGGGAACCCCTCGCCCTCGGGAAAGCCGGCTTCGGCGAGTAGTTGCTGTGCTTGCTCGCTATCACCTGTAAGTCTAGCTTCGGCATGATAGCCGCCCGTATTAGGTGGTGTGAAATGCAAGGCAGGGGATTCGTCGGCACGTGTGATGACACGCGTGATTCGTTCTCGATCGATGGTAAGAGCCAACGCGCGACGTACTTTGGGATTGTCCAGCGGGGGGCGGCGTGTGTTGAGGAGATAGTAATAGGTGCCAAGATATGGTTCGAGGTAGAGTATGTCGGGATGATTGCGTTGGTAGTACGGAATTCGCTCGACGGGAACGGTGCCTGTAATGTGCAGTTGCCCGGCGCGAAAGGCGCGTTCTTCGATGGCATGATCGCTGATGGGGTAGAATACGATTGCGTTGAGTCTCACGTTTTCGTGATCCCAGTAATGATGATTGCGAGAGACGGTGATTTGGCGGTTGGGGTGCCATTCTTGCAAGGCAAATGGGCCATTGCCCACAAAATGGGCTGGTCGGGTCCAGCTTGTGCCGATGGCGGTCATGCCGCCATGTTGCTCGATGGTGTCGGGATGCACGGGGAACCAGGCCATATGGGTGAGTTTGGTGAGAAAATGCGGGATGGGGGTGTGCAGGGTGATTTCCAGCGTATGATCGTCAATGACGTTGACACCGACATCCGCAAAATCGCTGGTTTCTTCGCGATGAAAGTTTTCAGCCCCTTCGATGACATACAGCATATATGCATACGGTGCACCAAATGCAGGTGACAGGATTCGTTCAAAAGCATAGGCAAAATGAGCGGCTGTGAGGGGATCCCCATTGGACCAACGGGCGTTTGGTTGCAAGTGAAATCGATAGCGGGCACCGTCGTCGAGGATATCCCACTTTTGGGCTGTTCCCGGTGCAATTTCGAGTGTGCCGGGTTTCTCCGTGACAAGCCCCTCGAAGAGGGCGGAGAGAATATTTTGTTCGGCGACCCCTGTCGTGACATGGGGGTCGAGCTCTCTTGGTTCTGAGAGGTTTCCTATATGCAGGATGCCTTGTCGGGTGCCCATTTCGACAACGCTTTCCGATTTGCGGCAACCGGGGGAAATCAGGATGAGCGCGAAGAGGAAAATGCCGATGCGTGTGTATTGCAGTTGCTGTTTTTGCATGCTGTGCCTTTCTGTATTCTGATGAAGGTCTCTTGTTTTTACTTGTATGTAATGCTTTCTATTGTTCGCTTTGCGTTCTTGCTGCCACCGTTCTTATTGGATGGACAGCATATGGGGTTGATCCCATGCACCGTTCTTTTATCTGTTAAGACTATGAAAATCTTGTTGTGATGGTCAACACTGATGGGTATGGTACGACCATGGGCTGTATGGCAGAGAATGTGATGTAAGGTCATGAGGTTCTGAGAAGATCGATGGAATAGATCGTGTGTTGCGGAGCAAATCGCGCTTGCTTTTTTCTGAGTAGCGTTTGCGTATTTGTTCTTTGTAACGAGCAGTAGTATGGGGGGGAGCATGGCAGCATTAACTGGCAGTGAGGTCATAGTAGATGATCCGAAGGATCGTCGTCGCTGGCCGCGGGTTGCGGAGCGTAATCGAATCAGCCTTGTGGTGACTTCGTCTCCCAATGCCCCTACGGTGGAGGGGCGGCGATACTATTGTTGGACTGAGGATGTTTCTTACGGCGGCATTCGTTTTTGTGTTCATTCCCACGTACCTCTCGGATCTGTGATGAAAATGGATGTGGATACTGCTGACTCTGGCTATGGCTCTTTTTTGCACGTTGGTCGTGTTGTTTGGGAACAAGAGTTTGAGGACGGCGGGCTCGTCTCACGCTGGCTGGGGGTCGAAATCACCGAAACATTAGGTGGGCAAGAGCGTACGCAGCTTTGGGGTGAAATGATTCGGCAACTAGCGGCTCTGCCGGATGCTTCTATGTGAGTCTCTCTTAGCCCGCATATCTCACAAGCCATCTACTGCGAGCGCGAATCGCACGTCATATCGGGCCCGCGACTTGCGTGTCGACCTCCATGTGTTTCTACACACTGTCGCCCGCCACACTGCGCCGCG
>PXBF01000140.1 GCA_003567005.1 PVC group bacterium
ATAAATCGCGATGACGGATCCGTTGGATCCGTCCCGGCAACATACTCCTGCCATAGAGGAACACCCTTGATCGACACTTCTGGAGCAGCTTCAGCAGAACCATAAAAGCGCGTCAACCATGTCAACCATGATGCAGGCAGAGACGAAGGAACAGCCGGATCAAACACACGCAGACGGGGATACAAATCCCCATTGCGCAATACCCAAACTTTCTCAAAATCAGAAAAAGCAAAGGATTCCTGATCCGCCATCTCCACAGCCGTGAGGCCGTCACCCCCAGCAGATCCACTCTGACCGCTCGAACCCTTGTCCCAGTACGAAAGGCTTACGGATCCTGAATCTGCCGTATTTCTACCAATCAGCCCACCGACATTCGAGCTGATCCCGGCTGTCACGAGTCCACGTGCAAACGATTTGGAGATCGTCCCTGCCTGGAACTCCCCAACCAAACCTCCCACGGTTCCATCATCGGCATGCACAGCACCTGTCGCATAAACATGCACCAAAGAGCTAGAATCGCCCCACATAAAGCCAACCAATCCGCCAACACGCAATTTGCCGCTAACATTGCATGCTGCAAAACTATTCGCCACAAAGGCATTCCTCAACTGTCCTACCAATGCCCCCGTGATGTTACCGCCTTCTACCGAACCACTAATGATACCAATACTACGAATAGAACCACCACCACTGAGATTGCCAAAAAGTCCAACATAAGATGTTGCTGGCCTATTGATGAACAGATTGGCAATCGTATGCCCCGCACCATCGAATGTCCCCGTGAACCCAGCAGCAGACGTCCCAATCGGTTGCCACCCCGCATCACCGGCAGCTGCTCCCCATTGTGTCGGCCCCAGATCAATATCGGCAACCATCACGAAATGACTATTCAAGTGATGCCGAACCTGATGCAGGTGTTCTGGCGTTGCCACTTGCCAGGGATCGTTCGTTGCGCCACTGCCACCGGCAAAATCTCCGTAATAAGCCGTTTCTATTACACTCGGGAAAAATCCTTCACGGTACGCGCGCGCCCGTAGCGTTCCCGGTACGGGTACAGTGGCAACCGTGTATCCGGACAGTACGGCATCCAGATGCATACCGGGCTCTGTGCCATCAAGTGTGAAGCGTATCATATCACCCGGATCATTCCCTTGTAACGTCACATCCTGTCCCGACCCCGGCATAAAAGAGGGCGGCGGCGTAACAGGAGCTGTCGTATATTCAGCCTCCGACACAACGCTATCGTTCAGTCCAGCGGCAACTGCGCTTGCACGGATGCGCCCCGGAACGGGAACACGCACCAAGGCCCCGGCGACAACTTCCTGACCTGAAGTTTTGGGATCTTCATTGGGATCCAATGTGAAATATATCTGATCCGCTTGCGCATGATTGAGTTGCACCGTCACCCAGCCAGCAGCAACCGGTCCGCTTGGTGGATCGAATGTCGGCGCATCTACTTCACCTGCCCGCGAGAAATAGGCAGCGTGAAGTTCGCTGGGATTCATCCCGTCTTTAAATGCCCGGGCTTTCAACGTATGGTCCAGCGGAACATTAATGGTGCCGCCTGACCACACGCCCGGACTCAATATATTATCGGGTTCAGATCCATCCGTGGTATAGCGGATGATAGCGCCGTCTGTTGCGTTGGTTACGGTAACAGGTATTGCATCCCCTGGATGAGAACCACCATCCGGCGAAAATCCCGGCTTGGCAACTTGTGCCGCACGTTGATAAGTATCTGTTCGTATCCCGCTCGGATTCATGCCATCAACCCAGACCTTGGCTCGTAACGTCGCAGGCGTAGCAGTCAATGTGAGCGTAACAACGCCCTGCGTTATAAATCCGGGACTCAACGCTGTAGGCTCCGAACCATCCGTGGTATAGCGAATGACAGCACCGGCAGTACCGCTGGACATAGTCACGGATACCACATCGCCCGTAAATGATCCGCCCGCAGGATGGAATGTCGGCAATGCCGCCGTACCAGCGACCTCATAATGATACGTTGCAATCGAACTTGGATTCAAATCACTGTGCCAAGCACGCGCTTTGAGTGTCGAGGGAATGTCGATCACGATTTTTCCATCAGAGGGCACCAAATCACTGGATTCCGTTGGGTCACTCCCATCTTCGGTATAACGTATCACAGCATTCGACGTCGAACTCGTAAGTGTAACCTCCAAGCTGGTGCCGACATGGCTCCCGCCAGCCGGATCGGCAATGGGGGCAGCCGCGGCGGCAGCGAGAGAATATGTTGCATCCGCGATCGCCGAAGGATTCATGTAAGCTACCCAGGCGACCGCACGCAACCTCTCTGGCAGCGGCACAGGTACCGATTGACCGTGAACACGTGTGGTGGTTGTCGTATCGCTTGGTGCGGCCCCATCCCCAAGTACGTAATGGATCGTGGCACCTGGCGTGGAACAGGTAACCTGCACGGAAACGGAACTTCCCGGATAAGGACCGGCTCCCGGCGAAAAAGCAGGCGTCGCCACTTGCAAAGCCATCGCGCGGTGATAGGGATACGTCTTACCCTCGTACAATTGCCATCGACTCGAAAAATTCCAGCCGCTATAGGAACCACGCTTCATCATGTTGACCGTGGTAAGGCCTGTGCCACCCCCATAAGAAGACGATTGCTTCGTGACTTGCGTATCCCAGTAACTGTTCACAACCGTGCTGTCACCTCCAGTCTGACCAGACAGCCCGCCACGCCACTGTGTGGAGGCAATGACTTCACCTGCTGCAAAACACCGCTCCAGCCGCCCCGCATTGTACCCAACCAAGCCGCCCGCATACATATCGCTCGCGGTCACGCTCCCTTCACGATATCCCGCGTCGATGATCGTGCCCCCAGAATTCCAGCCAACCAGTCCGCCCACTGCCATATTACCGACAACCGTCACTTTCGAAAGGCAATCCGTAATCTCGCCCTGTTGCAGATGACCAGCCACCGACCCCGTGTAGTCCCGACCCCGGACCGTGCCCGATTCCAGCGTCAACCACCGCACACTCCCCGAAAGATGCCCGAACAACCCAACATAATCGGTGGAGGTCCGATTGATATTCAAATGGGTAATACGCTTGTTGTTGCCATCGTAATGCACGTAGGCAGAAGCAGTGAGCGACCCGATCGGTTGCCAGTTGGAATATCTCTGCAAACTGATATCGGCATCCTGGCGAAAGTAAACCGGAGACCCCGGTTGGCCAAGATGATGCCTCACATCGTTAAGATGCGCCGGGGTTGTGATGACATAAGGATTGCCAACCGAACCATTTCCACCCGCAAACTGGGCTTCCGCAGGTCCTGTAAGGACCAGCACGAAACACGCCGCCCCCAACATCAACCATCGCGTCTTCATCTCGTTACACTTTTTGTAATGACCGTATGTGCAATCCGTCGCCAGAAAGTTCCAGTTATAATTACTGCTGTACCGCGGTGCCGGTAGTGGGCTGAACATCTTCAACAATCGGCTGAAAATCTCCCACATTCACCGGTACGCTTTGCTGCGGTGCCGCACCATATACATCCGCTGTACCATTCGACTGCATCCAAATACCCTGTAAAATTCGATTACTCAATATACCCGAGATGATGGGAACCGTGGGGTTAGCAAACTGAATATCCGCAGGCGGAACATACACACCAGAAAGCGTGCCGGAAATACGCACCGTCTCACCACCAATATCTCCGCTAACCTCATATGTAGCACTCACATCACCCCCGGAACGCCCCGTTGAATCGCCCCCTGGCAAGGTAACAACACTCAGTTGACCGGACAATACATGACCAGAACTCAAACGAAAGGTAAGCTTGTTGCCCAATTGCTCCACTTGCACAGAGTTGACCCTTCCACCGCGAATGCTTATAGAAGCTCCGCCAGCACCCGCGCCTCCTCCTGTTCCCGGCAAGACACCCCCACCCGCACCTCCATCGCGGATTACGACATAAGAGTAAGTAATCTGGGCTGGCTGAATAAAAGGATCCGATGATGACAACGAAACAGACCAAGCACCGGTATCATAGTTTACAGATCCCGACCCCGGAAAATTCGGTCCGCCAGGAACCTGGGAATAATTGCCGACCAAGGGGCCATTTACAGCCTCACGAATATCGGAACCACTATCGCTAAACGAACCCAGCGGCCCCGTTGTTGTTCCACGAATATCGACACGTACACTACCGGGTTTTAAGCGCCATCCCGGGGTACCTTTGTTCGGATAGTCGATCGTCCCTGACATGACCGTAAAAGGAGAAGGCTGCACAGGACCCGACTGATTCGATATAGCAAACTCCTGAGGCGCTTCCCCGCCCTCTCCATTGCCGGGATCGAGCTGACCTCCTCCGGTTTGCGAAAAATCGCCGATCAAGGTGCGGCCAGACGGTGCTCGGTATAAACCACTGAAATTCACCCAACTCATGGAGTCATTCCAGGAACCTTCATTTCCCGAAGACGTCCATTCGCATCCGGAACTGAATACGGCCAATAGGAACCAGATCCCGCCAAGAACTGCCACACCTCGAACACCACGATTCATGTCTTTCATATCTCTCACTCTCTCTGAAGGCCAAATCAGAAAACGGAAATCACATTCCCGATGCTCCCTGACTGGCCTTTGTTGATCGGTTCAACGCTCCTATGCAAGCCAACAAGTCAGTTAATCATTCTGTATCATACCCATAGTACCATGTCTTTTACAATCCATTTGCACATTACCCATTACGGCTTTGGCTCCAAAGGAGACACAAATATCACACGATAGAACCGCGATCCGGCAGCGGGTGGTGCGGGATCCGTATAGGTCCACACATACACATCACCGGATATAAGCTGACGCGTATAGTTAGCCAAGTTGTCATCAACGATCCATGCGGGATCATTTAGCGAATCGATATAGACCACGCGATAATTCCGATCGCCGCTCCAAGTCAAACTAGGTTCACCGGTCACCACGCGATCGATCGACGACAGATGCAAGGGAACGCGTTCCGTTGGATTCGTGGGATCGATACCCAGTAGATACGCCTGCCAGATGGTTGTTCCATCACCACTGGCAGAATCATTCCGTTCTCCCGCGGCCAACAAACGCCCGAAGTAATAGTGCTCCCAATCATCAGGGATTCCATTGGCATTGACATCGGTATACGCAACATCGGTAAATGCATCCAGACCGTACTGCCAACGGGCCAGTAAACGAAGAGCATCTCCAGCCGACGTAGCCGCACCCCCCAGATCCTCGCCTCCCATTTCTTGCAGGAATGCTGCACTGTCGATATCACCCAAGCTCAACGTCCCGGGCAACTGCTCGTAGTTGTGATACTCCCAGATATCCGGCAGACCATCACCATCCGTATCACGGTCCCGCATGATAATCATCTGGTTGCTGACCTTTACGGCGCCCGCATTCTCAAGCGCAATCGGTACCGGGTCGTAATACGTCTGTGCATCCGTATTGAAGCCCCACGTCTCCCAGTAATCCATTTTGCCATTGCGATTGGAATCCACAAACGCACGAAGGTAATGGGTGCCAGGATGCAAGCCTTTCAGCGCAAACGGAGCTTCCAAACGATAGTCCGTCTCGCGCCAAGCTGATGGGTCAATCGTTATCTGCGCATCGGGAACCCCACTGAATCCAGGATTCGTAAAGGCCTGAACAATGACCGGCATATTATTCGAGACCGCACCAGCCGCCCGCGGTAACGTGCTGAAATAATCATGCAATCCGAAGTAGTAAAGCGTGCCCTCGATCATGCTCTTGGCTCCACTGACCCCAGGCTCACGTACATTCAGGTTAAATGCCAGCCAGTCAGATTCCGCCTCCGGACCTTCTTCCATGCCCGTAACCAGACGCATCCAGTAACGGCCATTCTCCCAGTATTCGCTCGTACCAGGAATCCGATCGCCAGCATAGAACGGCAAGTCTGCACGGAACACACCATCGGCACGTCGAAACGGACGTATCCTCCGTGGCGATGTCCAAAGCGGGCTCGAAACCGCAGCAGGAGGCGCACCCGTGTCGCGGGCAAATTCGATCTCGTACCATGTAGCATAATCATCCATGGTCCATTCCACATGATTACGCGCATATACGTACGTGAAATCATGCCCGGTCACGAACGCAGGATCCTCGGTAATTTGATCCGGCACGATCAAAATCTCAATATGCCAAGGTGTCTCAAATTCCAGCCCGAATACACTGTTATTCCGCCAGACAAAGATTTCGAAGGACGACTCCGACCCGGTTCCTCCAAGACCAAAGCTATCGGCATACAGGAAGTCTCCTTCATGCATGTAGTTTCGCTCGGCCCCCTTGATGAAACGCTGGAATAGCACCGTAGCCCCATCGACAACCTCAATCGTGTAGCCAGGTATCACCGAAAGATCATCCACATCTGGTAGATCCCAACGGAAGCGTGGCAAACCTTTCATGTCACGGCTATCCGTTAGCGGAACTTCGACCTCCGTCCAGTCCCCCCAGCTCAGATCGAAGCTGGAAATGCCTGCAGGCTCATTGTCCGGATCCCACTCCCCATCACCGTCGATATCCAGGAACGCAAACACGTAGTTGCGACCTTCCCTCAGATACCCGGTATCCATGGTATCAACGCTCAACACATGCGAACGCATCTCATGCTTTGCATCTGGAGCACCATCCATCGTAGGCGTACTGAAGAAATGCAAATGAATCGATGTCGCACTCACGATAGAATAGGAAACCCTGCGAACCACGACATCCGTATCCCGGAATATGACGTCAAGCTGTCCGGATGTGTGATTCAAACTACCACTGATAATACCAGGGCCTTCCAGCAGACCAGATGCTGTGTCCGTTACCACATAGGAAGAACCCTGATACACATACTCAAGCGCCATCGTTCCCGATGCAATCGGCGTATTCGCCAGTGTGTGATCTATTACTGCACGAAACACTAAACCTGATCCGTCATCTAGCAAAACGCTTTCCGTTTCCACATCTTCCTCAAAACTGTCCTGCTCGAGAACCTGATGGATCGAAGTACCATAGCGCCCATTGTAACGAGCGTTTAGCGTGATAGCAGGTTTCGGGTAACTCATCGGATCCGTCGGATCCGAATCAGCCATGAATTCCGCCAAATTGCTCCATCCATCCTCATCCGGATCCAGATGCGCATCGTAATAAGCCGGATCCAGACCACGGTTCAGCGTGCCAGGAACCAATCCCATGTACTGCACTTCCCACCAATCCGGGATATAGTCGCCATCATCAAAGAGCCAACCAAACGTCGGCTCCCAAGGCGAACGACGGCTATCATAGTCACCGAACCCGGTATTGAGCGTATCCGGATCATGTGGATTCGTTCCCGCCAGAAATTCCTGGTAGTTGCTCAAACCATCGCCATCTGGATCCAGATGTGCGATCGAAGGACCATTCGGATCATAACCATAGAGCAGATACCACCAGTCCGGAATACCGTCACGGTTCGAGTCATACTGACTGAGCCGCACCGGCGTATCATCTGGCGCAACGATCATTTCCACATTCCCCATGAGAGTACCGCTATTGCGCCACTGGTGCATCCAGTCACGATCAAAGGCACGTTCGACAACAACCGATGACGTGGTCATAAATTGCCCTGGGTTCGCTGGATCAGGAACGGTTACTGTCGAAATAACATTGTGCATACCAAAGTCCTCGACCTGTCCCCACCACCAGTCAGCGCGATCACTGGTGCCATAGTGCCGACCATTCGCATCAGGACCAACGGCACTCGTACCATCATCGAACCGATAGTATGCCACCAAGTCGCCCGCTGCATGCGGCGCAATACCTGCAGACATTTTATCAATCATGCTGGCAGAAGCCGCCGTATCCAAAATGGCCACCTCATTCAACATGCCCGCAAACGCAGACCCCGCACGGGTCCAGATTGGCCCAACGCTACTGGTTATCGGGCGCTTGACCGTTTGCAAGGCTGTCGCCTGTGCACCGTTGCGATACATCCGCAAGTCGCCCGTTTGAGGATTAAACGTTACGGCCAAATGCGTCCATTCGTCCATCGGCAAGACGTAGCCGGCTGGCATGGTCAAAACAACATTGGCACTGCCGTCACCAGGCGTAAACATAAACGCAGGACGACCATCAGCACCTATGTGCAAACGGTAATTGAACACACCATCTTCCACCTGACGGGCGATGATATCTCCCCCATAGGTATTCGTCGGATACACCCAAGCCTGTAGTGTAAATTCAGGCAATGCGAAGCGGAGCTGCGGTGGCATCTCAACATAACTATTCGTCCCACCATCGAGTTGAAGCACACGGTCCACTAAGGGAACCAGAGAGTTGGCTGGGTTCGTATCACTATCATGCCCATCCAACAACCCATTATCCGCCGTATCACGTAATTGCGGATGCGTTCCCTTGCGTTGCTCCTCGATATTCTGGAGACCGTCACCATCTGCATCCTCATGACTATCCGGAATACCATTCTGATTCGTATCAGACTTGAACGGATTGTTTCTGGTCATGGCTTCGTACCAATTCAAGAGTCCATCCCCGTCGAAGTCCTGATCACCATCATACCCATAGTCTGGCATCCACCATTCACGGCCCGTTCCATCCAGCGGCGGCGTGGCCATGCTGCCAAGATTACCATATAC
>PXBF01000152.1 GCA_003567005.1 PVC group bacterium
CAACCGATCCAGCACCCAGACAACCCAGAAATCTTTCTCCACCGCACTGGGTGTCAGGTCAATGCGTCTCGCCGTTTCCAGAATAATTTCCGAACGCTCCTCCTTGGAAAGCCGGGCAATCTTATCCATTGGATGGCTCCTCCCGGCAGATTTCGCCGATTACCTCGAAAATCCAGTCCGGACCGAGCCGTGCATCGGCCAGCAACTCCTTCTTCTGCCGATCGTCAAACCGATTCCGCAGTTTGGCAATCATTTCCGGCGTAACGCGATCTTTTCCGAATTCTTTGAGAGCATTGATCAACAGGCCGCCCAACTCTCCGGCGGCCAGTTTTTTGGGAGAAGTCTTTTTAAAAAAAAGCGTCTGGTTTCCAAAACGCATCTCCTTCGTAGGTCCATCCGACAAATAGACCACCTTCATTGGCACCTGCGTGGAAAGATTCAGCATATTGGCCGCGTGGGCTCCGGTGGGCTGAATCCGCCAGCCGTGCTTTCGCGCAATCGCTTGGGCAACCTGATTCAGATTCGGGCTCAGCGTTACGTTCAGAAGCTTACTGTATCGCGGAACATCGTAGAGTCCGCGTCCGATCCGGCGGATTTTACCATCAGCCACCAAACGCGAAAACGCCTTATCCAGTGCATCGCGCCCGGCAAATGACAAAAAATCTTTCGGTGAAAAGCACCAGTCCGCCTCATGCCTACCGATCTCTTTGACTATCTTTTGTACTGCTGACATAATAAACCCTACCTATTGATGTCAGAAATAATAACCTATATTTTCTGACAATCAAGCCCTATATCACGCCCTCCACCGTAGCTCCACGGGTGTGTATTTTTTTGGTTTGTAACTGACTGACAGGGAGTTGGGGAGAATATCCAAACAAGGAATATCCAACCGTACAATCAGCTCCGGTTTCGTGTCCTTGCCACGAATCCGCGCCATCACTTCCGATCGTTTTTCTGGGGGCCAGATGTCCATCGCGCTCCTGCTTTATACCTATCGAATGTATTACGGAGCTATAGAATCACTTTTCTATGAAAATGCAAAGAGCAGTGTCCGGTGGCTGTGATCTTCCCGGCAAACAGGCCTTATGGCCTGTGTACATGGGGTGGATTCCTGGTTAGGGTGGGGCCTTATGAAAAAGAGGATAGCGCTTGAGGATCATGAATGGGGGCAGGTGGTTGATGGGCTGACCTGTCGGGCTGAGCTGTATGAAGAAACCGTTGGATATTACGAGACGGCACAAACCGATGGAGAAATTGCCGAAGTCAGCGATGCAGAAGAGGCCCGTGCACTCGCAGAGATGTATCGGTCATTGATTGCGAAAATACAGCGGCAGAGACATTAAGAGGATTAGCCGCAAGGATCACGGAGAGTCACAAAAGGGAAATGGTTTGGGCTTTTAAGATGGGGTGGTTCGCTGTATTTTCGGGGGATGAGTGCCATTCGGAAAGTTTGGGAGCGCGATGAGCTGTTGGTTGCGTTGAACCTTTATCATAAGCTCACCTTTGGGCAATTGCATCATCGTAATCCTGCCATTATTGCGCTGGCGGAAAAGCTGGGGCGTGGGGCCAATAGTGTCGCCATGAAGCTGAATAATTTCGCGTCGCTCGATCCTATTTTGCAGATGCGCGGCATCAAAGGCCTGCAAGGTGCCAGTGCCTTGGATCGGACCGTCTGGGCAGAATTTCATGAAAGTCCCGCAGAGGCTGTCGCCGCCAGCGAGGAGGGCTTGAGGGCCTTGTTTGAAGCAGACCCCGAAAGCGAAGTCGAAGTTGTGCCCAAAGAGGGTATCCGCGTCATGCGTCTGCCTACCGGACCGACATCCGTCACAACCGAGGTCAAGATCCGGCGCGGACAATCTTACTTCCGCAATGCCGTCCTCAACAACTTCGGCGGACGGTGTGGCGTCACCCAGCTCGACATCCGCGAACTGCTGATTGCCTCACACATTCTGCCCTGGGGGAAATATCCGGCAGAACGGCTTAATGTCAGAAATGGGCTCTGCCTCTCGCGCCTGCACGATGCCGCATTCGATCTGGGGCTCATCGCCTTCGATGACGATCTCCGCCTCCTGCTCTCGCCCCGGATCAAAGCGGCCCTGCCGCAAAAAATCATCGCCGACACTTTCGCCACCTACGCAGGCCAGCCGCTCGTCCTTCCCGCAGACGCAATCCCTCCCGATCCAGAATTCTTGCGTTGGCACCGGATAGAATCGAACTTTGTTTAGCGGCGCCCGAATCACCTCTCGTGTTTGAGAATTATTGTTGTGTCCCTGGTTTCTGAATAGTCTTTTGAGCGATAGTTGGGCATGAGTCCGTACACGTCGATTTTGCTGCCTTGATGTGCCGTTTGAAGCAGAGGATGCCTGATTCCATTGTTAGTCAGGCTGCGAATGCTTGCAAAGGATTGATCTGTTACCTGCTCCATCGCTACTCGCATGCACACTTTGCCATTGCGCAGGCGGGTCATTTCACAAATCACTCCTCTTACATCGGCCGGCCACGGCACTCGATCATTTTGTGATCGGGCTTCCCAGTAGGCATGGCAGCCTGGTCTGAACAAACAATGCTTGCAGTTGTCCGGGGAAGGAGAAGCGAGTGTAGTCAGCTTCCGACATCCAATCATGACGTCCGCGATTCGCTGGTTTGCATCTCGCAAGAATGCGACAGCTTCCGTCAGGAGACGGCGGGCTTCACCCTCGTCATAGGCAATAACTACCGCAACCCCGTGAAGCGGCACCAACTCCAACCGCACTGGCCAGACCCCGCACTTGATCTGATATAGCGCAGCGTAGAGAATCAGTTGCTCTTTGTATGCCTGCCTGACTATTTCGGGACCGGCACGCTTGCCAGGAAGCATGACGGAGCCACTCTTGTAATCAGAAAGAACAATGCCGTCTCGTTTTTTCGTTACTAAATCAATATACCCACCGACCTGACCGTTGGGGGATTCGACCCATATTTCAAGACCTGTATGTTCTGGCCCATGTCGCGCCTTGCCACCGTGATCCCGAACCGCAAATGCTGCAACTTCGGCAGCCCTGCGACATGCCCGTATTCTTCTAACCTCATAATCCGGGATACTACGACTCAGGGGCACCTGATGCCGACGCACAGCAGAAACCGCCATTCGCTTCTCAGCCAACACAACAAGATCAAGCCACATTCGCTGAATCTTATCATCCGCTCCATTCTCAAGGTTTCCCTTCCCCGCAGCCTCAAGGAGTTCATGGATTACGGTGCCCAATTCCGCCACCGGCGAGGGCGGCAGAAGCGGCTCATTGCCAGCCGCCGTCCACGCCTCCCTTAGCAGACAGTTCCGCATCGCCGTGTATCGTGAGGGCGAAACGCGGCGAACCGGTGACAGAATCAGTTTCTCTTGGATCATCCATTCTTCTTTCAGTCCATCAGCTTCCCAGCCGCTGGTATATCCAGCTCATCCGGCGGTGCAAATTGAAGGTGTCCACAATATGGACGCTATTGTCCTGATCCTGGCTTAAAGTGGCGCGAGCTTCCGCTAAAAGTCCACCAGATGTGTATTGATGCCATAGCGGGTGTGCCAGAATCACGCAACGGTCCGCAACGGTCCAGCCATGAAGAGGCCCGAATTCAGCCGGGACGCAAGCACGGAACGATTCACAAAACGTGTTGCGAAGCGTATCCGAAAATGCCAGCCATTCGCTCAGTTCTGGAGAATCATAATCCCCATTTGCACCGCATAGGTATGCGGAGTCCGCAAACCCCCGCAACACCGACATGCCCAGTCTCCAATCCAGTAGACCATGGTAGCTCATGTTCCTGTACAGACGAAGACAGTCATAACACGAATCGCTGCAATCTCTCCTGTGAGAATCGGACAGTAGTTTCTCCATAAAACTGTCGGGATCGGGATTGGGCTGGGTGATCTTCCCGATAATTCTGCGCCAGTTGTCATCCTGCGATGCCCATGCCGTGAAGCCGGCTCCGTTTTCCAGGTGGTCATTGATGATAATCTCTCCGGCACTGGTTCCGTCTTCCAGTTCGATAGCTCGCACGTTGCTGATGTCGATCTCTTCCGGGTCAATATCAAGTGTCTCGGCGATAACAGACCGCAAAATGAAGGCAGCCGAATAGTACGCTGCCTTGACCGCCGCTCCTTGCCCAAAGCGCGACATTCTCCCTTGAGCGTCACGGGCCAGCATGTCGAGACATAGCGAGGAGTGAACCGCCTGTGGTCGGATGCGGAGAATATCCGTGATTTTTGGGGCGGCCAGGGCAATCGTATCAGCCTGTGCCGTCTCCGCGTTGAACATGACGTTGTTGTCACCCCTGACGTTCTGGTATCGCTCATCAATCCACTGGTGGGATAGCGTCACGCCGCCCCGGCACCATCTGGCCGAACCCAACCCTCCCGCGAAGAGACGGCCCGCCCGGTCATTCACCCGATAGACGTGACTGCCGGTCGTCGGGATCAGACCGGTGTTCGTCTCCGAAATGGCCTGTGGGGGCTGATCGGTCTTTTCGGCCACCGAACTGGTCCCGCGCGGAAGAAACTCATCGTCCGCCTTCGCGTCAACACCGTTGCTGAAAGAAGTCCTGAAGGCTGACGGAACCACGATTTCGAATACGCGGAAAGGAGCACTCTCATCATCGCCACGGGAACACCCGCAAGAAGGGCAATTCTGCATGGTCTGTTGAGTATCGCCGGTCTCAACAAAATGACACTGAACACACCGCGCCATCCACATTCGCCGGGGGAAGGGGTTGTCCGACACGGGACGCCAGGAAGGATCGGGCAGTAACGGTGCCGTGAAACCAATCGCCGTATATACCCGTTTGTCTTTGGTCTTCTGCGAGCCGGGGGCAAACTCCGTAATGGCAAGATCGAGATCACGGTCTATGGCAAGTGCCTCACGCCCCCGGAGGCCGTGGTAAAGAAGCCGGACACGCGAAGGCATCCCATACATGGGCAGAATGGCACCTTCCGCCAGGCGTTCCGCAAGGCCGTCTCCCGAAAGCTCGGTGCTGTTCGCGCACGCCTCGATATCCGCGAACAAATCCCCACGCACATAGTCCACAAGTGTCGCAGCCGGTACGGCCCCGGTTCCAGCCAGGATCGCATCCACGATTCCCGGGATTTCCGGCGACGAGGCCAGCCAATCCCGGATGGTCTCCCGCCTGTCTACAGCATCCCGCCACTCATCAACCGTTCCAAATTCGCCATGACTGTCCGGTGGTGTCGGGCTGTCCCACCAACGCACGCCCGCTGCGCGAAACGCCTCCACCAGACACGCCTTTGCCACCAGCCGACGGGCAATCTCCGCGCGCGCCATGGAAAGGAACGGAACGGGAGGCAGATCTCCGGTAATGCGCCGGGGACGGCTGTAATAGAACTCGTCATGACTGCGCCCCCGGCACAGGGTCAATACCGCCGCAAACGCCTGTCCACGTCTGCCGGCCCGGCCAACGCGTTGCTGATAGTTAAACCGCATAGGCGGCATGTTCGCCAGCACAACCGCCTGCAAGCTGCCAATGTCAACACCAACTTCCATCGTGGTCGTCACACTGGCAGATCGATCGAATCCACCAGCCGGTTCGGCAAACGCGAACTATCCGTGCTGGTGCGGACAACCACGTTGCGGAAGCAGCGTTGTCGCTCCGGTTGGTCGTCCGTCTGCGCGGTGAGTTCCTCGCAGTGCAAACGCAGCGGCTTCCGCCTTTCAACTGCTTCCTTCGCATAATAGTTTCTGTCATGAAGCGCGGCACACTGTGCATCGGGAGCATCGCCCAAGCGCGCCAGGCAGCCTGTACAGATTCCCGCCGCACGGTGCATGTGTACACGCTGGCATGATGGACATATCCAGATCGGATCATCCTGCAATCCGATCCTCACCAGCAAGCGATGCGCCTGGAGTTTGGCGCTTTCGTGTCCGCCAGCCAGGCAAATCGCTTCCCACGTCACATCGCGAATCGTAGGATCATCCAGCCCATGCAACTGCGCACAAGCCCGTATGTAGTTCCGCAGACCGGCCCGTGCCGGCGGCTGCGTCCAGTCTGCCCAATCATCCAACCGGTCCGGCGTCGGTTGCCGCTCTTGGTGATACCGGTAGAGATCGCCCAGAATGCGCACGCAGCCATGACAGAGGTCCCGAAAGATATCGGCAGCCAATCCCGCCCGGCCTGCCAGGCGCGCCCAATCCTCCTCGGTAAGATCCAGACATGCGAAGCCCAGTCCGGCGGACTCGAATCCGAAGTACAGCTTGCTGAACAGGACGTTCATGATCTCCGTCCGCACCTTGCTCCGAATACGGTCCCTCGCCTCGACAGCCCCCTCCGGTAGACCCTCACGCCAGCATCCATCTGCTTGCGAATAATCAAAGAAGCCCGTCCAGTCGTGGTAGTCGCCATCGTAGAAAAAGGACTGATACAACACGTCGTTCCCGGCCGGATTGATGCCAAGTCGCTTCAGCCGTTTGATCAGCAAGCGGGACTGCGTGCCCGATGTCTCCTGTTCATCCGACTCATACAAAGCCCGCAGTGGAACCATTCGGGTTGTGCTCTGTTGTCGGATGGCGGAAAGAACTTGTGCCGCCCGTTGCTGCTCCCTCTCCAGATTGTCCCGGTGAATAGCCGGAAGACCTTCCGGTATGGCGGTTCGCTCCAATTCCAGTTCCCGCAGAATGCGCCCGACAGTCTCCGGGTTTTCGGCGGCATAGGCAACCGCCGCTGCGCAACGGGCTGCGCCATGCGTCTCCAGATCCGCAAGCAGAGTCCCCTCGCTCAGGGCAATCCGGTGCAATTCGTCATACATGGATTCGCGCACAAGGTCCAGATAGTGCGTTCGCTCGATACCGTTCGATATAGCTGCCGCATCCTCCCGGCTGTCGGAGAACACGACGAGTTTCCGGGTCTCGCCTTCCGGCAGGCTGTAGAACAGTTCCTTGGACAGAATCTGGCTCACCCGCGAGAAACCGGTCCTGAAACCACGCACGGGCGAAGTTCGGTACATCCGCCGGCTGTAATCGGCCGCACATCCCGGACAACAGGCCGGCAAGGCCATACAGTCATCGGCATTGTCCCAATCGGCCTCAATATCCCGGATGACGAACACGTAGCCGGGAATGGATGGTCCTTCCGGCACCGGGCTGCCGTCAGGACTGGAGGTTACCTTCCCGCTGACGGCGTGCAGGTAGCTTGGACGCCACGCCGCCCGTGCCCGGCCCTCGCCACCTGCCGATGGTTGCCGCCACCCGCCGGCATCGTCGTGTAGCTCCTTTCCACCCGCCGGCCAGAAGACCGCGTACTCCCTGTACAACCGCCGGTCAACAAACCGCGCCGCCTGCTTGTCCGGCAGCCCCTCGATATCCGGATCGTTACTGAGCATCTCAATGCCGTTGCCATCCGGACTCCGCAACCGACTGCCGCCGAAAAACACGGTCCCGCACTGCTCGCAGTACAACAGTTCAAGCACCCGGTGTGCACCTTCTTTGCAAAGGATTCTGCTATTGGGATAGACCTTGCCAACAGGTCGCATGCCATCGAGATGCTCTCCAGCGCACCCGCATCCGGGCATGATGCATGCCCATAGACCCTCGACATTGCGGAAGAACCAGTGGAACCGTAGCGCAGGCAACCCTCTGGCCACTTGCGCTTCCGCTGCCATCCCCCTTGCCAGCAGCAGCCCCCGCACTGCCGCTTCCCTCACCTGACCATCCTGTTCTTCCGGGAAAACGTGTGCGGCAAAATCGGAAAGAGCCACCGCCCTCGTCCGCGTACCGTCCAGACATGCGCCAAGCATACTTCCCGTAATGTCTTCCTGCCGCGCTTCGAGCGCCGCACAAAGTCTTGCGATTGGATCGTCCCCGGCAGCCTGCGGGGCCAGTGCCGAAGACAAATGGCCGCACGCTTCGGCAATACCCTCCGCATCACCGGAAGCGGAAGCCCGCGCCAGGGCCGCAAAGTCCGCGCTGTCGGGGAGTGGGCCGCTTACCGCAGGGACGGGTTGCTCCGCGCCGGGATGAATCTGATCCGGGGTCCACTGGCAACCGAAGAAATCGGAAAGGAAGGTCAGACTCTCCGGCTTCCCAGGATCGAGCGAAGCGCTGGAGGCCAGTATTCGCAACCGTGGATCGTCGGGAGTCAGCCCCAGCCGCCGCAGCAACAGGCGCAGAAGATAAGCCACCTCGGTCCCGGCGGTTCCCCGGTATAGGTGCAGTTCATCCACGATCAAGTGGAACACGTTGCCCGGCTGCTCCAACCATTGCCGGGTTTGCTCGAATATCGGCGAATCCGCCTCCCGCATCAGCATGATGCTGAGCATGCTGCTGTTCGTGATCAGAATATCCGGCGGTGAGTCCTGCATATCCCAGCGCGATCGCATTTCAGCGCCGTCCAGTCGCGGGAAGAAGTAGATGATGTCCCTTGCCTCCTCCCGCTCCCTATCCGATGTAGCGGCGGCTTCCCGCTCTACGGCATACGCTGCCGCGGCCCTCGCGCCGAGGTCCAGTGCCGCAAGCTCCCTTGCCAATCGCTTGATCCGCTTCCTGTCGGGGTTTCCGTTCGGTTTGTTCTCATGGCCGGGCACCGGAGTATTGCCGGTGTACCGTCCAAAGTATATCCGGTTCCCGTTCATGTGACTGTCGCACCACTGGCGGGCCTGTTGCGAATCGAGGGCACGACGCAGTCTGCTCAATTGATCCTCTACCAGCGCGTTCATGGGATACAGGATCAGGGCGCGTACCGCCGCCGGACGGGTTTCGTGCCCCCGTTGCGACACCCGGTAGGAGCGCGAAATCCGGTTCCCGCTCTTACAAGATGCCTGCCACTCTTCGTTGGCCCACCAATCGCCAGCATGCGGAAGCGGCGTATTCGGTGCCTGCCAGTCCTGGCTTTCGGTCGCCAGAGACGCAAAAAGGGGCAACAGGAACGATTCCGTCTTGCCCGATCCCGTACCCGACGTTACGACGGCGTTCCGTCCAGCCACGGCCTCGCGCAACATCGCGATCTGATGCGTATAGAGCGGGTAGTCGCCCACCAACCCGCATCGCGCCAATTCCTTGAACCGCTCCACAGCCTCTGACGCCATGCCCGACAAGTCCGTGGAGCCAAGGGCCGAGAGCGCCATGTCAGTCTGGTATCGGGGTAACGGCTCAATCCAGGGCTCCTGATTCAGAATCCCCGGCTGCCTCAGCAACGCCTCGCGTTCTCGCTCTAGGCCGGGAAACTGCGTCCCGAATGCGGTCTTGAGGTACAGAATGAAGTTGTCCCGTATCTTCTCAAATGCGCCGATTGGATCATTCATGGTTGCCCCCGGATGTCAGTTCCTTTGCTGAGACCTGCCACGAAACCCGAACGGTCAGGTTCACGGTTCTTCGAGGAGCGAGGGAAGATGCCGGATTACTGATCAGTCTTAGTGTCGGGGTCTCCCGCAGGTTCATGAAGATCGCCAAGTTGTAATTGACGTTCCTCTGCGCCACCTGCCACTCCTTGTCTGTCAGTAATACGCCGCCTTCGCTATCAGCCACGCCTTTCACTTCGACATAGCGATCAACAGCCCCATCCCTAATAAGAAAATCGTAACCGCAACCATCGTCACGGCGGTCTTCAATAGAACCTGCAAACGGGGTTCTTTCTTCTCGAAACCATTCCAAGAATAGTTCCTCGGCCATCCGGCCGGTTGCTCCTCTTGGAGTAAATTGACGATTCCCATGGTGCTCGCGCTTCAGAGCTTCGAGCACATCCTTAACTTCCGGCGACTGCCGGTATTCAGCGTCACGGATAAGATCGGTAACGAATCCGGTAAGAGCGTCGAAGCTCAATTCGTTGAGCAGATGCAGGGTCTTCAAGCGGCTTGGCCCCAGTTCACGCTGATACCAACCGGCACGTGAATTACTGAACAGCGGATCGAAGTCGTCTCTCTTGTTCTTAACGGAACCTGGCTTGACACCGAATTTGGCACCAATATCTGCATACGCTTCCTTGAACGTGGCATAGCCAAGTCGTTTGAGTGCGACAGTATCGTATTTGGAGAGGTAAAAACCTACAATCAGCGCCAACCTGCTTCCATCTGTCATTCCCGCTTCATGCATAGCAATCCTCTTTCAGTTCTTGGCCAGCTTTGCCGGTCGTTAAGGGACCGATACCATCGCTGGAGTCTGCCCTACTTTCGACATCGCGGCCCAGGCAATCTGTGGCGGCACGTCCTCGAATATCAACCAATCCTGACAATCCACGCCGCGCACCAAGCCATCGATGCTCCGGCAAACGGGCGGCTTGCCCGAACACAGACATACGGTTCTTGCCACCACTCCCGGCAGCGGCACCTTGACCGGCACACACAACCTGAACCGCCGCTCGTCATACGCCGTAACGGTGAGACCCTTCGCGTTCAGCAACAGATACCGCCCCCAGTTCAGGTTAACTGCCGCACCCCGGCCATCCCGGAAGAAGACGTGCGTAGGGAGATTCGTTGTCGGATTACGATAGCGGGAGTAGCGGGGAAGCGCATCGGTTCTGTTACGTCCGAAATCAAGACTTGTTACGTCGAAGTCGAAACGGGGCCAGCCGAAGCCTTCTGGAACATCGAACGTCGCGTTTGCTTCATAGTCCGACAGCATCCCGGTCCAGTGCATCAGCGACCAGGCCGACGGGATAGCGGCATATCGAATCCCAAGCGCAGCGCAATACTCCGCCATAGCTTCTTCCGACGTCGCGCTCACCTGGATCGTATCCGGCATGAGCCCCATCGGCCCGGGCTGCCGTTCCACGCTCAGCCTCACCTTTCCGCCGCTCGCTTCCGCCGCACTGCCCATCTCTTCGTGGGTACGAAAGCAACGCGCCCCCGTAAGCACCGCCACAGGCAGACCGGCACGGGGAAGACGGCAAAGGGCGGGCGGTGTCACACTGATTGTGCTTGCGCCCCGGTCATAGTGTGCGTCGCAATGGCCCAGGGCCTCTAGACATTGAAGCAAACCACTCCGGCTTGCCAGACCTTCATGTCGCTTGGCCTCGGAAATGCCGGTGGGCGACAGGAAATCCACCGCCTCGCGGTACTGTTGCCAGGTCATGCTGCCGCGGGCGGACATCACAAAGAGAAGGCTGTTCGGGTCAGCGGACATTTTGAGCCACCCCCTTGTATTGCCGCCAAAGCGCGCCCAGCGCCGGATGAGAAGGGGCCGTGATCCGCTTTCGCATGAACCACAAGACTTCCTTCCACAGCTTCCGCCGTCGATGATCCCCCACGGTAGATTTCCCCGGCGTCTCATTTGCCGGATTCGACCCGCAAAAGATGGCGGTCCCGACACCGCCCTTCTTCATGGCCACCGACCACACCGGTCGCCAATCGTCCGGGATTGTCTCATCGGGACACGTAACAATCTCGCCGGGATTCCGCCCGATGAAATACACCCGGCGGCCTTCGCCCGGCGGCAGGAATGACGTAGGATCGAATGGCGGTGGCGAGAAACCTTCAACAATAGGCCCGATGCATTTTTCTCCGTCACCATCGGCAGCACAGCGCCCGAATCGGTCCAGACCCTCTGTCGCACCAACCTCACGCCATGCCACGGTTTCCACCGAGTAGATGGACCGGCTTCGGATGCGCTCGTCATTCCTTCTGACCTCGACCACGAGCCGACGCGCACACAGGGCATCTGGAATCGAATACAATCCTGATTCAGCATCGCGCTCCAACTGCGTGTCGTTGCAAAACACGCTCGTGCCTTCGACCGCTCCGGTGATCTCGATTCTGGGCAGGGCAAACGTGAAATACTGATTTCCCTTCACCCGCAAACCGCCGACAAACTGAATTCGCAAGACAGTGGGAAAGGCCAGATACGGGAATGCGTCACGAATGCCCGCGTCCGAGTTTGCCCGTTCAACCGCGAACAACCGCCACTTGGGCGGCAACCTCGATGTCACCGCCACCTCGCTGAAACCATCGCAGTAATCTATACCCCATTTCTGGAGAGTTTCTGCGTAGTCATCATGCACAAGCAGGTAGAACGATTTATTTTGCGGCATCTGGCTTTGTTCCACAAATCCGTCAAAGCCGAATTGCGCGGCGCTTACCATGACCCGCACGCCCCGCTTCGAAAGTGTTAGTTTCCATGCGTGTTCGCGGTCAGCAAGAGCAAGTCCTTCCCGCCAGTCGATGCGGGACGCATCGAAATTCCCACCGCGTCCGTCGGAAAGCGGCAACGACCACCCCTGCCAGTCATCGCGGCAGGCGAGTGGCTCTTGTATCGCGGCGCCGCTCAATTGAAGCCCTTCTTCCGGATATTCGCGGTTTGACCGACACCGCAGGCCGAAACGTGCGGTTTTGGCTGTAAGGTCAAGCATCATGGTCAACCGGAGGTTGCCAGCAGCGGACTCGGATTCGCCGTCTTGCTCAGCGTGAGCAGGCACGGTTCCGTTCCAGTTTTGAAGCTCCTCCAGAATCGCATCCAGCAAGACCTCCCGCATGGCATTCTGGCCATCAGTGCGCTGACCGAGAATATCCTTTGTGCGCGGCATCAGATAGCGATGCGACTCATGGGAAAGCAGATGCGACAACTCGCGGTCGGAAGGAGGCGATGTCGGATCGAACCCGTTTTCGGCGAACAGTATCGGCAACTTGTGCCGCTCATCGTCGGTCAGGATCGTCTGCGCTTTCGGGAGCCCGACATACTCGCGCTTCCCAAGGATGTCGGCGCGGAAGATACCCAAAGCGCCACCCTTGTCCTCGGTCGACCACTGTTCCAGATCAAACCAGAGCGCGTACATTTTGTCGAAAGATGGATATCCGCCCGCCTCCGGGACTTCGCCAAGAACCTGCCGTAGGCCCGGATAGTACGAAAACCGGGCGAACCCCTCGACCTCAACGGTATCCGCAAGAACGAACAAGGCAAGGTAGGCCAAGTAAGGAGGGTACTCCAATTCTCGTGTTTGTTGCCACCCCTCCATCACCTGAAGGGCATGCTGGCAAATGCCCTGCTTGTGGCGTGTGATCCACTGTTGCGGTCCTGTGCTGACCGCCGACACAAAATCGTTCACACCGGCGTTATGAGGCGCGCCGATCTCGGCAATCACCTCTGTGGTCACATACAGGAACACGCGCATGCCAGCCCGGTCCGGATTGAAGAACCGTGCACCAATCGCGTTGTTCCATGCCAAGTAATCCATATTTTAATTCTCAATAAGTTCAACCAGCGAAGCCAACACAGCTTTGGCTACTGGCGGTGGTACGGCGTTTGTCACTTGTTCCATTTGTGTGCCGAATGAGCCAAAGACGCGAAAAGTATCTGGGAATCCCTGCAGTCGTGCTGCTTCGCGAACTGTAATGCTGCGAGGCTCGGCAAAATGTGCTGGGGGCGCACGGTGGCCAGAAAAGAGGGTATTGGCCGGGCTAGCAGGGTGAAGTCTCCGATAGGACATTGGACCGGTGCCGGGGAGTATGGTTGCTATCTTGTTCTTGACTCGCTCAGAATGTTGCATAGCAAAATGATTGTCATATCCTTTTACATCTGCTTCGTCGTCATATTTATCTGGTCGGACAGGAGGTGTGGGGAGCCCATGCAATGCTTGTCGCGTCGCTATCACAGATGATTTGTAAGGCTCAAGCAAGCCGAGAATCAGCTCTTGGTCTATGGCCTGGCGCGTGATAAAGAAGAATGCCCGTTTCCGCTTCTGAGGTACCCCGTACTCCGATGAATCAAGCACGACTTTCTCCACGTGGTAACCACCTTGGTTCAATGACTTTTTGAAAGCCTTCAAGTGCTCTTCGTGTTTATTTGCTAGCACAGTCGAAACGTTTTCGATTAGTGCGCAGTCGGGCTGAATCTTGCTAATTGCTCTTGCGACTGCCACTAGCACCTTGTTCCTGCTATCCTTTGGATTATGCGATCCCGCGACTGAGAAGCCCTGGCATGGTGGTCCCGATATAACGATCCGTTTGCCGGTGCAATTAGTATCCAAGAGCAACCGGCATCGTTCGATAATTTTCGCAGATTCAACACTCCCCTCTATCGCTTCTGCTTCAGGGAAATTTCGACCAAAAGTCTTTAGAGCATTTTTGTTTAGGTCAACCCCTGCCACAACGCGCATGCCGAGTTCACGCGCTGCAACAGACAATCCGCCAAGCCCAGAGCAGAGGTCTACGACACCTACTGCTGGGGTGCTTTTGTCAGACTGCTTGCTCGTTTTCCTTATCATTCTTGCCTTAGAAAAAGGGTATTCGTATCGAACTGTTGGGGCGAGGGGTCGTATCTATGAATATTTATTACTTGCTCACTTGTTTTTCGCAGGCGGTTTTCTGGCCGAGTGTGTGGTGGTATTGCTTGCAGGCATGGCAGTCGCCGTGGCGGGCGCAGCCTGGCCAAGTGGATGGGCAATCTGTGTTCGTGTCTTTCATGCTTACTGACCTCCTTGATTATTTATGTTGGCATAGTGCATGAATCGCGCCCCAGCGGCAAGGAATTATCAAAAATTATGACGCGGATAATCGGGCCATGCGCCAGTCGAGGGATTCGGGGGTGGGGGCGTAGCGGGGTTGGGTGGGGAGGATTACGGTTTTGTTTTTGAGTTCGAGGACGGGGCGGTGTTCTTCGAGGCGGTTGTCGAGCCCTTTGCGGACGTGCCAGATGGGCTGTTGGTAGTTGAGGCCTCGGCCGGGGCCGGGGGCGATGATGGCGTGGTCCATGAGCCAATGGTGATTCTTGCAGAGGGCGATCCCGTTTTGTGGACGGTCGTCTTTGGATTGGCTGAAGGGGATGAGGTGGGCGGCATCGATGAGGTCTACATCATCAAAGAAGAAGCGCACACCGCAGGCGGCACAGCGGACATCGTAGATTTCGCGGATCATACGTCGGAAGGCTGTGGAACGTACCCGTTCCGTGCTGGTTTCGTAGGCCGCCGCTTCCTCTTTGAGGAGTTTTTGTTTTTGGGTTTCGATCTGTATTTCATAATGCATGGTGTTCCACATCTGATCGGCAACATGATTGCAGTAATGCTGAATCAATGTGGCTTGCAGGGATTTGCGAGCAACGGAATCGTGCAGCAGGAGAAACAGCTCGGTATCGAGGGTGGCAAAGGATACGAGTCTGCGCAGTTCGCCGGGGCCACCGATCGTTGTGCGATGTGGCAATGCATCCGCACCTTCCAATGTAGGGCATATGTGCCAGAAGCCTTCGCTCTTGAGGTAGAAGAAAGGATTGTAGGGGGTATTTTTGTCGGTGTCTTGGCGGGCGACATCAAAGAGGGCGCGGAAGACATCGAGCAGGCGGCTGTTGTACTCGATGCGGTTTTCGGTTAGCTCGTCGGCTTCGGCCAGGAGGCTGACGGCGAGGAGCATGACGGCTTTATGTGGGCGGGGACGGCCGCCGGGGCGGTCGCAGTGCAGATGCGCAAATTTGTGTTCGTATGTTGCTAATTCGATCATGTTGTGCCGTTATTTTTTCGGTTCTCTGTTTTGGCCTTTTTTTCCAGGGCATTGATGGTTTTTAGGTACTCTTCTTCCACGCTGTCCAAGGTTTTGGCTTTGTACTTCCGGTATTCAAGCCTGGCTTTTTCCTGGGCGGCGGGCTGAGAGATTTTACCTGCGTTATCCAGCAACTTTCGCTTGGTTGAACGCAAAATTGTATCTAGTTCTCGCACATAATCTGTCTGATAGGTTTTGCCGTCTGCCGCAGTTGTTGCAAATTTTGCAACAACTGATTCTTGCTGTAATTCACCTTCTAAAAATACATTTTTTATGTGGCGGGAGATGGTCGATTTGTCCCGGCCAAACAGCACTGCCATTTGATCAAGGGATAGCCAGGCCGTTTCCGCATCAAACTGCGCATTGACCGATATTTTTCCATCATCGGTCTTGAAAATGATGATTTGGTTGTTTGGCTCGCTCATGTTGTGCCTCTCGATGGTGATTGTTGGCTATAGTGCATGATGGGGAGGGGGCTGAAAAGCTGAAATTGCTGGTGGGCTTTGGTCGGGGATTAACCACAGAGAGCACAAAGAGCACAAAGACTGATAGGCTGGTGGGCTCTGCTGAGAGAACCGCAGAATACGCAGAAAACGCAGAAGGCGAGAGGTTGGCGTTATTTTGCTTTGCAAAATTCCGCCAACGGAATGTGGGATTGCTGGTGGGCGGTGGAACGGGATTACACGCACGAGATGCTTTTTGATTGATGCGCTAGAGGTATTCATCTAGGTGGGGTAACGCATGCAGGATTGGCACTACGCTAATTCCATCGATGTCCAGGTGTTTATCTCCGCCATACAACATGACAGCTTGTGTTGCAGGGTAATCTTCCATGAATGTCCGGAGACCGGATAAATCCTTTGGGGTTATCGTTTGGCTACGCTTTACCTCAATGGCGACGAGACCATCGTCACCGTACAGGATGAAGTCGACTTCCTTGCCGGCAGTTGTCCGCCAATAGTGTATCGTATATTTGCGTTTGTGGTTATCAATGTATGCCTGCAAGTTTTGGAGCACCAAGGTTTCCAATGAGGCGCCGTCGATCAATTCAGGGGTGTCGAGGGGCCCTTTGGGTCTGATCGCCCGGTACACGCCAGTGTCAAAGAAATAAAATTTGGCATGCTGAATGAGTCTGCGTTTGGCTTTTCGCGTAAATACAGGTATACGGTGCGCGATCAGGAGGTCTTCCAGTATCTGGAAATAGCTTTCCACCACCTTCCTGTGTACCGAACATTCACGTGCCACCTGTGTGACATTAAGAACTTCTCCCTGGGAGAAACTCGCCGCTTCGAGAAAACGGTTGAAGGCGGCAACATTCCGGGTTAGCCCCTCCTGCAGAATCTCTTCCCTGAGATAGGCCTCAATATAGCCGGCTAGGTAGTTGTCCGGATCAATATCCTTCTCGGCATCATAAAGGGTGGGTAGCAGCCCGTATCGCAGAGCCTTCACAAGGTCAAAGGAACTCTCCAGTTCCATGGCCGTCAGAGGATGGAAGTGACATGTTGAGGCGCGCCCTCCCAGAAGATTCGACGAGGTCCGCCTCAGCTTTCTGGGACTTGGGCCCGTCAGAATGAAGCGCAGATTCCTGCTCTTCTCGATCAAACGATGCACCTCATCAAGCAGCGCCGGTATCTTCTGTATTTCATCAATGATGACCGAACCGGCATATCCTCCGGGTATGTACTCCGTGAGTCGTTGCGGGTCTGCTGACAGCCGGTTGAATACCCGCGATTCCAGCAGGTCGATATAGACCACATCGCCTGCGTACGCATTGTGCAGCCAGTAGGATTTGCCACTACCCCGTGGACCAAAAAGAAAGAAATTACCCTCGGGAAATACGATACTTCTTTTTATCATGCCCAGATAATATGTGATAGATATGGAGTCGTCAACTCCATAATTACCGTATAATTGGAGTTTATGATTCCATGTCTCAGTTGATTCCAGGCAGAATCCAGGCGCTGAAGAAATAAGGGGACTGGAAGTACGGATAGGCGCTGCTGTTTTTTAACCACAGAGAACATCCCGACTCGCTGCGCGGCACGGGATCCGAGACTCTGGTGGGGGAACCGCAGAAAACGCAGAATACGCAGAAGGGGGATGGGGAGCAGGTTGCAGGGGTTCAGGGTGAAAGGAGGAGGGCGGATTTAACCACCAAGGCACCAAGGCTCCAAGGCACGAAGGCTGGTGGGAATGGGGGCAGGGATGAGGGATGAAACCTGAAAGACTGAAGGTGCTGGTGGGCCCCGACTCCCTTGGGGGCACGGGATCTCTGACCGATCACAGAGACTGGGGGCAGGGGGGCGGAGGATGGCGGAGGGCAGAGGGCGGATGAGTCTTTGGCCCGGTTTATGTCCGTTGTGACCCACCGACACTGATTGGTGCCGACGATTACAAAATGATCCGCAGAGAGGAGACGCAACATCTAGACCGCCATTGCTTCAATATCCGAGTTCTCTAACATTGTATGGCAGTGTTGCCGTGCCGCGATAATATGTTGCTGAGATACCTCGGGAAACTTCTTTTGTATGCTATCTACGGTGTCGTATGATGAGAGCATATCCACTACGACAGAAACCGGAATTCTCGTTCCTGCAAGAACGGGTTTTCCATTGCATGCTCTAGGGTCAATTTCAATTAGGTTTGCGATTTTGATGGCTCCCTCCGAATTCGTTATTTGCGTAGATTGCCGATCATTGTGAGTCAAACGAATGTTTGGAAAAGGCGTCAAGGGATGAGAGAGGAATGCCTTGTTTGGGGGATGGAAGCTGTTGTAGATTTCGGATGTATCGGGAGGAACTTTCGGGAGTGGCTATGCTGGTGTGTATGATAATGAGTAGGAGTTTGATGGCATGAAACATATGCGTGATCGTCTGGCTCGGGTTGTGTTGGATTCGGATTCCGTTCCTGGCCGCATCTTTGATGTATCATTAATTGTCATGATTCTGGCGAGTGTCGCGGTTGTGATGCTGGAGAGTGTGAAGTCATTTTCGATGGAATATGGTTCTCTACTCGGGGGGCTTGAGTGGTTTTTTACGATTCTGTTCACCATAGAGTATCTTGTACGCATATGGGTTGCCCCGAAACGAAGTGCCTATGTGTTTAGCTTTTTTGGTGTCGTGGATTTGCTGGCGATCCTACCGTCATATATCGGTATTCTGACGCTTGGCGCAAATGCGTTTCTTGTGTTGCGGACGCTGCGCTTGTTGCGCATTTTCCGTATACTCAAGCTGGTGCATTATAGCGAAGATGCACAATTGATTTTGACGGCATTACGCCAATCGCGTCGGAGAATTACCGTGTTCTTTTTTACCGTTCTGATCCTGGTGACAATTCTGGGGTCGGCCATGTATGTGATTGAAGTGGAGCAGGATGGGTTTGCCAACATCCCGGAAAGTATCTACTGGGCGATTGTAACGATCACGACAGTGGGGTACGGGGATCTGTATCCGCAAACGGCTTTGGGTCAAGCCGTATCGGCACTGGTGATGTTATTGGGTTATGCCATTATCGCCGTTCCGAGCAGCATATTTGCGGTGGAGTTGTACAATGCGCGCTCTTTGCGTAACAGTGATAAGCAAGAGGAGTAGTTTATCGCAGAACGGCATGGCTCTACATGTGGAGCGTTCTGCATGGCATGCTCCTGCTGAAACAGTGCCGATGCCTATATGGGGTTGCTTGCCCGTTTTGCGACGGCTGTTAATCGCGAAAACAGTTGACCGGGTGCGGTGGTTTCGATTTATTCTTTTTCTTTTCAGTGCAACCATTTAACCGATTGTGGATATTTATGACTACCGAACCTATTATTTACTATACGAAGACAGATGAGGCTCCTGCTTTGGCCACGTACTCATTACTTCCGATCGTGCAGGCGTTCGCGAAGTCTGCGGGTGTGCGGTTGGATATCCGGGATATCTCGCTTGCTGGTCGTATTCTAGCCCAATTTCCGGAGTATCTGACCGAGGAGCAGCGAATCGGGGATCATCTGGCAGAATTGGGAGCGCTGACGCTCAAGCCTGAAGCCAATATCATCAAGCTGCCGAATATCAGTGCATCGATGCCGCAGCTTAAGGCGGCGATTGCGGAACTGCAGGCAAAGGGGTTTAACCTTCCCGATTATCCGCATCATCCGGTTGATGCAGCCGAGGCTGAGATTCAGTCCCGCTATGACAAGGTGAAGGGGAGTGCTGTGAATCCTGTTCTGCGTGAGGGAAATTCGGATCGACGTGCCCCTAAAGCTGTCAAAGCGTATGCCCGTGCTTTTCCGCATCGTATGGGAGAGTGGTCATCTGCATCGAAGACGCGTGTCGTAACAATGGGGGAGAACGATTTTTTCTCTAATGAAAAGTCGTATGTAGCGCCTGCCGAAACAGAGGCTCGGATTGAGTTTGTGGATGCATCGGGTGAAGTGGAGACGTTGAAAGCGGGGCTTGCGCTTCAAAAGGATGAAATTCTGGATGCCACATGTATGCGGAAGGATGCCTTGGTGCGTTTTCTGGGGGAACAGATGCGCGTGGCTAAGGAGGAAGGGATTCTGTTCTCCTTGCATCTGAAAGCCACGATGATGAAGGTTTCCGACCCGATTCTATTTGGGCATGCCGTGAAAGTGTATTTCAGGGATTTGGTGTCAAAGCATGGTGATGCTTTGGCTGCGGCCGGTGTTGATTTCAATCATGGACTTGGGGATCTGACGGCAAAGCTTGATACCTTGCCAGATGCGCTTCGCGAGGAGGTTATCGCTTCCATGGACGCTGCGTATTCCTCGGGTCCGGATCTGGCAATGGTAAACTCGGACAAGGGTATCACGAATCTCCATGTACCAAGTGATGTGATTATTGATGCATCGATGCCTGCGATGATTCGCGATGGCGGCAAGATGTGGAACAAGGATGGAGAACGGCAAGATACGCTTGCTGTGATTCCTGACAGTTCGTATGCGGGGGTGTATCAGTCGGTTATCCGTTTTTGCCAGGAGCATGGTGCGTTGGATCCGCGCACCATGGGTTCGGTGCCGAATGTAGGGCTCATGGCGCAGAAGGCGGAAGAGTATGGATCGCACGATAAAACCTTTGAAGCGAAGGCTACCGGCACGATTCGTATTGTGGACAGCGAGGGCGCTGTTCTTTTGTCGCATGACGTGCATGCGGGGGATATCTGGCGTGCCTGCCAGACCAAGGATGCGGCGGTACGTGATTGGGTCAAGCTTGCCGTAAATCGCGCTCGTGACAGTCAAACGCCAGCAATCTTCTGGCTACATGAGAAACGGGCGCATGATGCGGTACTGATTGGCAAGGTGGAGGAATATCTTGCGGCGCATGACACGCAGGGATTGGATCTGCGCATTCTTTCACCGGCGGAAGCATGTAGGGTGAGTCTGGAGCGTATGGTTCAGGGTGAGGATACGATTTCGGTTACGGGGAATGTATTGCGGGATTATTTGACGGACTTATTCCCGATTCTGGAAGTGGGGACGAGTGCCAAAATGCTGTCGATTGTTCCGTTGATGCATGGCGGCGGCTTGTTTGAGACAGGAGCCGGAGGGTCTGCTCCTAAACATGTGCAGCAGTTTGTTGCCGAAAACTATCTGCGTTGGGATTCGCTTGGCGAATTTCTAGCGTTAGCGGTATCTTTTGAACATTTGGCGCGTACGTTTGATCTGCCTCGGGCGGCATTGCTGGGTAGAACGCTGGATGCAGCTACGGGTAAATTGTTGCAGAATAATAAGTCGCCGACGCGTAAGCTTGGTGGGCTCGATAATCGTGGTAGTCATTTTTATCTGGCGTTTTATTGGGCAGAAGCGCTTGCGAATCAATCTGACGATGTTGCGATGCAGGGGAATTTCAAACAGCTATATGCGTCGCTTGCAGCGTCCGAGGAGAAGATTGTGGGTGAATTGATCGGGGTACAGGGGAGCCCCGTCGATATCGGGGGGTATTATCTGCCGGATGACGACAAAGCGTCTGCAGCTATGCGCCCGAGCGTTACGTTGAATGGGTTGATCGAGGGCTGAATCAGCCAAGGATATGTTGGGCGGCTTCGAGGCCGGAGAGGGCGGCGCCTTCGACGCGCGGGCCGCCAAATGCGTCGCCTGCGAGTGTGAGATTGCATGCGGCATTACGGTAGCATGTGTCGGGCCAACGCTGTAGAGGATGGGTAAACCCCCAGCGGTGGCAGGTATACTCCACGATGTTGGCTTGCAGCTCGGGTTGAATGGCTTCGATTATGAGCGGAGCGCGTACCTCGTCTTTGCTGTCCCAATGTTTTTCGGCAAATGCTGGTGTTGCGTGGACTGTGATGCCAACGATGGGCGAAATGCCTTTGATGTGGTTGTCGGCGAGCCAGCTCACAACGCTATTCTGCATTTTGATTGCTCCGGGTGCGTGGATTCCGCTGGGACCATCAAGCATGGCGAGTAGTGCAAGGCCCTTGGCATAGGTGATGGCACGGAGCTTTGCGAGCGCGTCACCAGCGTAATCCAGATCAGTTGTGTCCAGTAATTGCAATGCTTGCGGGAGAGGCGCTGTAATCACGAGCTCGCGTGCACGGAAGGTCTCTCCGCTTTCTGCGGATGCAATCCACTGCTGGCTTTCTCTACTGAGGTTTTGTATCCGCTCTCCACAATGAACGTTACATTCGCGGGCTAGGTATTTGGGCGCATCGGACATGCCGGAAACCCCACAGTAGCGAATGTGGGGTTCCTCTTGCTGGTCAACCGGAGCATTTCGATACCATTCGCGCACGATCCCGTGGTCTAGCCATTCTTGCACGTACATATGAAAGCGCTTGTCTCGAACTGTGAAAAATTGTGCGCCGTGGTCAATCCGACCACCGTTCATACGGCGTGTGGCCATGCGTCCGCCGACGCCGCGGCCTTTGTCCACCAGTCTGACAGAGCATCCTGCCTGCTGCAGCTCGGTTGCGCAGATTAAACCAGAAATGCCTGCTCCTATAATTAATATGTCGCTTTCATGCATGGGGTAATAGGGAAGCAAACGGGGGCTGTGCGGTCAATGACTTTACATTCCAAGTTCAGGACGTAAGAGGGAAGACCCGTGCCTGCATATAAACAGAAAACAGTCGTGTGGTGCTATGGGCATCGGCAGGAATCTGAGGTCGGAGGGTCTTCCTTGGCGTTTCAATGAGAAGGGTTCGCGGCAATGTCGGCTCATGCTGTTTCGCGGACAATGTGTTCGCAGATGGGGATTTCCCAGCGGGTGGGGGGCTTTGATGGCGTCTCGGTATTCAGATTCTTTGTTGCGGGAGGCGAAGCGGCTGAGGATGCTGGGATTGCCACGGGGGCGCGGGTTTGGTATGGATGGCGCATGGGTGACATATCTCCGCAACAGTTTTTTCGTTTTGCGGCGGATCATGCCGACTTGCTGCAGGATTTGCATCGGGCGCATGATCTGTCGGAGGGCGAAATTTATGGTTTTATTCGCAAGCATGCCGACCATTCGTCGCCGGCAGCCACGCACACATTTAATCGCTTGTTGGAATTGGGAATTCTGGATGCAGCGCCTGATGCAACAGCTCGCTATGAGTTGACGCGTCCCGTTGCTACATTGATGCGGTATCTTCTACGGCAGTATCGATTGACGAGTATTGCTGTGATTCAGTCGTATTTTACGGCGCTGGAACAGCAAACGAACCAGCTCGAAGCAGCGCAGCATGATCCGAATCCGGATTTGTGGATGCGGGTGGCTTTTGAGTTGGCTGAACATCTGGAAGAT
The DNA here is from genome assembly GCA_003567005.1 of PVC group bacterium. Taxonomy (GTDB): domain Bacteria; phylum Verrucomicrobiota; class Kiritimatiellia; order UBA8416; family UBA8416; genus T3Sed10-140. The sequence goes on from PXBF01000152.1 coordinate 23,164, forward strand.
ATGCGCCACGATTCGCATAACAATCGTAATGGCGTAATTGCCAGGGTTATGCAGATCAAGACGGCGAAGGAGGGCATGACACCGGCAGCACGATATGCTGAGGTTAACCGTCTTTGGAATACGTATGTCATTCCCTTGCGGGATATGATTGATTCACGCAAGTTGCTGGATGTGACACTGCAGCGTGCGCGCCTCGTATTGAAGGATGCCGCCCAGACGGTCGGGGTGGGGCGCAGGGAAATCGTGCAGCGTGCCGAGGAATTGCAGTCGCGCTTGGTGCGGTTGCGGCGGGATGTGTTGAATGATTTTGAGGAGAGTCTGCGCGAGATTGCACCATTGTATGAGGAGCTTCGCAGAGAAAATGCTTTGGCGCGGGGTGCCTCTGCTATTATCGAGCGGATGATGAAGAAAGGGGTTGGATCGCTTAAGGTTCCGTCGCTACTGGGTATACCGAATTGGCAAATGCAGGGACAATTCAGTGATGCGGCCCTTGAAGCGCATATCGCCCGTATTACGGATTATAGCCCTCAGCCACCGCAACCGATTGTTGCGGAAGGTGCGGCGGGTCGTGTGCGTCAACCATTTGATGTCCGCGCGTTTGAAGTCCTGGTCCGGGAATCGTTGCCGATTGATGACGGCTTAAAGTGGCTGGTGGAGCAGTACCCGGAAGAACCGCCTGCTACGATTCTGCGCTTGTATGGGCGGTTTTACGGAGCGCAATATGGTTTTACTGTGTTTCATGGCGAACGCAGGGAGTATCGCATTTTACAGCGTCGGTTTCGTGCCTGCCCGATGCGCATTCAACCTTTAAAGGCGAAGGAGTCTCATGTCACAGCCTGAACCAACAGGACATACAGGCCTACCAGAACTGGCAGAAATATTTCATGCGCTCCGGAGAGGACGGCATATCAGTTCTGCAGATGGCAGTATGTTTACGCACCTCTGTAACCATTATGAAGCCTATCAAACGCTATTGTTGGATTTGGGGTTTTCGCTCAAGCGCCATCCGCGTGAATTCTTTTATCTGGAGGATCATTCGAATTTTACGGACATAGCGGGAAAAATGGCTTTGTTCGTGTTTGTGCTGGTGGAGAGTCTGGCTGATCAGGGATTGCCGATTGAAGAGACTTTGATGAGTCGGTCCTTCAGGATGGAGGAATTACCACATCTTCAAGGCGACCGGTATCGTGAGCTGCTACGGGAAGCGGATATTGCCAATTCTGAGCAGCTCGCAGGTGTTGTCAATTATCTGGAGCGCTATGGATTTGTTCGGCGCCAACCAGATGACCAGTTCGAGTTGCTCCCGCCCGCATACCGTTTTCTGGATATTTGTCTGTATTATGCCAAGCGTGATGAAGACAGCGAGAAAGAGGCAATAACGGATGCACGTGATCCTGTAAGCGAGAATGGAGGCGATCATGAGTAGTCGCTTTGGTCCTATTCGATTGATTGCCTTGCATTGCGGAAAATTCGATTATGCGGAAATTGAATTAGATCGGCCCTTGCATTTGGTGGGGCCGAATAATGTTGGCAAGACATCGCTGATTGCGTTGCTGCAATTCCTTTATCTCGATAATCAAAAGAGTATGCGTTTCTCGCGCGATTTGCAGGAGAGTCGAAAATATTATTTTCCCGGCGTGCACAGCTATGCCCTTTTCGAATGTCTTACGCCGACGGGATATCAGACGATTGGTGTGCATGGTTGTGGGCCGATCAAGCAATATAATGTGGAACGTTTTGCGTATATGGGGCGATATGATGCGTCCCTGTTTCTGGATGGCAATCATTGCGTTCGCGCGTTCGATGCCATCAAGGCGGACTTGTCGGCCAAGAATTACACGCCACTTAGTGGGGATGTATTACGTGCTGCGCTGACGGGAGTAGGGGATGGGCACAGGGTCATGCTCGGGTTGGTGCCTTCTAAAAACCGTGATACATATGCCAGTTTCAAGGAATTGTTTTGTAACATTCTGCGCTTGTCCCACATCCGTCAGGATGAAATGAAGCAGTTATTGCTGTCACTCTTCGCTAAGAGTTTTCATCAGCCCAAAGGGATCGATCTGGCGAAAACCTATCGCGAAAATTTTGAGAGGGTAAAGCGCGACAGCAAAGCGGTGCAGATGCTCAAGGATCTGGTGCCGGACATTGAGCGCGCCTTGCAGCATCGAACGAAGCGTGATGCGGCTCGGGGGCGTTTGCCGGGTCTCTATCGCGGGATTATGGATGCCGCACAAGCTGTTAGCCATACATTGCAGCAAGAGCGTGCTGCTACCTCGTCGCGTTTGGCGCGCATCGAGGAGGAACTAGAAAAATCTGAGCACGATTTACAGGATGTACAAGAGAAGATGCTGGGGTGTGAGGCAGAGCTGACGCGGCTGAAGGTTTGGTTTGCCGAAACCCAAACACTTGAGACGGCGTTATCAGATTTTTTGCCTGATTGGTGTGCGCAGCGTATTCAGGAGATCGGTAAACGGACGGATGAGCTTGCGCGGCGTTTAGGGAATTTGCATCAAGAGCCTGTTGAACAAGTTGAGGCGCGTGTAACGAGGCTTCGTAATGATCTGCAGCGCTTACGTGAGCGTCTCGGCAATATCGAGCAGGCCAGTATCCAATGGCTTCGCAAGCGGTATAGTGACGAGGAAATATCGGAGCTTTTCCGGTTGCTGAATCCGGAACTGCTCGGTTTATCTACGGATACCTCAGGTACTATTTCGCTTCGTGATACAGCCCGTTTGGAAGCTTCCTTACAGCAACTGATGCGACATTGTGAGGGGGGCGTGTATGAAGATAATGGGATACGTATAAACCTGGATGAGTTGCAGGCACCATCGTGCGCAGCGTATGGCGATCCAGAGAATATTCGGGACGAGATCTCGCGCATAGAAATGATGTTGCAACGGGATGAGGAACTTTGCCGCGATGCCAAGGAAGCCGATGTGCTGCGGCGGGAAAAAGAGGAGATTGAGAAAGAAAAACTTGCCTTACTGCGTCGTCAGGAGCAATACGAGCAATTCTGTGAGCGTAAGGCGCAATTGGCCGGTTATCGCGAAAAGCAGGACGAGACGATTGCACAAAAGGCGGATTTGAAGAATTTGCAGTCTAATCTGAAAGAGAGCATGCGCGATCTAACGCTTGAGCAACAGACTTTGCAGCGTGACCTCGAACGTATTGTGGAACGTGAAAAACAAACCAGCATGCTTATCGCAGACATTGCGCAGCCACCGGCGGATTGGTCGTCATCTCCAGCAGAACCCATCAAAGGCGATTTGGAGGATTTGGTTGCACGATACAAGAAAGATTACTTCGATCAGCAAAGGCAGGATGAAGCTTTGCGTGAAACACTGGGATCCATTGAGGAGCGAACCTATTCGCGGTATGCTGGTGCAGATGAAACCGAGAGTTTGCAGCGGTTGGCTGATGCGCGGGCTGCTTTGCCGGAGAAGGAGAGAGCGGCAACAGAGTTGTGGAAGGGTATTGCCGTAGGGATCCGTGAGAATTTGCAGAATATGGGGGCAGATCTGGAAACGCTCCGGGTCAAGATAAACGGGGTAAACCGTGGTCTGGCGTCAATCAATGTATCCAACCTCAAGAGCATACGCCTTGCTATTGTTGAAAATCCTCAATGGACCAAGCGAATCAAAAATATTAAACTGCAAGATGATATGCCATTGTTTGCTGAGAAGGGGGCTAGTGATGCGGCGTTCGAGGAGATCGGACGTTTATTGAGCGAGCGATCGCGCATTGAACTGGGCGACCTATTTAACCTCGAGTTCGAGATTACGATGCCAGATGATACGGTGCGTAGATATCCACACTTGGACCGGATTGAATCGAATGGCACCACAATTGCGATCAAAGTTCTGGTAAACCTTTCCTTGCTTAAGCAGTTACTTGATAACGCTGAAGTATCCATTCCATTTTATCTTGATGAATGCTCCAGTCTTGATAGTGAGAATCTTAAGGCAATTGTGAAAACGGCTGAAGATATGGGGTTTGTTGCCGTGCTTGCGAGTCCGGAAGCGATGGAGGCCGCAACACGCATCTATTTCATTAACGAGCAGTCGAATGGCAGAGTCGTACTGAATCCCAAGCATGCCCTTGTGGAATGTCTGGATGCGGATATGGATACCAACGGAGAGCAAGGTGCTTGAGGCAACGCGTCGGAGTCTGATGGTCTTGGCAGAGAAGGAACGTATGCGGATTTCTGCTGTGGGGGATTCTGCTTTGCGGGAAATGCAGAGCCTCTTGGATTCCGGTGTGCTTGCGGTTGTCCGGAGCGGGGCTGGACAGGCTTTGGAAGTAAAAAATGCTACTGCGCTTCAAGCCTATATAGAACGGTATTTCCCAGAAAGGGAAACTGTTGCAGATCTTCCGGCACGGGCGAATGCATTGCGAACCATGCGTAATACCAAGCAGGCGCGAATCAAGGAGAATACGATTCTCATGATGCGGGCTTTGCGACCAGCTCGCTGCGAGGTCGATGGCAGTGTTATCGATATATTTGCACTTACGCAGTCATGTGGTGTGGTCGCGGTAGTGCTCGATGGGAAAGGCCGTCTGCAAATGCAGGGACAGATTGCATTGATCGAGAATCTGGAGTGCTTTCTTCATGCAGAACGCATGCCGCTGGATGTGGATGCCGTCATTTACACCGCTGGTAGGCTATCCGGCATTGCGCTGGATACCTTTGCGAGCAATGCCATGCAGGGGTGCGCATATTTGCATTGCCCAGACTATGATCCGGTGGGATTGGCGGAGTATGTGCGATACCGGAAGCGGTTGGGTGATCGGATTCAATTGTATGTGCCGGAAAACCTGCGGGCACTTTTGCAAACGTATGGGAAACCGGGGCTGTTACAGGGACGCAATGGCAAGATTATGCAGGTGCTGCGGCGCGAGGGCGGCGCGGGAATTGATCAGATTGTACAGTGGATGGATGAAGCCAATGCGGGACTTGAACAGGAAATTCTCATTCAATAAAGGGGAATGTGTATTCTGTTGGAGAAATGGATGCGAACAACCGGTGGGCTTCGGTTCGGTTTTTGAACCACGCCAAGACCGAAGGCAGGTGGGATGGAGAGGGTACGTGAGGAGTTGGAAGTGGGCGGTGGAACGTGAGGGCCCTGCAGGTCGAGTGCGCTGAAATAATAACTCACAATTATTGACAATTCTAAAGTTATAGTTTAGATATGTCATTATGAAGTATCGGCATAGAATGATTGAAGCTGAGTTGAAACGGGCTCTGGCCGCGTTTCCTGCCGTGCTCGTTACGGGGCCTCGTCGTTCGGGCAAGACTACGCTTTTGCGAAAATTGTTTCCCCGCGCGGATTATGTGTTGTTGGAAGATCCGGATGTTGTGGCGCAGGCACGTAGTGATCCGAGAGGGGTGCTGGATCGCTTGGTGTGTCCTGTGATTCTGGATGAAATCCAGAATGTGCCGGAACTGTTCGGCTATATTCGTGCCCGGATTGATGCTGATCCATCACGAAAAGGGCAGTGGCTCTTGACCGGCTCGCAGGAGGCGCCCTTGATGCAAGGTGTTTCGGAGTCGATGGCGGGCCGTGTGGCTGTGTTTTCTTTGTGGCCTTTTTCGATGGAAGAAGCACCTGAAGTAACGCTCTTGCGTGGCGGATTTCCCGAAGTCCTGGAGTCGCCCGGTACCGCAGATATCTGGTTCCGGTCTTACATTCAGACTTATCTGGAAAGGGATGTGCGGAATGTGGCGTCCATTCGCGATTTGTCTGTCTTCCGTCGCTTCATGGGGTTGCTGGCAAGTCGTTGTGGCCAGATGCTGAACAAGACCGATTTGGCCGCGCCTTTAGGTGTGAGTGTCCCGACGATTACCCATTGGTTGAGTATTTTGGAAATTACCGGACAAATTCTTTTGATACCGCCCTATTTCGAAAATTTCGGTAAGCGTCTGGTTAAGACCCCCAAGCTGTATTTTGCAGACTCGGGGCTTGCAGCTTTCATGCTGGGCGTTCGCACAGAAGAAATGTTACAGGAGTCTCCCTTTCGAGGCGCTTTATTCGAGGGCCTCGTTGCGTCGGAACTGCTCAAAGCGCGTTTAAATCGCGGTTTAGAGCGCAATCTGTATTACTTCCGGGATCGACAGGGGCTTGAAGTTGATTTTATTATCGACACGGGTGGTGGACGGGCTCTGACATTTATCGAGGCGAAGGCAGCGCGGACCGTTTATCCGGCTGATGCCTTGCCCATGATTCGGTTAACTAAAGTCTCATCCGACCGCGACATCAGCGCGTATGTGGTTCATGCTGGTGCCACACGATCAAAAGCCCTTTGTCCGCATGTCGAGTCGGCATCGGTGGGACATCTCTCTTCTCTCAAAATTTTCTGAGGTCGGAGGGATGTGGGAACATGCTGAAAAGCTGAACTTGCTGGTGGGCCCCGACTCCCTTGGGGGCACGGGATCATGGACTTTGTGGTTTTTAGACAGAAAAATGGGGACCCCCCTTCGCGAAAGCTACGGAGGACAAGCAGGAAGAACGGATAGGCTCTGCGGGGGAAGTAACCACAGAGAGCACAGGGAACACAGAGAGCAGAGGTTCAACGGTGTCGGGGGTCCCGTGCTTCGCTCTTCGAGCTTCCACCTTCGCCCGATGGGCTACTGCGGACGAGTCGCAGGGCACAGCTGTGGTCTGGCCTAGTAGCGGTTGTGCCACCATTGCATGGCTTCGGGGGAGGGGCCGTCGGTGGAGTGGAGTTGTTTCATGAAGGCGGATAGCTGGCGTTGATCTTGTCGGCGGAAGGCATCTTGCGTTTGTTGTTCGACGACCTTTAGTTCTTCGTGTAGCGCTTTGATGGCTGCTGGCCATCCTGGATTCGCGTGGTCGCTTGTGGCGTCAATGTCGGCTTGCTGGCAGGCTTGTTGAAATTGCTGGCGCAGTTGCGCACGTAGTTCACGTAGCTCGGTGGCGGTGTTGGCAGGAAATGTTGGCTTATTCATAAGGTTGCCTTCTTGTTATTGTTGTTCTGTCAAAAGGTGACAGGATACTTTTGATATAAAAAAGTGTTTATCAAAGGTTTAGGCCTATATAAGGCTATCTCCCCCCTTTTTGAGACTAGGTGCGAGACAAGGTGCGAGACA
>PXBF01000189.1 GCA_003567005.1 PVC group bacterium
ATCTCACAAACTTCGTAGCGAGAGTGTGAAGCGTGCGTCATAGCGGGTTCGCGGCGCAGTGTGGCGGGCGACAGTGTGTAGAAACACATGGAGGTCGCCACGCAAGTCGCGGGCCCGATATATCGTCCACCGATCCTCAAGTCACACCCTGCATCACCTAACCCGGTCCGCGCTGCTCACCTCTTGTGCTTCTTACCCCAGGAATCCTTCAAAGGCACAATACGGTTGAAGACGGGCTTGCCCGGCTGTGAATCTTTCGAGTCTGCAATGAAATATCCTGTACGTTCGAACTGGTAACGTTCACCCGGCTGCGCACTCCCTAACAGCGCCTCACCCTTGGCCACGATTTCCTGACAGGAATCCGGATTCAGATGATCACGAAAATGTCCCCCCTCGGGAACATCATCGGGCACATCCACAGTAAAAAGCCGATCAAACAACCGCAAGGGCAAATCGACGCATTCCTGTTTACTCACCCAATGAATGGTACCGCGTACACGGCGTCCATCCGGTGCATTCCCACCACGCGTTTCCGGATCATACGTACAAGTAACCGCAACGACCTCCCCCGTTACCGGATCCTTTTCACATCCCGTACACGTGACCAAATAGCCATAGCGTAAACGAACCTCTTGCCCCGGTTTCAGACGGTAGAACTTCTTAGGCGCCTCCTCCATGAAATCACCACGCTCAATATACAACTCCTTGGAAAAAGCAACCGGACGGGTTCCCGCCGCAGGATCTTCCGGGTTATTGACTCCGTCTAAATATTCTACTTGTCCCGCAGGGTAATTCTCAATGACCAGTTTTATCGGGTCCACAACCACCATTGCACGCGAAGCGGATGCATTCAGCTCATCCCGTATGCAATGCTCCAACAGCGCAATATCTGTAAGACTTTCGGTCTTGGTCACTCCAATCTTGCGACAAAACGCGCGAATCGATGCGGGGGTATACCCACGTCTGCGTAAACCACTCACAGTTGGCATGCGTGGATCATCCCACCCCCAAACGACCTTATCCCGCACAAGCTCCAGTAACTTACGCTTACTCATGACCGTATAGGTGAGATTTAAGCGTGCAAACTCAATCTGCTGGGGATGGCACGGCACCGACAATTGGTCCAGTAACCAATCATATAATGGTCGATGCACTTCAAATTCAAGCGTACAAATAGAATGCGTGACCCCTTCAATGGCATCCTCTAACCCATGCGCAAAATCATACATCGGATAAATGCACCACTTGTCGCCCGTACGATGATGATGTGCACGCTTGATCCGATAGATCGCCGGATCCCGCATATGTAGATTGGGAGAACCCATATCGATCTTGGCGCGCAGTACATACGCCCCATCTTCAAATTCTCCCGCACGCATGCGCCGAAATAAATCCAGATTTTCCTCGATAGACCGATCTCGCCAAGGGCTAGCCTTACCGGGACGCGTCGGCACCCCCCTGTAATCCTTGAATTCTTCCGGTGTTAGCGTGCAAACATATGCATGCCCCGCCGCAATAAGCTCCTCGGCATACTGATACATCCGTTCGAAATAATCGGACGCATAATAGAGCCGATTCCCCCAATCAAAACCCAACCAGCGAACATCCTCCATAATCGAGGAAACATACTCGGCCTCCTCCGCAGCCGGATTCGTGTCATCAAAACGCAAATTACAGACGCCAGCAAACTGCTCGGCTAAACCAAAATTCAAGCAAATCGACTTTGCGTGCCCGATATGCAAATACCCATTGGGCTCAGGCGGAAAACGCGTCATGATTCTCTCATGCCGTCCCTGCTGTACATCCTCTGCAATCCGATCTGCTATAAAATGTGCTACTGGTTCATCTGTATCAGCCATCTTTCCCGCCTTCTTCCACGTACCGTTCCCGGTACGATTTTTCTAACCGTTTAAGGGCCTTTTTGCTTAACCCAACGCCTGCTTCACGCAACACGTCCTGCCCATACTGCAAACGGCGCAATGTCATATCGCGCCCAAGCCATGCCAAACTTTCAAACAAAGGTAACGCTGCAGCTCGACCACTGCATACACGAAAAAATACACCCAGAAATTTCTTGAACTTCACTTCTTCGCACGTTGCCACACGCTGCAAGCAACCACGGATCCCCTCTGCATCCCACGAAGCCAAACGTTCGAACTCCCACTGTACGAATTGTATCCACTCGGCAGCCTTGCCAGACGCCGTACCAGCCTGGTCGATAGCAGCCGCATCCAGCGATACCTGATCAGCAAACATATACGCCGTCATCGGCACAAAATCCGCTAACTGCTCCAATCGCGGTTGCGCCATACCCACCAACCCTAGCAAAGATTCATCATGCAAAAGCCAATGCCGTAAACGCCCCAGTAAATCGCCCGCAGATAATTGCCGGATATAATGACCATTCAAAGCCCGCAGCTTTTCAATATCAAAGACGGGTCCACCAAGACTTACACGCCCCAAATCAAATCCGGCAACCATCGTCTCCATATCAAAGATTTCCAAATCCCCCTCAGGACGATACGCCATTTGTCCGAGATAGTTGCAGATCGCCTCGGGCAAAAAGCCCGCTTGACGATAATACAAAATGCCCGTGGGATTCTTGCGCTTGGAAAGTTTCGACTTATCCGGATTACGAAGCAAGGGTAAATGCGCCAGCTCGGGAGCTTCCCAACCAAAGGCCTCATATAACAACAAATGCTTGGGCGCCGAAGGAATCCACTCTTCCCCACGAATCACATGCGTGATCTCCATAAGATGATCATCCACAACATTAGCCAAATGATACGTAGGGAAACCATCCCCCTTGATCAGGATCTGATCATCCACCGTCTCCCACCCGATTTCAATCTCCCCACGAAAACGATCTTGAATCGAACAAATGCCTTCACACGGTGTGCGTAAACGAATCACATGCGCTTCACCCGCCGCTACCCGCCGCGCAGCTTCCGCCGCAGCAATATCCGCACAATGCCCGTCATAGCCAATGCGTTCCTGATTCTCCTCTTGCTGCCGCCGTAACGTAGCCAAGCGCTCGGCAGAACAGAAACAAGGATAAGCATGTCCGGACGTTACCAACTGCATCGCATGATCTTGATATAATGCACTGCGTTCACTTTGACGATAAGGCCCGTGCGCACCCCCAACGTCAGGACCTTCATCCCAATCCAACCCCAACCAACGTAATGCTGTAAGAATCGCCTGCTCCGATTCAGCCGTCGAACGCACCTGGTCCGTGTCCTCTATTCGCAAAATAAATTGGCCACCATGATGTTTGGCAAAAACACGGTTGAACAACGCAATATAAGCAGTACCAATATGCGGCGCCCCCGTGGGCGAAGGCGCTATTCTCGTACGAACTGTCATAATCAACCTAACCTACTCTTATGTATGAAAAAACAAGTACCCTGCATCAAATTCGCTCAAGCTGCACAAGAAAAATTGCATGCATCCTAACAATCCCATTCCATCCAAAATTACCGACCCTACGCGATATCGGTATCAATCCTGATGACCATGTCATGATAAACACAGGCATGAAGCCTGGATGGCAGGGACGTTTCACTCGTACGAATCCCCGACATGGATGACGAGTAGAGCATATCAGGGCATCTCATTCAAGGGCGTTGTGTCCCCTTTATGGCAGGAAACAAAGGCTGGTAAACACGTTTGTTCCCAAATTCTAGGTTGTAACTTCATCAGTTCAAATGCAGATTAGGGCGAAAGATAAAGGTTGCCCTGCATCTCCCCTAATCTTCTTGTCCTGCGTAGCTTTACGCGAAGCAAGGATCCACCTAATGTTTCGCCTTAATCTCTCCTGCACGAACACACCCTCCGCGCAAAAGTTTCATTCCCGCATCAGCTTGTCCGCCCAAGCGCCCTCACTAACTTGGAAATGGGATATTCCTGTTGAAATGGGATATTGAAAAATATATCGATAATTCTCTGTCAACTTTTGACTGCACCTATGAGACAGTCCGGTGGCCAAGGCTAAGGCGACTCTACGTGCTCTACCCAGGCAAAGGTTCCCATTCCGCCCTCTACTTGGTAAGGCATAAGCAAATGTTTCAATGCATCAGCACCTAGCCGATCGCGTACCTGCTGATAATACAGACTGGATGGAGATACGCGCTTTTCCGGTGTGTATTCATCTGCGCAGCCCATTACCCACGAAATGCCACCGGGAGGTGCTCCTACCCGGAATCGCGGTGCAATACTGTTGTAAAAGACCGTCTGGGTACCTGCCCAGCCATGACCCGTACCCGAGCTTCCGCGGAAACGCGACTCCATATAGCGCTCGCTCTTGACATTGTCAAAGAGGGTTCCAATCGAATAGCGATGATGCGGGCCCGCAGAGCCTCGCGAGTCCTTTCCGATACAATCAACAAAAACGTTGGGACCCGCCGTGCGTGCCTGGGAAACAAACTCATGCCGCCCACCGTATGTCACGCAACGCTGCACCAGATTCATTTGTCCATTAATCATGAATGGATACCGACGCCCTCCCTGAATCCGGGAAGCTTGACCTAAACTCACGCAATCCTGAATCGTTGCACGCTTTCCCGTAGCCGAAACAACCGACCAACCAAAATACTTCGCTGTAATATTCCGTACCCATGTGTTTTCGGTATTACGGCTCAGCCGAATGGCATGCCAACCATGATTCTCCGAAGGATTTGTTGCACGTGCCGGATCACCGAATGGGTGACCTTCAATAGGCTCTGCAAACTCGGAAAAGATGCGGAGATCCTCAATTCCGACCTCGCGCACCCGACCGGGCGCATCATAGCGATAGATCGCTCCACCGCCATACTTCTCTTCCATCGCATGCACAACCGGAGCGTCAAGCGTTACCGTATTCCCCTCTATTGCAGTAATGACGCGTTCGAAATAAAAATCGTATTCTCCCGGTTGCCACTGGCGTGTCACATTGAGCCGTTCCTCATCGTCCGATAGCGGTACGCGTTCTTGAAAAGCTTCCCATGTCTCATCCGGATCTTTGGGAATGCGCTGTGGATGTGATATGCCGCGGCGCTGATAATAGAGACCGGGATTCGGTCCCTCTTTCTCCCAGCGCAAATTCCACACACGTTGCCAGTTGGAAGCGAGCGCATCCGTACCAATCGACGAGATCCACTCTGCCGTGGACGGACGAAATAACAGAATCCGATCCCCTATCTGATAATCGTCGACAGAAGCCACGTTAAAGCTGTGCGTCCCAATCGGCACATAATCATCGATAATGTCGCTACGGGTGTTCTCGCGTACCTCGGGCTGCGCATTGTTCCCTACTCGTATCAGTGTGCGTTTGTATTTGGGATCCCCATAACCAGCCGCAACCAGCAAGGTGCCGTCGGGATCATTTCCCTCGCCACGCAAAACAATACCACTCTGGTTGATCTGTAATGTGCCCCCAACACGGTACGTACCACGCGTTAAAAGCAAGGCACCGCGAAACCCATCTGCATCTGGCTCACGTTCTCCAATCCGATCAATGGCTGCCTGCAGGCGTTCGGTATCATCGCCATCTTCAGGATCCAATGTAACCACCACTGGCACATCTGGAATCGGGCGTTCTCCGGCATGATAGCCAACATGCGAAAAATCGGGCAACCGGTTGCCACGCTCATCATGATGATACACCAGTCGCCCGTCCTCTCCTAACCGAACCGTGCGGCTCGAACCTTGTTCACGAATCACTTCCCCCGCTAAAGCACGACCGCACCCAATAAATGCAATCAAGGCACAAACAACAAACCAAAATATCCGCTTCATATCATTTCCTTCCAGCATCTATCTCTTCTGTTTTGACATGCTACCGAACCATGAATCTTCCCACAAGCTACCCCCCAAAGCGGTAAGTTTGCTTCGCTCGCCTGTCCCGCAGTCCCGTGCCCCGCAGGGAGTCGGGACGAAGGAGGATTACCGCACCATACGGTCGAAGGCAGATATGGATTGCGGCGATCTGAATCGCCGCTTTGGGATTGCGCGGAGCGCAGGGGGGGCGGCGGTCGAGCTCTCGACCGCGCCAAAAAGTCTGTGGTCTGTGGTCTGTAGTCTGTGGTCTAAAACGAAGCTACCCTTCCGCCCACATGCAGGGCATCAATCCTGCGTCACCGCGCTGCCCCACCAATCCGGATTCGGCTCCCAACCAGCCTCCAGAAACCGTGCATGTTTTTGCTCGAGTCTAGCCATACCTTCACCCGCCTGCCGGTCGAGATACGCTCTGCGCTTGTCTGCATCAAATAACGGATCAGGCGAAGGAAACTGCGCGTCCCTGTCCGCTAACCATGCATCCAGACGCGCTCTCAATTGCGCCACGATTTCCGGGTTTTCGCTGGAAACATCTCGTTGCTCCCCTTCATCTTCAGCCAGATTGTACAGCTCGTTGTGGCCATCTTCATGGTAACGGATCAACTTCCAGTCGCCGCTCCGTATCATCGAGGATGGATCCCCCCCCTGATTGCCGTAATGCGGATAGTGCCAGAACAAATCGCGTTGAGCGATGTCATCCCCTCCTTCTCCCTGCAGAAGCCCCACAATACTGACACCATCTATCACCTGCGTCTCGGGAACACGGCAACCCGCCAACTCGACAAAGGTAGGATAAAAATCCTGACTGATTACCGGAACATCACATATGCTACCGGCTGTAATCATCTCGGGGTATCGTACAAAAAGCGGCTCCCGTATGCCACCTTCCCACTGACGCCCCTTGCCTCCCCTGAGCGGTAACATGGAGGACGCAAAATCATCGCCCGAAGAAACGCCACCATTGTCAGATGTGAAACAAACAATCGTATTCTCGGCTAGCCCGCACCGCTCCAGCGTTTCAAGAACGATACCTACAGCATCGTCCATTGCCTCGATAACGCCCGCATATACGGGATGATCCTGCACCTGCCGCACCGGCAGATTCCGATCCATGATAAATCGTTTTTTCTCTTTGTCTCCCTGCTCGAGAGCTTTTTCCCTATACTTTGCCCATCTTTCTTTCGTTGTCTGGAGAGGGCTATGCACGGAGTAAAAGGACAAATAAGCCAAAAAAGGACGATCTTTGCTGTCTTCAATGAAAGCTGCCGTCTCCTCGGCCAGCCGCAGCGGTAGATTCTCTCCCGGCGGACCATCCTCCAGCTTCGGGTTCTGGTAGGGAGAAAAGTAAGACTTCGGCTGGCCAGCTCTATATCCGCCTTGATTTTCCTCAAATCCAAACATCTCCGGCGTAGCATCATCGTCTTCACCAAGATGCCACTTACCCGCAAAAAACGTCCGATACCCACTGCGCCGGAGAACCTCTGCAAACGTTGTGGTATCATGCTGCAGACCTGGCGCGTATGGCGGCGGTAGCGCTTTGTCGAAACGATTCGTCGCCCGCCAGTCCTCCCCATACGTCGCACCGAGATAATTCGTAATACCGTGACGCGGCGTATCCTGCCCCGTCAAAATGCTTGCGCGCGTGGGACTACATACCTGACAAGAAGCGTAAGCCTGCGTAAAGCGCATACCGCCCTGCGCAATGCTGTCAATATGCGGGGTTTCATAAAACGTACTGCCACTGGCACCCAGATCACACCATCCAAGGTCATCGGCTAATATAAAAACAATATTGGGACTTCTTTTACTCACAGCAGCTCCTCTTACGGGGTTGATCGTCTAGAACCACGCGGTTCAGGGTTCCGTATCCATGCTGCAAATAGATAAAACCCAAACACCTGCACATAGTCAAGTCCCCGCTACGCACAATTTGCATCACCGTATTGTGTTAGGTAAAGCAGGTTGTGCCAACCTGCTTCTGTGCTGGATGCGGGCAGTGCAAGAGAGCACCAGGTTGCGGTACAACCTGCTGTACTACCATCGTCTATCGCAGCTCGCGCCTGACGAATAGCCGAAGGCTCCCATTAGGCTGTCTTTCAGCTTGCCCTCCATAGCGCCCAGGTCAAAACCACCACAGCAACTAACCTATCCGCCATGTCCCGTATCACTACTATTGAACAATAAGGAGCAAACCTTGGCCAGGAGCGTCGGTAATCCCCGTCAACGTGACATCATCCAGAAACGCGTGGCGGCTGTTGTTGTTGCCGCCACCGCTGAAGTCTGGTTCGACGCCATAGTTTACCTCAAAAGAAAACGCAATTACGGTATCCGTCAATCCGGTCAAGCCAGATAAGGTTACCGCCTCGTCTTGATCGTAGTAGTCGTTGCTCGCCGTGCCCTCAAGGTAGACGGGACCCGACGAGTCGGGGCTGGCGCTGTTTTCAACCTCTACCCCGTCCTTGGTTATCGTTAAATCCCATTGGCCCCATGTGTCGTTGCTGCCTTGGCGCGAATCCATGCCGAACAGGAATTCGAGCTTCGTCAAGTCAATCGTTACTTCCTCGGGGATCGTTATGATGAACGACATGGTTGTAGGCGATCCATCCAGCAGTTTCCGCTGCCACCGCTCATTATCGATGCCCGTGTTACCCCCATGCGTGTTTGAGGTTTCAATATCACCTGCTATCACATCAAGGCCTTCGTCTTCGAA
>PXBF01000195.1 GCA_003567005.1 PVC group bacterium
GCTTTGGGATGGCGCGTCCGCCTTCATGCATTACGGCGTGACAGGGAGTGCTGGTGTCGGGGATGGGCTGGGTGCGTTGTAAGAGACGCGAAAGGGTGCGATGCATTGGATGAGTGTGGCGCGGAAACTTAATAAAAAAGACGCTAAAGTGTAATTGCGACATATTTTTTCTGGTGGTATTATTTTTGTGAATCTTTTGGGTATGGAATACACTGAGAAGGAGGGCTGCTGCTTTGAAAACACTGGTACATCGTGGATGTCTATTTGTTGTAATGATGTTGGTGACGGCTTTTGCGGGCGTGGCGGAGGCGACCACATGGGCGCAGGGCACAGGCGGCGACACGAATTATGTGATCGAAATTGAAGGCGTAGAATGGCAGGTGCATGTTTTTACGAATGTCGGGGAGAGCACCTTTCAGGTGACATCGTCTGGTGAAGTAGAGGTGCTCCTCGTCGGCGGCGGCGGTGGCGGTGGCCGTTATTTTAACTTGCATGGCGGCGGTGGCGGTGGTGGTGCTGGTGGTCTCATCCTTACCAATGTTAACATGTTGGCCGCCGACACTTACACGATACATGTCGGGCAAGGGGGGGAGAGAGCTCCAGGTTCTGACGCTATAGGGGAGCCCGGCTCCGACAGCGAGGCTTTTGGCTATACCGCCATAGGTGGTGGCGGCGGTGGGTCGGGAAGTGGCGCCGCAGCAACCTCTGGTGGTTCCGGCGGTGGCGGCTCCCGTGCCGGTCCGCCGGGCAGTGGCGTACCCGGGCAGGGATTTGATGGCGGGGAATCGGGAGGCGACGATCAACGTGGCGGTTCAGGCGGCGGTGGCGCAGGTGGTACGGGCGAAGGTGAGCGAGGAGGTCGCGTCGGCGGCGCTGGCGGACTTGGCGTTGATCTTTCTGCTTGGCTGGGAGGTACAAGCCTCGGCGATGGTGGGTGGTTCGCCTCCGGCGGCAGCGGCGGCAGCGCGTCAAACAATACGCTTACTGAGGCGCCACCGGGTGGTGGGGGGCGCGCGGGCAACAATGGTACTTCGGCTGAAGATGGCCTAGATGGAACCGGTGGTGGTGGCGGCGGCAGTGCGGGAGGTAGAGCCGCCGGTTCTGGCGGTAGTGGCATTGTGATTGTGCGGTATATGCCAGCGCCCGCCGGAACGGTTATCACCATCAGATAGTTAGACACGAGCTAATGAGCCGCCGAGTCCCCGATTCGGAAGGTGCCATTATTGGTGTGGGTGAGGCGGCCGAGGTCTGTGCGTTTCGTGTAAAAGTTTTTCGCGAATTGCATCCACAACAGAACGGGCAACGATGAGGCTGTCATAGGCTTCAGCTTCTGGCGGTTCATCGTCCGATCCCGGGTAGCGAAATTCCCATGCGAATATCGTGAGTTCTCGGGCCGGATCGAGAACGGGTCTCAAGGCAGGGGCAATGTCTTCACAGGCTGAAGCCAGCTCATCAAGGTCATGCGTCTTTCGAAAATATCGTGTCGTGTGCAGTCAGGAATCCTTTCATGGCTTTTTCGGCTGCCTGCTGGCAATGGAAGAGGGCATCCTCGACAAGTGGTGGATTGGCTGCCAGATCAACCTCGGCACCTCTTAGATCCTTTGCCGCTTTGGTGAGCCAGGCTTGGATTTCTTTTCGTTTTTCATCCGCCATAAACGAGTTTCCCTTCGCGGACAACGGTTGCGGGTAATGATGTGACGACAGCAAGTGCGCGCTCAAACTCGCGCTTGGTGAAAACCAGCACATCTTTTGCAATACCCATGCCGCAAAGTGCACGAAAAGCTTTTTGCTCACGCTTATATCGAGGCAATGGAGAATCATCAACGACGACAAGGAAGTCAAAGTCGCTATCTACTGTGGCATCTCCACGTGCGTGGGAACCGAAAAGATAGATGCGCTCAGCGGGCAAGCAGCCCCGCAGTCGGTGTACGGACTCCGTGATCGGGTCATTTTTTGTGTTGTATGTATTCATCTTGCATCACTGATTATCTTATACCGCAGAATGCATGTTATATTCAAGCGTTGCTGCAAACCAAAAAACTTTTATGTATGACTTCACCGGAGGATCACCGCACCATATGGCCCAGGGTGGATTTTGGTGCGGTGATTCCCGACTCTGCAAGAGGTCGGGACCGCTTTGGGATTGCGCGTCCGCCTTCATGCATTACGGCGTGACAGGGAGTGCTGGGTCGGGTTACGATTCTGCCATGATAGAAAAGCCGCATACACCCGCCACCGCCTGGCCACATGCTCCGGTGCATCGGTTGTCGTGTCCGGGAACGTATTTTGTCACGGCTGGCACGTATCAGAAACGGCATCATTTTCAAACGCAAGAACGCTTGGGTGTGCTGCATCGCGGGCTTTTGCGTGTGATGCAAGAGGGTGGTTGGAAGCTGGAGGCTTGGGCGGTTTTTCCGAATCATTATCATTTCGTTGCACATTCCCCTGAAGCTGTTGATAGCGCACAAGCGCTATCTGCCATACTGGCTGTATTGCATCGTAAGATGGCGCGTTGGGTTAATCAGCTGGATGGTGTGCGCGGTCGCCAGGTATGGCACAATTTCCGAGAGACGAAGCTAACGTATGAGAAATCCTATTTGGCGCGATTGAATTATTGCCATCAGAATGCCGTTAAGCACGGAGTGGTTCGTGTGGCGAATCAATACCCATGGTGTTCTGCTGCTTGGTTTGAACGTACGGCCAGACCTGCACAAATAAAGACAATTTATGCGTTTTCGACGGACGAGCTGCATGTGGCGGATGATTACGATGTGTTGATGGAGTGATGATGGTGGATTGTGGCGAGGGCGGTGGGTGGTGCGCTGGCCCCGTCGCTCCGCTCCGCCCAAAGCGGTAAGGTCGCTTCGCTCGTTACCGCACTCCATATGGGGTTGTGTGGATATGGAGTGCGGCGATTAGAATCGCTGCTTTGGGATTGCGCGTCCGCCTTCATGCAATACGGCGTGACAGGGAGTGCTGGGGTCGGGGATGGAATGAGCGCGTGTGATTGATCGCTGCGTTTGGATGGTTCTGTTGGCGGTGGGTGGTTGCGCTGGCCCCGTCGCTCCGCTCCCCCCAAAGCGGTAAGGTCGCTTCGCTCGTTACCGCACTCCATATGGGTTTGTGGGGATAAGTGCGGCGATAAGAATCGCTGCTTTGGGTTGTTCGCGCGCGGTGGGAGATCGGTTGACGAGAGCGGGCGACCAACCTTCGCCCTACGGGCTACGGCGGGCACGCGAGAGCGGATTACGAGTATAGGGAATATGAAGTTACAGTGCAGCCGATTCTGGCGATGCGCTAATACGCGCGCCAGAATTTTTCGCCGAGGGGGTGCTGCCTATCATCCCATTCGTCGCGTAAACGGATCAGCTCGTCGCGAAGCGCGGCTAGCTTTTCTGCATAATCCGGATTGGTTGCGAGATTGCGTGTTTCCCACGGATCATTGACCAGATCAAAGAGCTGGGTCTGGCGTTCCTTGCCCTCAACAACGTATTCAATCAATTTGTATTGACGATCTTTTACGGCGCGTTGAAAGCCGGCGTAGGCAAAATAGAGCGTGTCGCGATTTTTTTCATCCGCACTTTGCATACATGGTCCCAGATCCTTGCCCTCGACACTGGTGGGAACGGGAATATCCACCAAGCCGCATAGCGTCGGAAAGATATCGAATAGGTAAGCATAAGCATCTGTCTTGTTACCTTCTGGAACGCCGGGCCCCGCAAAGATCATCGGCACGCGTACGCTGTGATCATAGCAGTTCTGCTTTCCGAAAAGTCCATGCTGTCCGATTGCTAAACCATTATCACCGGCAAAAACGATAAGGGTGTCATCCAGCATGCCTTTCTCTTCCAGTGTCGCGATCACGCGTCCCAGCTCATCGTCGAGGTGCGAGATCATGGCATAGTAATCGGCGATATGTTCTTTGACTTCGTCCGGATTTCTGGGGAATGCGGCGAGCTCTTCATCGCGAATGTGCAAGGCCCCCGTATCGAACGGATGGCCCCCCGTAAAGTTTGGCGGCAACTCGATATCCTTGGGATCATACATCTGCCGGAATTTTTCTGGCATCACGCGTGGATCATGCGGTGCAAGAAAGGAGATGTAGGCAAAGAAGGGATCTTTGCCGTCCTGCTTTTTAATGAATTCTATCCCGGCATTACAGACCATCTCACTGGAGTGTAGGCCTGTATTCACGTGATCGGCACGACGGTATTTTACCTCTTTGCTATTCATCGGGTTCACGCAATAGGGAACTTGTGCGTTATAGGTGCAGGTTGGATCGTAATGATGCACAGGCACATTCCAATGATCGGCCATACCGCCAAAGTAAATTTCTGCTCCATCCGCAAAACTGCGGTTAAATGATTCCTTTCCGTTGTGCCATTTGCCTGTAGCAAACGTCCGGTAACCATTTTCGCGCAGTGCCTGTCCGAGTGTAGTGTGGTCTTGCGGGATCTGCTGTCCTTCGCGATCCAGATGGAATAGGCTTCTGCCGGAATGCAGCATGGCCCGGCTCGGCATGCATACCGCACCACAAGTACCGCAGGGAATGTGTGCCTGCGTAAAGGTTGTCCCGCGCGCAACCAGCTTATCGAGATTCGGCGTCTGGATCGCACGATTGCCCAACGCCTGGATCGTATCGAACCGCTGGTCATCGGTGAAAAAGAATACTATATTCGGTCGTTTCATCTCATCCCCTTGTCATAAGATACGTGTGGAAAATTGCACGATAGCATACCAGCAACCGTATGCAAAACCATCGAAATCTATGATGTGCCTTTTGGTCTTATCAAATGTGATTGCTGAGGGGCTATCAGACGGCTACCCATGCTTCGCTCTACGAGCTTCCTCCTTATAGCCGAGGCTACGGGGGACAAGTCGCAGGGCGCAGCCCATGCTTCGTCCTGACTCCCTCAGATAGTTGGACACGAGCTGATGAGCCGCCGTACCTTCGATCACCCCGGGGGCGGCGGTTTTTGTTTCTGTAGCCGCGCCATGCACATGCGTAGTCCTTACGGACTATGCAGGGCACGGCCCATGCTTCGTCCCACTTAGCGGGACTACGCAGGGCGCAGCCCGTGTGCTTCGTCCCACTTAGCGGGACTACGCAGGGCGCAGTAAGGGGCGCGTTGAAGTGGATCAGGGGCAGATGCTAGGGACTTGGAGTGTCGCTGAGTCGTAATCAAGATGACGCTATATTGAAATTGTTGCTTCTTGCGGTATTCGATTAGGATCCTCAGATAACTATAAATTCAGGTAGGCATATAAAAGAAGAGAATACAAATGAGTGAGATTTCGAGTGTGTTGGTTGTTTCTGCATGTGCGGTTTTATTGGCTTGTCAAGTATCGGCGAAGCCAATGAAGGTGTTTATTCTGGCTGGTCAGTCGAATATGACGGGGATTGTTGATGCAAGAACGCTGGCTCACATCCAGATGTTTCCTGACACTGCCGAGGCGTTTGCGTCCCTTTTTGATGCGGAGGGTAATCCGGTTATCCTGGATGACGTACAGGTTTCACAGTGGAGGGGAAAAGATAGCGGGCCATTAGCTCCGCGCTATGGCGGTGGTAGCACGGGCAGCCAGCTAGGCCCTGATTATGCTTTTGGTATCTATATGCATGAGGCCCTGCAGGAACCGTTTCTGATCATCAAAACTTCGCAGGGAAATCGTTCTTTGCATGAATGTTTTCGGTCGCCCAGCGCGGGAGAATGGACACCGCCACTGGGGCACCCGGATTTGGAAGCAGAAGAGCCTGCCGAGGATGGCCCGGAGCAAGGTTCCCAAGAGACGGAAGCAATGCAAAAGGAATCGAGCGAGAGTGAGGCACTAGGAGGCGTGTTTTATCGCCAGATGATCAGCCATGTGAAGGATGTATTGGGTAATATCAAGAGCTTCCATCCGGCGTATGATGAAGCAGCCGGCTATGAACTAGCCGGATTTGTCTGGTTTCAGGGGTGGAGCGACAAGGTTGCCAAAGAGGTATATCCTAATCAGGATCAGCCCCGTGGCTACGAGCAATATACATGGCTGCTGGAGCATTTTATCCGGGATGTCCGAACCGATCTCGACGCGCCGGACATGCCGTTTTTGATCGGCGTGATGGGAATTGATGGTACATCCACAGATGTCGATCCTGCCATGATGCATTTCCGGCAGGCGATGGCGGCACCAGCCAGCAACCCGGAATTCAAAGGAACCGTGGCAGCGATCCAAACCTCCCAATACTGGGATGACGATCTCGCCGCGCTGGCAGCCAGATCCGGCCAGGTAGGCAGACAGCGAAGGGTATTGCGTCGGCAGCAAGGATTGCAGGGGGAGGAGCTTGATAAAGCCTACGCGGCTTATCGTGCGGAGCACATCACACCGGAGGAAGATGAACTTTTGCAGAATGCTGTTTCCGATCATCGCGTCCACTATCTGGGTAGTGCCAAGATCATGTGCGGCATTGGCAAGGGCTTTGCCGAGGCCATGCTGGAGCTGTTGCAGGAGTAGATGGGGGAGCTGTTTGCGAGTGTGTGGGTGCGGGAGTATGTGGGGACGTGGGTGAGGAAGGAGAAGCACCGTACTCCATAAGTTTTGCATGTAACATCAAATAGAAACTGTGAGAACAGCATCTTTTGTTTACAACTGAAGTTACAACGTAGAACCAGCATAGGCAAAAGAGCGCAAGTCGTGGTTCTTTAAAAGGCATAGAAAATCGCCTTTAAATTACATTGCAAGTCCATATTCTGGGGCCTAGGTGAACGTCTCAACAAAGGCTAGCGGCCTCCAGTTATCATAAGGGCACGAGATCGATTAACCTGATATGAGGAAACAGACTATGAGCCACAATGATTGCACAAGGGGGCCTGCAAACCGCTCTGCGGACGGAGTTGTGCTCATACCGGGATCGGCGATTCAAATTCCAGACGGAGCGCCATCCTCCTTGAAATTGGCCGTCGATGATCTCGCACGTGATCTCGGCAAGGTTTTTGGGCAACCCGCCCCCACGGTCGTTCAGGATACGGAGCATGCCCACGAGATCGGAATTGTTGTTAAGGAACCTGGGGCCGTCGATGTGCCTCGACCGGGGCCGGAAAGCTTTGCGGTGCATGTTGAAAAAACCGGAACAAAGGCTTCGGTTGTAGTGCGAGGGTATGATTGGAGGGGCTGCATCTATGGCATTTATGCCATTTCCCATGATCTTTTGGGTGTCAACCCCTTTTGGTATTGGACCGGCCAAGAGCCGAAGACATCTGCGGAGATTGTGGTGCCATGGGATTGGGAAAGCGTTCAATCTACCCCGACAGTTCGATGGCGCGGTTGGTTCCCCAATGATATTTCCATGCTGAAAGCATGGCTAGACCGGGACCCGGATCGTTTCCATCGATTGGTTGAAACCATGGTTCGCCTGCGTATGAATTTCATGGATGTGAGCAAGGCGGATCCCAACGTGGGCCTCCCTTGGGGCCGCGTCTGTCGGGACCGAGGGGTTGCGGTTTCCTTCACACACACAAGTGCGCTGGGCTCGCATCTCGGGCTGTGGAATCAATACTGGAAAAAAGTGCGCAAGGTGGATCCACCGCCTCCGGTTTTGATTTCACGCGTGGATCGATTCAAAGAGTTCTATCAGCATTACATCGATCTAGTAAAAAAGGAGGGGTTCGAACTGATCCAGACCATGGCGTTCCGAGGGCCCCATGATATCAGCTTCTGGGGTATTACAGACGAGCAGATGAAGCATGATCCTCCGCCAAACATCTACTGGAACCAATCCCTCGTTCCGGCTGATAGTCCGAAAACCGAGGAGGCAAAAGCGTCGACGATTCAATTTTACATGAATATCCAATATGAATTGCTGCGGGAAACGTATGGGGAGAATGAGATGCCTCCCATCCGCGCAACCCTCTATCACGAAAACGCCCATTTTTTCAGGCATGGCCTCCTGACGCCTCCCTCGGGTCCAAATACGATCTGGACTTTCGTTGCCGCCCGTGTGGATCCTTTTCCCGAAGCGTACCTTCAGGATCCGCGCATCAAGGATGATCAGAAAGTCGGATACTACATGAACCTTCAGTTCACGCCCAATGGTTGTTACCTTGCGAATGGAGAAGGACCATGGAAAGTGGAGAACAACCTGCGGATGGTGGATGCGGCCAGGGGCTCTTTCCATCTGGGGCTTTTTAATGCAGGCAGTATTCGCGAGTTCATCCTCGACCTTTCCGCTGGCGCGGCCGCACTCTGGGATCTCGAAAGCTACGATTCCGATGTGTTCATCGAAAATTACTGCCACGAGCATTTCGGCTCAGAGCAGGCCAAAGCTATTTCTCAGTTATACCGTGCTTTTCTCGATGCATACTGGCAGCCGA
>PXBF01000062.1 GCA_003567005.1 PVC group bacterium
ATGCAGGCATCATGAAAAACAAGAACATCCAATACACCATTCGCGATATCCCTCCCCGCGTTGACCAAAGGTTGCGGGAACGTTCTGCTAGCTATGGAAGCAGCTTGAATCAAGTGGCCGTGCTTGCACTCAGCCAAGCGGTCGGCTTAGATGAGCAGCCGCACGAATTCCACAATTTGGACGATCTGGCCGGCACATGGGTAAACGACCCCGACTTTGATGCTGCTATGAAAGCACAAGACCGAATCGACAAGGACATGTGGCAATGAGACTTGCCATTGATACTAATCGCTATCGGGACTTCTGCGAAGGCAGGGAAGAAGCAGTCAAAACTTTCCAGCTTGCCGAGCGCATCTACATGCCATTCCCTGTTATTGCAGAACTACGGTCCGGATTTGCCTGCGGCACATTAGCCCGGCAAAACGAGCGCGTCCTCAACCAATTCCTCAACCGATCCCGCATCGTAATCCTCTTTGCCGATGAGCAAACCCTGTTTCACTACGCACGACTCTACGCGCAATTGCGGGCACAAGGTACCCCAATCCCCACCAACGATCTGTGGATTGCCGCGCTCGTCCAGCAACACAATCTCATGCTCTACTCGCGGGACCGGCACTTCGACCACCTCCCACAACTCCCCCGCGCCCCGTAGAATATCGTACAATGTATATGTGACAAATGTAATCTCGTTTAATCAACGTTTTAGATGCCAGAAAAAGTTAAACAAACGTTATGTGATGCCATCCTGCTAACGCTCTGCTATCGGGAAGTATTTGATTACCCGATGACGCGACAGGAACTGCTGCGCTACTTGCTTTTTCATCCGGCCAGCTTGCAAGAGCTCGACCAAGCATTAGCGCAAATGGATCGTCGACAAATCACGTTATCAGGTGACTATGTTCTGCCTATCGGCAACGAGTCTCTACTTGCTGTACGCGAGACGCGTGAACGGGCCCATGCAGCCTACTGGCACTGGGCCCTACGCTACGCACGCTGGTTGCGCTGGGTACCCTTTATTCGTATGGTGGGCATCACCGGCTCGCTCGCGGCCAACAATACCGACCCAGCGGCTGATATCGATTTATTCTGTATCACGTCCGCTGGCCGTATGTGGGTGGGACGACTGGGAATGTCCATTATCAAAAAAATCACACGGCGATTTTGTCCATTCCCTGCCTGTTTAAATACATGCGTCTCCGAGGCAAATCTGAACTTGTCCGAACATAACGTATACATTGCACACCAAATAGCGCTCATGGTCCCTGTGTGGGGCGAAAGAGCCTATCGCGATCTTCTAGCAGCAAATCCTTGGGTCACTGATTACTTCCCGCAACTTGATTTCAAGGCAAATAAAACGATGTATGAACAAAGGCCACCGCTTCCCGTTCGATTCGTCGAATGGCTACTTCGTGGTCGTTTTGGAAACTGGCTTAACACTTATACCTACCATCTAGGAGTCCGAAGGGCGTTACGCGGCGTACAGCATGACAATCGCCAAAGCTTACGCAAACCAGAGGATCACCGATCCATCGTTGAACGTTCGCGGCAAAGCGACAGCTTCTGGTTACTACATAGCCACTTACCCCAAATCCATCAGCGGTTCATGGAGTGCTGGCAGACACGCGCTGGAGATCGGCATAGCGTTTATGATTTATCGAGTCTCATGGGACTGCATGTAGCAATTGAGTCCCCAGCCACACCTCCTGAGAACGCCATACGGCAAGAATCTAACGCACAATACTATCGGGCTGTGGGTGACCATTTCAATGATGATGCAGTAGCTTTTTCAAGCCGTTATCATGCCAACCTAACTTTGCAGCGCATGCGTAATGCCTTTCGAGACATTACCAATCGTTACCCCTTTCAGCAGGCCCTCGAAATTGGGATCGGCCCCGGATTGGATCTCGAATACTGGGCACGCAAAAAAGCCGATGCGCAGCTTTTCGGTATCGATGTCTCATCTGGCATGGTTGCCGAGGCAGAGCAGCGCATGCGCCAAGCCGGACTTAACAATGTCAGATGTGCGATCGGTTCCGTGGACGATATTGCCAAGCTTTGTCCCAGAGAGCGCTTTGATTTAGTGTATGTGTATTTTGGCGCATTAAACACAGTGACAGACCTCCGCGCTGCTGCACGCGCCATCCACGGCTGCATGGCAGATGATGGAGTCGCTGTGATAACCTTTGTGAATCGGTGGTACTTGCAGGAAATCTCATACTATCTGCTTACGTTCCGATGGAAACGCGCATTCGCAAGGCTGCGTCATACATGGGGCGGGTATGCCAGCAAACGCCCGCTCGACAGCCACTGCTATTCCCCGAAAAAAATAAGACGATCTTTTGGACCACTGCTACGGATTGTGCGTAAAGAGGGCTACTGCATCTTGCATCCTGCCTGGTACCGCGACAAATGGGTGCGTCGCCTACCAAGACTATGCAATATTCTATGGCACTGCGATCGCCTGTTATCGCGCACCCACTTATGGTGTTATGGCGAATACGCTCTATACGTGTTCGAACCGCGCAAGTATGTCGTCAATGGCTGCGCGCACGCTACCGAAGCGGAGCGGGCAACGAACAAGGAAATCAGCGTGCCGTGATCGCAATCGAATGGAACTGCCGAAGGCCTCCATCAACGAGCGATCCCTTCGGCGTGCAAGCGTCCCGCGAGGTATCACCTTCAGCGGAAGCCCTGATCGCTCCGAGAGATACGCGCAAAAATCAATCTGGCGTACAGGCGGAAGCGCCAGATTATACGTTTCGCCGGGCATACCATGCAGCAGGGCATGCTGTATCAGTCTGGCACAATCCTCCAGATGCAAAAGACTCATCCAGTTATTGCCTTCTCCATAACAAGGTACACAGCCCTGTCGCATCATGGGCGTTGCGTAATAGGTCTGAAACCACGAACCCACACCAAGAATCCAAGGCGGACGCACCATCATCACAGGCAGCTTACCGCTTGCCTGATACCGTAGTAAGGGGCGCTCACCGATAATATAGGCTCTGCCAAAACTTGTCGGCTGCAAAGGTGTGTCCTCGTCCACCCAAGACTCGCCACGGCTGCCATACATCAAGGAGCCCGAAACATATAAAATACGCGGCGGATAGGGCAGTCGGCAGAGACCCCGCAACAGGCGTACATTTGCACATGCCCCCCTCAAACCGGCAAATGTGCGCCGCCAAGGAGACGATCCGGGGAAGCGTGCCAAGTGAACGACATGCGTTGGCGGGTCTTGCATCACTTGCCCGAGATCAATCTGCCCTAAACTTCCATGTAGAAATTGCACACTGGGATCTTCAGTCTCGGCTAAACTTCTGTGCACCAACATCGTCACGCGGATACCTGAACCGCCCGTAAGCAGAGTGCGCACAACCGCAGAACCGACAAACCCCGTCCCCCCCAAGACAAGAATGTGCTTTTCGCCTCCACTCGCAAGAGATGAACTATGCTTGATTGAATACTCATCCATAAAAATGATGCCTTTCGTGCCTACTATCATAGCCATACAAGCATACGTCAATCCAGCAAACGCCTTTTACTGATGTCTCCGTGGATTCAAAGTGTTCTGCGCCATTATGCCCTGCATCAATAATCCCTCTCTCACAAACCCAGCATGTACCGCAATCTTCACCTAGACCTTTATAGAAATCCGTTATAGTCTCCAACGCATGCAATATGACGCTATCACACACATACTATTCGATCTGGGCAACGTGCTCGTTGAACTCAATCGCATCTCCAGCGCCTCCGAGCTTTGCCCTGCCTTGCGGGCGGCAGACCAACCGGAGTTTGCCATCGTTTCCGACTACGAATGTGGCAGAGTCTCGACCGAGACCTTCCTGATTGAAGCACCGCGCGCGCTTGGACTCGACATTTCACCGGATGTTCTCCAAGCCGAATTCAAGCGCATCGTGGGAGAGTGGTACCCGCAAACCCCAGAACTGCTCAACATCCTGCGCAAGTCATACAAGTTGGGCTGTCTTTCCAACACCAATCCCATGCACATCGAAGCTCTCATCGAACGTGGCCCCCATCTCGACTTACTGCATGACTGCTTCTACTCACACGGTATCGGCTGCATGAAACCCAACCCAGAGTCCTATCAATGCGTTATCGATGCATGGCGTATACCACCGCAACAAATTCTATTTATAGACGACCGCGCGGAAAACGTGGAGGGGGCTACGCAAGCTGGCATGCAAGCAATCGAAGCCCATGGCCCGGAAGCCGTCACCAATGTCATGAAACCTCTTTTAAAGCGAGCGTAGCAACCTATGGATCATCCTATGCCCCAGCTAAACCATCAACTGGAAATCCAGAATCTGGACATTGTCTTTGATAAAAAGACCGTACTGCACAACTTCTGCCTACAAGTATCGCAAGGCGAAAAAGTCGTCCTCACGGGGCCCTCGGGTTGCGGAAAATCCACTCTGCTAAAAACCATTCTGGGACTCGTCGTTCCCAACAAAGGAACCATCCTAGTAAACAGCAAAGAGCTTGACCGCGATAGCGTGTGGGAAATTCGTAGCCAGATCGCATACGTGATTCAGGAGCCCGAATTTCCCGAAGGCCGTGTTGAAGAGGTTCTCAAACATCCCTTCACCTACAAAGCCAATACCGAACTGCGCGAGAACCTCAGCCGTATCCCTGCTTTATTTGCCCGCTTCAACCTTTCCACGGATCTACTCAACAAAGATACAGGAACACTTTCAGGCGGCGAAAAACAACGAATTGCGCTTATTTCTGCCCTGCTGCTCGACCGGCCCATCATACTATTGGATGAAGTTGCCTCGGCCCTCGACAAGGCAAACAAGCAAGCAGTCGCCGACTTCTTTCAGGAAGCCAAGGATAAGACCGTGATTTCCATCGCCCACGACACAAGCTGGTTCGATTTTGCCGACCGTATCGTCCAAGTGAACCAGAATGCAACCGGAGCTAGCACCTCACCATGAACGAGATTATTGATATCAGCTACTGGGCCCTAAGTGCTATCTACGTGCTCTTGCTACTTCCTCTTGCCATACTGCTCTACTTACAGCTCCCCTTGATCAAAGATGCTGCCATTGCCGTTATCCGCATGACCGCCCAATTGCTTTTTGTTGGATTCTACCTCGAAATTGTCTTCCGCCTGAACAACCCGTTTTTGAACCTGCTCTGGTTAATGGTGATGGTTGCCGTTGCCGATGGCTCCATCCTGCGCGGCTGCCGGTTACGCATCAGTAAGTTCATGCTACCCGTTTTCATTGCCCTGCTAACCGGGACGATCATTCCCGTACTCACATTCGTAGTGCCAATCCTGCAGCGCTCGAACTGGCTCGATGCACAATACGTGATTCCACTTGCCGGCATGGTCCTAGGCAACTGTCTGCGTGCTGACATTATCGGGCTCACACAATTTTATGATAGCATCCGCAACAATGAAAAAGTCTATCACCAAAAGCTCGCCCATGGTGCCCGCCTACAAGAGGCTCTCCACCCATACTGGCGCGATGCCATGCGTGCGGCCCTCGTCCCCACCATTGCCACCATGGCGACTATCGGGCTCGTTTCCCTGCCCGGCATGATGACCGGTGCCATCCTCAGCGGCACTAGCCCCATGACCGCCATCAAATATCAGATTGCCATCATGATCGCCATCTTCTCCGGCACCGCCACCACCGTATTCGTCGCCATCTGGCTCACCATCCGCACCAGTTTCAATGCCTACGGCACCCTCGATAAAACTATCTTCGCCCCCCACAAGTAAACTGAGCCTACCAGTTTTTTCTGTCATAATCTTTCTGTCGAAAGGCCCCTCAACCTACCCCGAAAATCCACCCCTCATGCCGCGCAGCAGCCTTTGTCATCTCCATCGGCCTCCAAACCTCTGGATTTTGGGCATGCCACCGGATCGCTGCCGCCGAAAGCAACGCATCCATCTTATCCTCCGTCTCAACGGCCTTCGGTACGCGCCCACGAACCCCATACGCTTTCCAGACCGCCTGCAGAAATCCCGTTTCCCGCCAATGCTGCGGATTTACCCCTGCCTGCTTCACATAAAGCCGCGGAAACATTTCTACTACAATGATATCAGCACCAGCCACATCGTCAAACGGCCAGACAGCAACCTTCAGATCCTTTGTCTTGCGAATATGATGCAGCATCCGCATGCCAGCCAGTGACCCCATCCCCACTGCTCCCGGCCCTACCGCATTGCAAACACTCGAAGGCCGCGTCCACTTGCCATGACACACCTTCTCCGTCACACGCTGCCGACTCCTGAATAAGGCCCCCCGATTGCCTGGAGAATTGAAATACGGAGCATACGGTGAAGGTGGCGCACAAAACGCCCCCGCATACCAATCCGGCGCACCCCGCGCTTCGCGATCAATCTCACGCCACAACTGCCGTGCTGTTCGCGGCGCATCAGACAATCCGGGAAAATAGGCCCCCTCGTCGCAATACGCCATCCCCAGCGCCATATCAAAGGTAGCCAAAACCGGTCCTCGATGCTTCGCTTGCTCGACGATCCATGCCCAGACACCCTCGCGCGTCCAACAATTGCCCGTAGAAGGTGCAACAAGTTTCGGCGCGTCATGCCCCGCCCCGCAGCTTGCCATCTGCAAGCCCTTCAACCGCGGCCCCCGCGCACCCGACCAATCCACCGCCACAAACTGGAAAATACTTTCGGGAAACATAACGAACCTAGCCGGTAATAAAATATTTTGCTTGGCTTAAATACCCATGTAGCCGCGCAAAGATTCCAGTACCTCTGGCACCGCATCAAGCTCAGGAGTAAACGTAAGTTTAACTCCCAGATCGCGCATGACGGGACCCAAGAGTTGATCGAGCTGCGGTGAACAGATACGAAGTTCCCGTGGTCGTATTTCTGATTTATTGAAAATTGCGATCAGTTTAGCGGGTAACTCCTCGCGCATTTTATCCAAGCCTTCGCTTGGAGAGATAGCCTCCATACCCAGAATATAATAACTCTCTGGCTCAACGACCAATAACATATACACCACTGTGGGCCGTTCGCCGCGTTGCCCCACACGCATCGGCGTAACGTTGAATGCGACTTCTGCTGATGGAATTTCAGATTCCGCACTTTGGAATTGCTGTATGTCCGAGCGGGGCACCCGAATGTTCAGTCTTACCGAATCCGGAGGAGGAAGCTTTCTGTAGCGATCGATCCACTCCGATTGCTCTCCCTCTTCGTGATACACGCGCACCAGAAAGGCATCATCGCGCTCTAACAGTTCCGGGTTATCCTCGAAGCGCATCGCCACGCCGGCAAATTGTTCCAATGCAACGGCGAGCCGTTCAACTTCAGGGGCTTCTAACAGCCAGGGATAGAATCCGGGACGGTAACTCCTGAATAGCGGCCAGTTGTTACGGCCACGATATTTCAAGCCGAGTTGCTTGATGAGCTCCCGATCCTCTTTTTCAAGCTCTTCCCGGTCTTCAAAAGAAACCATCAACTGCGGAAGCTCAAGCACATGCATCACGCTCTCTTCCGTATCGGGAGATTCCTCGATATCGAGAAACCTGTGCACAGCATGATCCCCCAGATAAACCGATACTGCGAAATGGACACCCAAGCCACCCATGACGCTGACATATCCGATTTCGGTAGTTTCGGGAAATTGCACACCGAAAACATCCGTTTCATCCATCCACGTCCATGGTGCCAGCTTCTTTACCAAATCCGCTGCCGCATATAATCTCCGCCAAGCATCCAAATGAGTAGCCTCAGACATTCAATATTCCTCCTATCATAACATCACCCTGTCTTGTAGCGGGCAGGACCTTCCGTGACCACACGGATTTCGTGCGCATGCTGCTGGAGCGTAAATTCAAACACGCCCTTGAGCTCGATCTGCAAATCTGGAAAACTGGGGCTGCTCAACACATTCTCTTCCGTAAACCCTTTCCAGAAAATATACCGCTTTCCCTCCAGCAGAAATATTTCCACCGTGCAGGGAAAGGGCGTCACAATCCAGTATTCCTTGATGCCGAACCGGGCATACAATTCCGGCTTGATCACCCGATCCATTCGGGCACTGCCGGGCGAGACAATTTCCACCACCAAGGAGGGCGGCCCTTCAATGTGCCCTTTGATCTGGGTGGGATCGCAAACCACCAGCAAATCCGGCTGCACGACATCCTCATCCGAAAGTTTTACATCCATCGGAGCAGCGAACAACTTGCACTTCTTGCCTTTGAAAAAGGAGTGCATCTGGCTTTGCAATTCTCCTGATATATCCTGATGGTCGGTGAGCGGACTCGGCGACATCGCATGCGCCACACCACCAATCAACTCCCAGCGCTCGCCCTCCGGCCACC
>PXBF01000101.1 GCA_003567005.1 PVC group bacterium
GGCGGTCACGCATGGACAAACCGTTAACCCCATTGGAGCACGCCGGGCGTTTTTTATTGAGAAACACGATCATGAAATCAAAATCCGATCTTATAGCATTCATACAGAACAGCTCATCAAACGGAAAAAAAGGAAAATTGTCAGAGAATGGGTAGAAAAACGCCTGGAACCCAAGCTGCATGGTGAACACCAAACGGAACAAACCAAACAATCACAACAAAATGGTCACGTCGGATCAGTAGCATAATCCACATACGAGCCCCGGCCCCAGGGGGGATTCCGGATGATGCAGGAGGAGTAACTTGTTTTGAAGGATGTGAGTGCGTGGGAGAACGGAACTACCTTTGTCTCGCACCTTGTCTCGCACCATGTCCAACTAGACGAAGTGCGAGACAAGGTGCGTGCGTGTCTGAGAGGGAACGTTATTCGTATTTTCCCACATACTCCCCAACTCTCATACCCAGACACTTTCCCGACTTTATACGCCGGACATAGATGTAGTATGGTGCCAAGGCTTTGGGTTTGGCTGTGTAGAACATGGGATACAGATGTACGGGGCCTTCCGTCAAGTCGATCTCGAAGGTCACTTCCTTGGCTCCCTCCGGAACCTCTGCATACAGCACCTGATCCCCCACCTGCAACCGGGCCCACTGAATATCAATAGCAGCGCCATCCGTATAGAAGTAACGATACGAATCACTAATACAGTCCCAGCGTATAGGCACGTCATCCCCAATGATCGGTTCACAGATTGGACGATCCGCTTCTCGCGGCCAACGCCGTAACTCGAACGAATACCTTCCAGCAGTTCGAACATCCAACTCCCAATAACCCGCGACCTTTGCCCCCTTGCGGACTTCGCCCTGATGCCATACTACCGCTGTATCCTCATTGCGGATATCATGTGTGGTCAATACAACTTCATCAGCAGAAGCCCCAATATGAAAAGGAATATCCCGATCAAATTGCACCGACACCAAGTCCCACCAATCGGCATATCCTTGTCGCAGCGTATCGACAACATCCGGATATTCTGCAGCAACATTCCGCGTCTGCCGCGGATCGTCGGCCATGTCATATAATTCCTTGCCATTGATGAGTCGCCAACGATTCTGCATCACACAACTCTTGCGCCACATCACCGGACGCGCCACCCGCTGCACATCACTCACCAAAATACGATCCTCCCAAGCACCAGAATGGTCGCCCTCCATGAGCGGCACGAGACTCTGACCATGAAAATTGCGCTCCGGCGCAACCGCAATCCCGCATAAATCCAGTACCGTTGGCATGAAATCAATGTAAGAGGTCAACGGATCAATATTTTTTCCCATGCTCGCTTTGCAAGCGGCGGGATGATACAGAAAGAAAGGCACACGATGCCCCCCCTCATATGGGCTTCCCTTGATGCCACGCATGCCGGCATTGTAGTTACATGTCCCCTCTTGCACGTGTCCTTGCTCGTCACAGGTAACCCCACCGCCAGAACCATTATCGGTCATGAAGACAACAATCGTGTTATCGGCAATGCCTAATTCTTCCAGTTTCGCTCGCAAGCGCCCAACGTTCTCATCCACATTGCAGACAGTTCCATAAAAACGTGCACGTTGGTCTGTGGGCGCGACATCCTTGTAAGGGCCGCTATATTGATCCTCTATATTCCAAGGACTATGCGGCGTATTGGATGCAATGTAGCAAAAGAAATTCTCGTCCTTGTGCCTTTCAATAAATTTCATACCCTCCGAAAAAAAGACATCGCAGCAGAATCCTTCGAATTTCTTTCGTTCACCATTTACAGAATAGGTATCATCAAAATAATCATTACCCCAATGATCCGGCGTATTGCCGATGCCGCCGCCACCATGCGAAATCGAATATTCGAACCCGCGTTCATGCGGGAGATAAGGCGATGCATCGCCAAGATGCCATTTCCCGAAGTGGCCAGTGCGATAGCCGTTTTCGCGTAGTGCATCTGCCAAGGTCCACTCGTCTTCTCGTAAAAGCGAACGGCCACCGACCGTATGCCAGACGCCGGTGCTATTGCAGTTGTGCCCCGTCAGCAAACCGGCCCGCGTAGGTGCACAAGTAGTGCCCACATGAAAATTACTGAACCGTACACTGTCGCGGTGTAACGCATCCAGATGCGGTGTCTTGATATGCGGATTTCCATGCGCACCGATTTCACCATACCCCTGATCATCGGTTAAGATAAATACAACATTAGGCCTTTTCATAAACACACCTTTCATAACAGTCAGTCAGAGTTAACCAAATCAACCAACCGCAGAAGCAGGTTGGCACAACCTACTTTACCCAACACAACTCCCACGACAGCAGGTTGCGGGACAGCCTGCTGATGGCATGGTGTACCTTGCCAGCATAACGTTACCACCTCAGCAACCTTCAGCCAACCGCTTAACCCAACAGTTCACACTTGCACATTCCCGACAAATGCTTACATTCGCGGCAAAACAACGATGCTCGTTACGTAATAGGAAGTAAGCATGAAAAAAAAACTGACCGTCAAGGATTTATACGCAGGCAAGGGAAAGCGGAAACGAACCGAAGTATTTGTTGAGAACGAGGATCAGGCGGCAGCAGCAGAAAAAGCCGGGATTGATATGCTCTGCACACCGGCGCGCTCGATTGCGGCCATTCGTGCAGCCGCTCCGAACACATTTCTCATTGGAGCCATGTCGAATGAAGCTGCGCAAAGTAGAAAAACTGCGATCCAACTCGCGCAAGACATTCTCAAACAAGGTGCCGATGCAGTATACACCGGCATCAGTACCGAAAAAGTCAAAGCTATGACCAAAGAGTTCATTCCCGTGGTAGGACATGTTGGCATGGTTCCCTATCGTAATACCTGGTATGGCGGCTATAAGGCCGTCGGCAAAACCGCCACCGAAGCAAAAGACCTTTATGCGCTTTGCCGGCAATATGATGAGGCTGGCGCTATTGCAGTTGAAATGGAACTCGTACCGCATAAAGTGGCAGCACAAATCACATGCGATGTAAAAATGCTAACCATGTCCATGGGCTCAGGCCAAGATTGCGATGTCCAGTACCTTTTTTCGTGTGACATCCTCGGAACCAACACAGGCCATGTGCCAAGGCACGCCAAAGTGTATGCCGATTTATACACCGAGTACGAACGCATCAAATTGCTGATGGCAGAAGCCTACCAACAGTTTCAGGAAGAAGTTGAACAAGGCGTCTTCCCGCAAGATCAGCACTCGCTTCCGATTGACGGAACAGAGTTTTCTGACTTCCTACGCGCCATCGGCAAACAATAGGTATCGTTTATAATAGACTACATAATCTGGCCGGCTCTCGCCAGTGAGCGTGCCTCAACCGACTGAATTTCGGCAAAGCCTTGTGAGCTCACAGGATTGAGTCCTTCACTGGCCTCCATCGAAGAGTCTTCTTCATTGTACAACGAACCGGGACAGTCCGTCAGACGCCGGAACAAGACGCTACCCTTATAAAGGCCGACACAGACCGTTCCCGTGGCGCTCTTGGCAAACTCCCCAATAGCAGCCATGGCAGCTCGCGAGGCAGGATCATAATAACGCCCATCGTAAATCTGATCGGCCACAATTTTGGAAAGCGTTTGAAATAAGGCCCACGCCTTGCGATCCATGGTTGCCTCGTACACACATTCCAGGCAACGCCCCAACAACTCCATACCCGGTGCTTCATAAACACCGCGACTTTTCGTCCCAATGATTCGATTTTCAAGCGCATTCTTGAATCCAACCCCATTACGACCACCGATGGTATTCGCCACCTGCATCAATGCCAGCGGATTCATGGCCTCACCATTAATAGCAACCGCGCGCCCTTTTTCAAAACGGACCGTAAAGATTTCTTCTTGATCGGGAGCATCCATGGGCCAAACACCCATGGTTGGCTTCACAATGGTACAAGGCGTCTCCAAACTCTCGAGATCTTCAGCTTCATGCGAAAGCCCCGCAAGATTGGCATCCGTGGAATAGCGTTTTTCCCCACCGGGAAAGGCCTCGATCCCGGCAGCTCGCAGATACGCGACCATCTCCAAGCGCCCAGGAAAAGCCTCTAATAGCTCAGGATCACGCCATGGTGCATAAACCCCCATTTCAGGAGCAAGCACATTCGTGTAGCGTTCGAAACGCATTTGGTCATTGCCGCGTCCCGTCGCACCATGCGCCAGAATGGTACAGCCTTCCGCCTGCATAGCTTTTACCAGTCCTTTTACTGTAACCGCGCGCGCAATCCCCGTTGAATTCCAGTAGCCACCATCATACATCGCTTCAGCCTGAATCACTTGAAAACAGGCTTCAGCCATCTCATTCTTGAGATCAACAATGTGCGTCGGCGCGCCACAGGGATCCATCTTCGTGACGACATCGCGGATATCACTTTCGTCAGGCTGCGCCAGATCTGCCGTGAAACAGACTACATCAACACCAGCTTCCAGCAAACGCATGGTAACCGTACGGCTATCCAGACCGCCCGACACGCACACGCCAACCCGCTTTCCTTTTAATGCATTAAGCTTCAATGGAACCTCCATGCATCTCTTCCAGACAGTCATCCAGCATATCCAGCGCTTCTTCCAGCTCATCATCCTTTACATTGAGCGGTGGAAGAATACGGATCACATTACCGGCAGTCGGGATCACCAACAACCCCATTTCTTGCAAGGATTTCGCCAACGGTTTTGCATCTTGATCGAGCGCGAACCCAAGCATAAAGCCTTCTCCACGCGCTTCCACAACATGCTCGAACCGATCGACAAAATCCTCGAGACCTTCTTTTAGCAGTGCACCCTTTTCCTGTGCTTTGGCAACTAGGTCTTCCTGTTCGATCACCTCAAACGTCGCCAGAGCAGCAGCACAAGCCAATGGCCCACCACCAAATGTGCTAGCATGGTGCCCCGGATGAAACACATCTGCCACCTTGGGACTCGCAACCACCGCACCAACCGGAAAACCGCTACCTAATGCTTTGGCCATGGAAAATACGTCCGGTGCTACACCAGCATGTTCGAAACCGAACCAACTGCCTGTACGCCCCATCCCGCATTGCACTTCATCGCAAAGCATTAAGATGTTATGCTCATCGCACAAGGCGCGTACGCCCTGCAAAAAGGCCGGATCACCAACAATCACACCACCCTCGGCTTGAATCGATTCGAGCATCACGCCAACCGTCTTCTCCGTGATCAGCGCCTTGATCGAGTCCAAATCGTTAAAATCGGCATGTACAAACCCTTCGGGCATCGGCTCAAATCCTTTTTTGACCTTATCTTGCCCCGTTGCGGCTGCCGCTGCCAATGTGCGGCCATGAAACCCATTTTTCATGGCAATAATCTCATGTTTGCCCTGCTCATGCCCCCACAGGCGCGCCAATTTGATCTGACCTTCATTGGCTTCAGCACCCGAGTTTGCGAAAAAGCATTTTGCGCCGCCACGGATCGCGCTGATTTTCTCGGCAAGACGGCCCTGTAATTCATGGTAATACAGGTTGGACACATGGAACATCTTGGCTGCCTGCTCTTGTACGGCAGCTGTAACGTGCGGGTGCGTATGCCCGACATTTAATACCGCAATGCCAGACGTAAAATCCAAATAAACCTTACCATTCGCATCCCATACCTTCGTCCCCTTGCCGCGGGACAGCACGAGCTCAGGAGCGTAGGTTTCCATTACATAATTGCGATATAGATCCTGTACTTCATCAAATGTTGCTGCCATATTTCTATCCTTTCTATATACGTATAAAATTAAGACGGGGTACCCTATCTCATTTGGCAACGTATCGTCAACTTTCACATGCATAACGAACGAATTTTGTGTTCCGCGATGCACGATTTGCATTAGCATTACAATAATTCGGACCGGAATTACGTTGTTTAACTATAGGGCGTGCAAAGAGTATAACTATTATGGATGAGGCAGACCATATTCAGCGATTTCTGCAAGGGGATGCAAATGCACTTTGTGAACTGGTCGAGGCCTACCGGAAACCCCTTTTCAGTTTTATCATGCAATTAGCAGGAAAAGAAAATGACGCAGACGAAATATTTCAGGAAGTCTGGCTTAAAGCCATGCATGCGCTTCCCCGGTATCGCCATAAAGACCGCTTTGCAAGCTGGCTCTTCAAAATCGCCCACAGGCAAATTATCGATCGGAGCAGGAAAAGAAAATGGCTTTTGTCATCAGACATGGAATCCGATGGACACACCGCTCCCGAGGCCACAAGCGAGACAACGCCCCGTGATGTCGTTTCAGATCACGAGCTGGGCTCGCGTGTCCGCGAAGCGGTGGCAACCCTGCCCCATGCACAACGCGAAGTCTTTCTCCTACACATGGATGCAGACCTTACCTTCAAGGAAATTGCCCGTATACAAAAGACGTCCATCAATACCGCGCTTGCCCGTATGTCCTATGCACGCGAAAAACTGCGCGACCAACTCTCGTCAATGTACAAGGAGCTCATATGAAAACGGATAAAGAAACCTATCGATATGCCGCGAGCAACGATGGCCGCTTCGATGAAGCCGCCATTCGATCCGCCTGGGCGGCATCTCGCCCGGAGCCATCCGAGAACAGTATGCAGCATCTAAGGCAGAACATTGCCACACAAGCTGCCCTGCATGCTGTCTCCACGCAAAAGCAACCCATATATTTCTGGCGGCCTGCTTTAGCAACTGCTGCCGCTCTGGTCCTTTTGCTAGGCGCATATACTCTCTGGCAACAGATGCATCCTGTCGATTCCGTATGGCAGCAGGTAACAACCATGGAAGATGAAATCCATGCAGAGCTCGATGCATTGGAAACGACCGTATGGGATGCGCTCGCTGAGTTGGAGGCAGAATCGCCTTCCAACGATATTTTGCTGGATGCAATAGCCTTACAAATGGCCCTATGGGAGGACTAAAAACATGATACGACAATACGACCAATCAAATGGGAATCACTGCCGATCCAGAGTCATGATCATCATGCTGCTCGTGGTATCACAATCGGTTTTTGCCCAACGACAAGGACACGGACCGGAATCCCGACCGCAACGCACGAGAGAAATGCAGCGCGCGGAACGCGGACGTGAACATGCGAGCGAGGAACGTAGGCTTGGTATGCGATGGCTACAAGAGCTGGAAGCGTCAGACCCTGAAGAGTTTGCCGCTTTGCAAGCACTACGCGAAGAAGATCCGCAAGCCTTTATGGAACGCATCCGTGCATACATGCAGCAACAACGGCGCAATGCACTCTTAGAGCGCCATCCGGCATTTAAGAAATTCCTCGAAAGTCTACCGGACGAAGAGCGCAAAGCCTTGGAGAGCGACTTATTTCGCTTTCCTCGCAATGAACGCACAAGACGACAACAAAACGCGGAAGATCCGGCCCCTCCTCGCAGAATGCGCAGGGAAAAAATAGATCCCGCTCAATTTGATGCCCAAACGCAATACTTTGCAGATCAGTTAGAACGCGCCGAAGAGCGCATCGAACAACTGCGGACCCTACTGGAGCGCCGACGTGCCTTGCGAGAACAACTCGTAGATGACGAATAACTATCCGATTGCCGCCCGCAAAGCGGCAATATGCGCCGGGCTGGTACCGCAACACCCTCCGATAATGCGCGCACCGGCATCCAACAAGATCCCGACCTTGTTTGCCATCTGTTCGGGCGTCTCCTGAAACACGGTCCTACCGTTCTCCATAACCGGCATACCCGCATTGGGCATGGCCATAAGGGGCACCTGACCTTTTGTAACCGCCCCCATCTCTTCGACAATCGCCGCCATATCATCAATGCCTGTTCCACAGTTCGTGGCAATCACGTCAGCACGGGCCTCCAGACAAGCCTCGGCGAAAGCTTTCGGACGCACCCCCATCATCGTTGCATAGCCACCCGTCGCAACAGGATCAAACGTCATGCTTACAATACAGGGCATTTTGACATCTACGACACGAACCGCTCGCAAAGCAAGTAAAGCCTCTTCCAATGCCGTCATTGTTTCTATGATCACGACATCAGCACCGCCTGAAACTAACCCCTCGGCTTGCTCTGTAAAAGCCCCCAGAACATCTGCCTCTGTCTCATCACCATACGGTTCGAGCATTGCCCCCGTAGGCCCCATTGTTCCTAAAACATACTGCGAATCCCCTGCAATACGACGCGCTATTTTCGCAGCAGCTACATTAATCTCATGACATCGATCGGCTATCCCATAGTGTTCTAATTTGTAGCGCGTTCCACCAAAACTATTGCACTCGACCATATCACTGCCAGCGTCCCGGTATTCCGCATGTATCGCCATCACATCATCCGGCTGCTCAACACACCATAATTCAGGACAGGTTCCCGGCACCAACCCCCTCTGCTGGAGCATCGTACCCATACCCCCATCGCAAAGCAAAATATCCCCCTTAGCCAACCGCTCGAGCAAAGGTTTCATCAAATCACACCTCCTATTTCACATAAACTCACGTGCACACTATTAGCGATGGCATGAAAGCAACGCAATATAATTTCAAAATTGGCAATCCACCACTTGTAAGTAAGCGACAAAAGGAATAGAATAATAGTTATGAAGATATGAGCATAGAATTCAAACAGTAAACATTCCCGAGAGGTAATACCATGAATAGAAACACATTATTGCGACTGACTGCATGTGCCGCCCTCGTAACGCTTACAGGCTGTTCAGCATTCCGCCAATCCGTTGGAGATGAAGACCCGACAACAGCATCAACCATGACCGCGCGTTTTGACCAACGCGACCTGATCGAAATGGCTGGCCAAATTAAAGATGACATTATCAATCATCCCTTTCCACGTGAACAAGTCAGCCCGATTATAGCTCCTTTGGGGATACAAAATCATACACGGACACACTTGGATGTACATGCATTGGAAAATACCTTGGTCACGCAACTGATGAATGCCGGAGATATGCGCTTCGTGAATACAGCTCGGCGAGATGACTTAATGAAGGAACAAGGTTTCCAGCTAGCAAATGCCACGGAAGAAAGCCGGGCACAAATTGGACGACAACTAGGTGCCGGCTACATGCTCACGGGGTCGATTACAGAAATCACACAGGCGACCGGACGACAGGTTCGCGCTTCCCGACAACGTGATGTCTATTATCAGCTCACTGTTGAAATCACCGA
The DNA here is from genome assembly GCA_003567005.1 of PVC group bacterium. Lineage (GTDB taxonomy): Bacteria > Verrucomicrobiota > Kiritimatiellia > UBA8416 > UBA8416 > T3Sed10-140. The sequence continues at coordinate 9,165 of PXBF01000101.1, forward strand.
TCTGGAAACCGGATTGATTGTACTGCGCAAACAGCGTGACCGGATGCGTCGTGCAAGCCGTCCCATATTTGGTTGGTAATTGATGCCGCATTCCCCCCGGACATACGGGCACGTGATGACGCGATTGGCAGTAGGCTGTCTGCTACTGGCTGTCACCGGTTGTGCCTCATCAGGTTTAAACAGATCACGATCACGCTTTTACCGCGGATCTTTCGAAGAAGCCGCAGAAACCTTTGATGAGCGCCCCGTTCGCAATCGTGACCATGTACTGATGCTCATGGAGCGGGGCACAGCCTGGCAAGCCGCCGGCGAGCATCAACGTGCCATCGAAGACTGGTTGGAGACAGCAGATCTCATCCGTGCCTTGGATTATATTCGGCTAAGCGAAACAGCATCGAGCCTTATTATCAATGATGCCACACAAACATACTCGGGACGCCCCTACGAGCGTGCATTACTGCATGCCTTTACCGCCAAAAGCTTCTTCATGCTGGAAAAATGGCATTCTGCAGCCGTGGAAGCCCGCCTTATCGCCGATGGACTCGAAGACCTCAATGGATTTCCGGATGATCCGTATACACGCTATGTTGCGGCTACAGCCTTTGAACGCATACGCGATTTTAATGGCTCGCGGATTGAATATACCAAAGCAGATGAACTAACGCACCATATACGCATTGATCCCACAACGGGTATGATCACCGCTGGCACCAATGCACCACCTAACCAAACGGCACCACCCCGTGAATTGATTCTGTTCTCCGGAATCGGACGAGCCCCCATGTTCAACATGGGACCACCTATCCAGAATGCACGCTGGGGAAGCGACCCGTATGTGGAAATTCGTCACGGCAATCGTGTATTAGGCCGCTCCTACACACTGATGACCACTACATCGCTGGCCCGAGATACCGAGCGCCGCATTGCTGCCATCCAAGCCGCAAGAACGGTCACGCGCATTATAATCAAAGAATCCATTGCATCCGCTGTTGAGGAAAACAACACACTCCTAGGCGGTATACTGCGCATCTTCTTATATGCTACAGAGGCACCCGACACACGTAGTTGGCAGACTCTCCCCAATTGGTTACAAGTGGCAAGGGTTCCTATCCCCGAGAATGCAGCAGAGCTGCAGCTAAATTTCAAATCGTCTGGTGGTACCACGTTAAAAAGCATGACGATCGATCCGACATCCCTACCGCACACAGATGGCAAATATATCTACCAAGCACGGGCCTGGTAATACCCCTCACACATGCGGTTATCGCAATGCAGACAGACTACTCATGCTCGATAAAACCTGCAAAACCTTGCGCACACGTCCCCCCTCTTTTTTGTACCCTCAAAAAGCGCCCATTTTTTAAATTCTTGCAGCAACTGCTTGTCATGCTCCAAAACCCGTGCTATACAACTTACTCCTTTCAAAAAACAGGCAGGCTCGCAACAACGGGGAGTAGCTCAGCCTGGTAGAGCGCCAGCTTTGGGAGCTGGATGTCGCAGGTTCGAATCCTGTCTCCCCGACCAATACAAACGCGTGTCCTTTAACGCTTTACGCATCAAACATTCTTCAGTTCAATTTTTGACTAGTTGTGTAAACATAGTGTGTTTTTTGCATTTTTGGGCAGTTTGATTGTCAACAATTCCTTCTTATTGTGAAGGCCCTCTATCATACCATTCCTTTTTACAGCGCGACAATTCTTATAGCGATCGAGATAAGGTCGTGTTAGCATTACAAGCATTTACAACATTGAAATGGATGCTTGGAAATCTTATGTCTGGAAAACAAACGTTCTCAGTCCTTGTTATAGGCGCCCTAGGGTGTCTGTTTATTTGGATAGCTACGCCATACAATAATTTTTTCCTGAACAACTCATTTATTTCTGACAACTACATACCGGAAGCAGCCGTAGCTTTCTGTCTGTTGCTTGTTCTTGCTCTCAACCCAGTTCTGAACGTTCTTTGTCCCAAATATGTGTTAAACCGTCGCCAGGTTGCCCTGATCTTTGCCATCCTGCTCATGGCTGCCGTCCTTCCAAGTCAAGGGCTACTGCGGATGCTTCCTTGGTCGGTAGCGCATACGACACAACAAATCAACCAGTCGCCGCGACTTGCTGCCGCAGTAGAGGAAGCACAAATTCCCCAGGCATTGTTTCCAGAGACCATTGGTGCCGATCTCGAAACCCCAGTGAGCAATCAATTACTGGATGGACTGAGCGTAGATACAACTATTCCTTGGGCACCTTGGTTACGCGTGGCTCTCGTTTGGGGAATATTCCTTCTCTCTTGTTGGCTCCTGATGATTGGAACGGGGTTGATATTGCTTCCCGAATGGAGAGATAAAGAACGCTTACAGTTCCCGTTGCTAGATGTGTATCGAAATATGTTTCCGCACCCGGAAAACGGAGCAAGCATCCCACCCATGTTCCGTAATCGCATCTTCTGGATCGGTGCTGGGTCCGTAATGATCATTTACGCTCTCATTGGACTCAATCACCACACGCATGATGCCGTTCCCGGCTTTCCAATAGGCTGGCAACTCGCAAGTTATTTTTCAGAGGATCCCTGGCGCAACTTGGCGCATAGCATCAAAAGTGTAAAACTCTATTTTGCATTTATCGGAATAGCCTTCTTTATGCCCAATCGTATTGGATTCTCGATATGGTTTACCACGTTTGCCTATGCCATCTATGTCATGATCGGCAGAACCTACTTTCCGCCCTTTTATGGTGGCATTGTCACGGATCACCGCAACGCTGCCATGATCACAGTATTCATAATGATCATGTACCTCAGTCGCCGGCATTGGCGGCATGTCAGTAAGCTCCTATTACGACGCGTCACCTCGGATCCCGACCGCTTACTGAAAGTGGCCGGATGGATGTTAATCGCCGGTGCTTGCGGTATGTACGCTTGGATGCGATGGGCAGGCGTACCCCATATGTGGGCCGGTATTTTTGTGCTGCTGGGTTTTATGGTCACCACCTTGATTGCGCGTATTGTGGCCGAATCGGGTATGCCCTATGTGCGTATCATGGGGCTGGAACCCTTATACTTCATGGCCATGCTGCCTGCAGGATGGCTCTCAGGAGCAGCCATTTACATCGCGGGATTCATCACACTCATCTTTCCCATCAGCTCCCGCGTCAATGTAGCCGTTATGGTCTCACATGCCGCTTGTGTCGACGAGGAAGCAACGCCACGAACACAGATTAAAATCGGCTATCTTATGATCGCCATCCTCTTGATAGGATTCTTGATCGGAGGAGCGGTTCACCTATACATGGGCTATACACACGGATCAACCATTCAGGGTGAAACACTCAATTTCTGGGGCTCTACAAGAATGGGCATAGCACAGCGCCATGTACAACGTTGGACAGATGGTTCCTGGATTACACCCAGCAGACGACTCGGCGGGATTTTATCGGGAACAATGATCGCGAGTGGCCTCATCGTGGCAAGCCTGATGATGCCCCGATGGCCCCTCCACCCCATCGGACTTTTGATGGTAGGTAGCCACTTCGCCAACGTTGCCTGGGCAAGCCTTATGCTCGGATGGATCTTGAAGGTAATGATCATCAACTATGGGGGGGCCAGAGCCTTTCGCAGTACACAACCTCTGTTCATGGGATTAATCCTGGGCGAAATCTTTTCGTCTGCTATCTGGATTCTTGTCCCCGTTATCTTGATTCTATTGGGGCATGATCCAAGCCAGGTGGGCCGGATTGTCATCCTGCCGCAATAATACCTCACCGCAACGACTCTTTGAATATCACGGCCGTCACGCATGTAGTCTATACGCTCATCGATTGCTGAAACATGATGATAGAATAGAATCGATTCGGCATAAATATCGATATCAATCCATGCTATTGTAGCATATTGGCAAAAAGCATGAACACACTGGAAGTCCAAGTATAAGCCGTATCATAATACCCTTTTCCCGTGACGGGATCAAAATTCTCGTAAAACCCATGCTCGTTGCACATATCACAAAACGAACGCATGATGCTACGCGCCAAATCATGCTCTCCAATATCAAGAAGTCCTGACGTGATGAGCATGGTCGAAGGTGCCCAAATGGGACCACGCCAGTAGCCACCTTCTACATAATTTGGACTGTCAAACTTCTCGGTTGCCAAACCATAGGGGGTAAGGTGATCTTGAATACGCGCAAGCAAAGCCGCGCGAATATCCGCAGGTAATCGACGCCCCAGCACCATAGGCATGCAGATCAGCAAGCTCTCACAATGAACCTCTTTGCCTGTCGGTTGTATGATACCAACAAAATGATCCCCTTTCCAAAGTTGATCAATCAAGGCATTGAGCATCTCATCTCGCCTTCTCTTCCATGCAGTCACATCTTCCCTGCGTCCCAACCCTTGGGCAAGATCCGCAAGGACCTCCATTACAAGCACAAGATAAGCAGGCATATCAGGCGTAACAATCGGTACGCCCTCATCATATATACTCGAGTTATCCCAGCCACCATCAAAACCATGATGGTGATACGGGATAATGCCACCAGCCCATGTACTGTGAGAACACATCCAATCCGTCCATCCCGCAAAATAGTCATAGGCTTCACGCATTCGTTTGGATGTCAGCAAGGCGGGATTCTGATCCCACATATAACGAAGCCCCCAACCATGAATCAAACTATTACTGATGGTTGTGCGCGTGGCGGAACGATTCATACTGCTGGGCGGCTTACCATATGGATCCTGATGGTCTGCCATAACCAGCAACTGATCCCATGCAAATTGCGGTCGGTGCGTGCAATGGGCCATCGCATTAAATACATTGTCCCAGTTATATACATTACACATCCCCATTTTGGACATATACATGGTTGGCCTCGTAATGCACCCTGCTGGATTGACCGTGGCAGACCAATTCACATACGCCGCAAGATCTCGTGCTTCGTTATAAGCAGGCTCAACCACAGGGAGTCCCTCCATCCACTGTGCATACTCCTGCTCAACCTCTTCTAGACATAGGCTAAAGTCACGACGCTCGGGCGCAACCCAACTTGTAAGAAATTCATCAATCGCGATCTCAAAACAACCGGTTTCTTCCGGCGTAATCGTCGCAATAGCCTTTTTCGTTTCATAGCAAAAGCCCTTCCCTTTCCCCCAAGGAGCAGATACATGTAAGCCGCCCTGTAAAACGTCGAGAGCCAATTGCACTTGATACGGAGAATAGTTGAAGGCCCATGCTCCGGAAATTTGATAAGCCCAGGTCCATCGTTCTGCTGGCATTTCCAACTGTAAAGACACGTTTTGCCCACGAACACGAACGGTCTCCAATCCCGAAATAACAAATTCAACCACACCACCATCCGCTGTGATCAATTTGAGAGAATGCGGTGATGTCTCAATATTGTAGGACAACGTTTGTCCCGCATGCACCGGATCAATGCGAAAAGCGGCCACCGTTTTGTCAGCATGGACATGTAAATACAGACCTCTACCTAGAGGGCCCCATTCAATGACAGAAAGGGAAAAATACGAACCGAAACGACTGAATGGGACTTTGTCAATTTGATACATAATGCTCCTGGCATGGTTGATTATCTTCTCTTATTATCGTTTTATCGTTTGGCTGATCAAACTGGGCAATGAGCTCTGCTCGCCCTAACATGATGGGCTCGTGTTGATGAGATGCTATGAGTCGATCAATATCTTCCGGTTTTACCGTCAGTTCGGGCTGAAAGGCAGCTGATTTGACATAAGCGAGCAAACTCATACGCAGTTGCCGAGCCGCATGGCGCTCCTCTAACGCATGTGACAAATCCAATGACGTTAATAACAAACGCCCTTTCCCCATTTTCATTTCTGCCACAAGTCCCAAACAGCGGTTTCCGATAAAGGAATCAACCATACGAATGATTGGCTTAGGCTGGGCTGACATATGATCAAAATTGAGCACGCGCGATGGGCGCAGGATCTCCCACCAATGCCAATTACTATGTGATTCTGTCGGGAATGCAGCAAACGCGGCATGTGTCGGATCGCATAGAATGCCCATGGTTTGCGATACATGCTTTCGTTTCATGATCGGATTCCACAGTAACGTAGTAAAGCAACCACGAATAGCACCTGGTATTTGCTTCGATCCAAGCTCAAGAATAGCCGTTTCCCCTGACTGTAATGCGGAAGCTAAATCTGCTGACCAGTGATGCGCATATAAAACACCCTCTACTTCTTCCGCAGAAGATGAGGCCATGGGAAATACCCAACAATCCCATGTGTTACGTATATCGCCCTCCTGCAAGCTAACGGCAAGACACAACTTGCTTGGCGTGCGAAATGTAGAAAGATCAGCCTCTATTTGGCCCATGTAAGTACAGGTACCTGAAGGCAGGTTTCTCGTTTTGAAGTGTCCTGCTATACAACGATCTTCAGAAGTAGAGTACAATCGCCATTGTACAGTAACTTCTGGCAAATCCACTGGGCCGTAATGAAAGATTTCGACCGCTGCAGTCAGGACTTCATCGAGAGTATACGTTCGTTTGGAGAGACGCACGAGTGGGACCGTATCACCACAAAATGATCTGAACCCTTCGGGAGCGATCATGCCTTTTGACTCTCGTAATGCCGTGAGCATACCTATCGTGGAAGTACCCTGCGGTGGATGATCGTGAATGCCAAGAAGTTGAAACCCCGAAAGCCCCGGCGTACGCAAGGCAGACTCGATTTCTTCCTTGTATAGCAAAAGACTCAGCGCCCCAGAGGCTCTAACAAAATCTTGCGCCAGATGATACGTTCCCTTGGACTTCATGAAGTCTCGAATGATATCCAAGTTAAAGGCTTTCATAACCCCAGTGAACCGTGGAGCCTCATATATATCCGGATAAACCGCCCACATCCCGACCTCATGCGTGATAACCGGTTTGTCAATTCCAGCAATTCCATCACGATAATCGAGCATCGTTTCAGGCGCTCTCGTATTGAACCGCGAATCGTCCACAACATCTCCGCCATTCCAACGAAACCCCCGCAATGGCTCACCATGATGCCGCGCGTCAGCCGTCGGTCCATTCGGCCACGCCGTCACGTAAAAGTCATCATTGCGTCCTGCCGTGTAAGCATGTGCAGTGGAACAATACCAACGACGCGGATCATATTGACGACAACGATCCACACGTGCCATAAGACGCGATTGCGCCTTCTGTTCGGCAACCTCGTCGGTCAGAATTTCGTTGCCCATCGTTAGCATGCAAAATGACGGATGGTTTCCAAACGCATCCAGCATCCCGATTGCTTCGGATTGCAGATACGCTTGCGTTGACGCATCATCCGGCTCTTCTCCCGATGCCCCCGGAAGTTCAACATTCAGAATGATGCCAAGCTGATCCGCAGCCGTGAAAGCGGCATCAGGAGGACAACAGGAATGAAAACGCAGATGATTGAGACCATGCTCCCTGTAGACAGAGAAGATGCCTAACCAATACGATACATCTGTAGGAGGAAATCCGGAGATCGGATGAACGAACTTTTCAAGAGCACCACGCAAAAATACCTTTTTCCCGTTAATCGCAAACTGGTTGTCAATCGACGATAACGACCGCATGCCAAAGGTTGTATGGTGTTCATCAACACCATAAGAGGATGCAAGCTGTATGGCCAAACGGTAGCACGCCGGGGTATGCACATTCCAAAGCTGAAGATCTTGACCAAGGCTGACCTCCACGGAAATGGGGGTTTCACCAGGGCTAACCGTCAAATGGTTCGTCAGGACTTGCGCTCCAACCCGTACATGCAGCACAGCCGATACAGGCGCATCATCTGCATTGATTGTATAGCATTTGACTACTACACATTTGCGCTCTACATCCGGGTATACCTGCGGATACGTGATTCTCACACGCGGACGCCCCCGTAGCTCTATCGCACCGGTAATACCATTCCAAACAAACCCGCCAAATATCGTGTGATGCCCCCCACAATGCAACCGTTTATCTGCATTCGCCTCGATTACGAGCTCTTCATCCTCGGCAAGCGTGGTCGCGAAATTTGTAGATGCAGAACGCAAATTCGCGTTATCGACCATGATAACAAGACGATTCCGGCCCGATTTCACTGCTTGGCCGAGATCATAAACATGCGGGCTTGTTAGCGAATCCCGAGTACCAAGAGGCACACCATTGAGCCATACGAAAGACTCCCAGCATACGCGTTCCAGAGAAAGTTCCCAAAATAGAGAGGATGGATCATCTGGGAGATCAATGTTTCGCCAATACCAAGCTGGGCCTACATATTCAGTAGCTGGTGTTAAATTGCTGATTTGACGAATAGCAGGAGCCGGTCCAATTCCATTCGTTTGTGTCGTACCTGGTAACGTTACGCCATATTCTTCAGATACACCATCCTGCCAATTATCCTGAATCCCCCGTCGATCCGGATCAAGACGACAACACCATGTTCCAGCAAGTGAGTATGCAAATTTCACGTATTTAAATTTCCTCTGTTACTACATGATGCTACACACAATTCCAACATTCGCCCCTTGCAACATGTCCATGCACAATATTGACGCGAAGAGATTATGGCAAGGGTATACTAGGAAACATAGCATCAACCTGCACACGGCCAACTCAAAACTTGCTTCACGAACAGGGATGGCATACCGTGCAGCATTCACGCCCATCGAAATAATCTACAATTCTGGAATGCTATATGAAAAAAATCTATTTGTGTGGACCAATTATGGATGAACAAGAAGGGTACGCAAAAGAATGGCGGACCATTGCGCAGGAGCATCTCGACGAGCAGTTTATCATTCTGGATCCGATGCGTCGTAACTTCAAGGATCGCGAAGTCGATAGTGCTAACGAAATTGTCGAATTCGACCTCCAAGATGTAAGAGAAGCCGATATTGTGCTGGTGAACTACAATAAACCTTCTATCGGAACCGCAATGGAAGTCTTTTATGCGTCACACGACCTTGGCAAATTTGTCGTTGCATTCTCACCATTCCCATTTGCCGAATGCAACCCATGGATGGTACGTTTCTGCACGAAAATTCTTCCTTCGCTCGATGATGCAATCAGCTATATCAACACACATTTTGTCTTACAACACCGTGGATAAACCCAGCGCACAATTTCAAGCAATTATTTTCGATATGGACGGAACGATTACCGAACCGGTTTTCGATTTCGATGCCATCCGCCAGGAAGTACTCGAAGCTACCGGCTATAGTGGTGATATCGAAACATACCCAAAAAAAGAACGCGATATCGCTTGGCAGATTATCATGCGTCACGAGCATAATGCCGCGCAGAATCAAGCCGTCAAACCCGGCACACATGACTTTCTCGAACGATGCCGAAACAACCGGATTCCTTGTGGACTGCTTACGCTGAATTGTCGAAAAAATGTAGATACGCTATTGCAAAAATTTGATCTTAGCTTCGACATCATTATCACGCGGGAACATGAAAATCCGAAACCGCATCCGGCTCCTGTGCTGGAAATGACGAAACAATGGGGCATACACCCCCAGGATACCCTGCTGGTAGGAGACTTTATTCACGATATACAGTGCGGAAGGAGCGCAGGCACCAAGACATGCTTCTTTGCGAATCCGGGACATCGAGATTTTACGCATGAAGCAGATATCACGGTAAAGTCCATGCACGAACTGATGCAGGCTGTCTTTCCCGTTTAAATCGGTTCAACGGTTGCAGATAACCCATAGGCACGCAATTGATCGCGATGATCAATGGCAGCCGTCTTGCCCTCCACTTCCGCAATCGCCTTTCCACGCTCATGCGCCTCTAACATGATCTTGGCAGCCATGGAAATGTCATACGTAAACACCAGTTGCAAACAATGAATGACATGTGCAACGGTATTGTTATCATCATTATGAAGAAGCACCTGGCATATTGGCTCGTGCTGGACGGCCCGATCTGCCCTTGGATTCTTAACAGTTTTTACATGCGTTTCGTTCATATCAATATTTCACCTACGTACCCTCGCGTTAGTCAAGTGCAAAACAGAAATTCTCATTATGAACGCCCATGCGTGAGAGTACCGACTAAAGCCGCTACTACAAACGCATTTTACCCCAATTGTACGGCGTTTGTCGTTCCGGCTCTAGACTACCACGTCCAAAATGAGAATGGCTGCACGCAAAATCCATCAATACACGATGGGAGCATAAACATCATAACCGGAAAGCTTCTTGCGCCCCTCTAAAAAAGAAAGCTCGATTAGAAATTGTAACTGTACAAGATCCCCGCCTGCCTTGCCAATCAGTTCTGCAGAAGCAGCGGCCGTACCCCCTGTTGCCAGAAGATCGTCGACCAGAACAACTTTATCTCCAGGCACAAAGGCATCCTGATGGATTGCAAGTGTGGCGGAACCATACTCCAATTCATACGATACTTCATACGTCTTATATGGCAATTTACCCGCTTTGCGAATCGGCACCAAACCAATACCCAATCTTTCGCACAACACCCCACCAAAAAAGAAGCCGCGTGCATCAACCGCAGCCACTTTGGTTACGCCCCGATCTTGAATCTGTTCGGCAAATAATTGCATGGCATACTGGAATAAAGCAGGATCCTGCAATATGGGGGTTATGTCCTTGAAAAGGATTCCTGGTTTAGGAAAATCGGCCACATCGCGCACAGCACCTTTCAGATCATCAACGGTCATACTCGTCGCCTCCTATTGCGTCGCTCCCTGTATTTCCCACCAGCCACTCTCAGCCACAACAGAAGCAGGTTGTCCCGCAACCTGCTGCATCCCAACGCACAGACGCATCAACGATTCCAGACAAACATAAACGCTTTCTTCTATCATCTTCCTTAAGAAGATTCTAGAGCCAGTACCACCAACATGTTCGTTCAGATGTTGAAGCGTTTGTAGTTCCGCCTTCAGGCGATCGCACGCGTTTGCTCGTATTCCGATATCTCCGCATCATGCTCGAGCGTTAAAGCAATATCGTCCAGACCTTTTAGCAAGTGATCTTTCACTTCAGGCTTAATGTCAAAGTGAAACGACTCTTCCTCATCCATATGCAAGACAACGCGCTGTTCTTCTAAATTCACGGTAGCTTGCAATCCCGGAAACCTTTCAACCATTTCAAAAATGGCCTGCACTTCATGCTCAGCTAACTGAACCGTTAAAAGGCCGTTCTTGACGGAATTATTCGCAAAGATATCAGCAAATCCCGGTATGCGCTGACCGCCCCGCTCCACCCAGGGTGCGATAACCACACGAAAGCCAAACTGCGCGATAGCCCAAACAGCATGCTCACGACTCGAACCACAGCCGAAATTATTGCGCGTCACGAGAATACTCGCGCCATGAAAGCGTTCTTGATTGAGCTCAAACGCCGGGTCAGGATGGCCATCCGGCAAACGACGCCAATCGTTGAACAACCCTTCTTCGAAACCTGTTCGACGAATGGACTTCAGGTACTGCTTCGGTATAATCTGATCGGTATCAATGTTTGCCCTATCGAGTGTCGCAATCAATCCTGTATGTGATGTAAAGCTTTCCACGGTGCTCTCCTATTGCTCTTAAACCAAGGTACGGTAATCTACAAAATGTCCGGCGATGGCTGCCGCTGCCGCCATTTCGGGGCTTACCAAATGCGTGCGTCCACCCTTGCCTTGCCGTCCCTCAAAATTGCGATTGGACGTCGATGCACAGCGCTCTTCCGGCCGCAATTGGTCAGGATTCATAGCAAGACACATGCTGCAACCAGCCAAACGCCACTCACCGCCAGCATCCGTAAAGATTGTATCCAAACCTTCAGCCTCGGCCTGACGCCGCACAGGCTCGCTTCCCGGCACAATCATCAGGCGTAACCCCTTTGCGACCTTATGACCTTTTATTACGTGGGCAGCACGCCGTAAATCTTCGATACGAGCATTCGTACAACTACCAATGAAGACCGTATCGAGATGAATGTCGGTTATGGGCGTACCTGCCTTCAATCCCATGTAGGCAAGCGCCTTTTCAACATCGACCCGATTAAAATCCGGTAAATCTTCCGGTCCCGGCACCACGCTGGTCACATCCGTAACCATTCCCGGACTCGTGCCCCATGTCACTTGCGGCTCTATCTTGTCAGCCTCGATCGTGAGTGTCCGATCGAACACGGCATCTGGATCACTGGGCAACTGACGCCAAGCCGCGATTGCCTTCTCAAGCGCCTCTCCTTTGGGCGCAAACGGACGATCACCCGAGCGTATATAATCAAAGGTTGTTTCATCGGGCGCCATCATGCCGGCACGTGCACCAGCCTCGATACTCATGTTGCAGATCGTCATGCGCTCTTCCATGGTCAACGCACGTACAGCTTCACCCGTATATTCCAATACATACCCCGTGCCACCGGCAGTGCCAATGATACCAATCAACTTCAAGATCATATCTTTACTCGTCACACCGGGCTGCAATTGCCCCGTAAACTCGACCTTGAATGTGCCAGGTTTCGATTGGCGCAACGTCTGCGTGGCCAATACATGCTCCACTTCCGAAGTGCCGATACCGAAGGCCAATGTACCAAATGCACCATGCGTTGATGTATGCGAGTCACCACAAACAATCGTCATTCCTGGCAACGTTAGCCCCTGCTCCGGCCCGATGACATGCACGATACCCTGCTTGTCACTGTCTAAACCGTAAAGGCTGATAGCAAAATCCGCGCAATTCTTTTCCAGCGCCTCAATCTGTTCTTTAGAAACGGGGTCTAGAATTTCTGTGCGATTATCGGTTGGTACATTGTGATCCATCGTCGCAAATGTGTTGCCGGGACGCCGAACCCTGCGCCCTGCCAAACGCAAACCTTCAAACGCCTGCGGACTGGTTACTTCGTGTACGAGGTGACGATCAATATACAACAACGTTGTACCATCTTCTAAAACAGTTACAACATGCTGATCCCAGATTTTTTCGAATAATGTCTTTCCCATGTAAACAAACCCTTACGTTATTTCCTCACCACGAGCCATGACCACCTTGCCTGTGCGGACCATCTCAACAAGCTCAAACTTACGTAGCATGTCAATACAAGCGTCAACTTTGTCGCTATGACCAGTAACCATAATAATCATGGAATGATCTGTAAGATCAACGGTTTTCGCACCAAAATGTTCACATATCTGAAAGGCTTCCCCGCGCGCTTCTGCTTCCACTCGAATTTTGACCAGAGCCAGTTCACGAATCACAGACACATCATTGGCATGATCAATGCAATGAATGACATCAATCAACTTGCCAAGCTGTAAAATGATCTGCTCCAAACCATCATACGACCCCTTGGCAGCAATCGTCATGCGAGAGTAACGGCCATCGATTGTCGGGGACACGACAAGGGAATCGATATTGAATCCACGGCGTGAAAAGACTTGTGAAATACGTGCCAATACGCCGGGGCGATTGGCAACATATACGCTCAGTGTATGTGTTCGTTCCTCTGACATCATTTTATCTTTCTCTTGCGCTACAACTGCTTCATTTGACTGCAATACATGCGTATTCATTATGTGGATCCCGTTGGTTTTTCTAGCTTCGTTGTGCTTTTGGGCTCATCAATGAGCATATCTTCTAACGCCGCACCTGCCGGTATCATCGGAAACACATTGTCTTGCTTTTCTACGATTGCTTCCACAACACAGGGGCCGTCGTTATAATCAATCGCTTTCTGCAATACTTTGTCAATATCTGCAGCACGCTTGAGTGTAAAACCTTTCACGCCTTCATAGCACTCTGCTAAACGCGCAAAATCCGGATTGCCTTCCAAATCAACCCCACTTTTACGATCATCATAAAAGAGCGTCTGCCATTGACGCACCATGCCCAGATATCGATTATTTAAAATCAATACTTTCACCGGAAGCTTGTTGATCGCTGCCGTCGCCAATTCAGCCATGGTCATCTGAAAACCGCCATCCCCCACCACGGCCCAGACTTGTTTATCGGGACGAGCAAAAGCTGCACCGATTGCAGCAGGGAAACCGTAGCCCATCGTTCCAGCTCCACCGGAACTCAACCAGGTGTGCGGTTCAATGGTTTTGCAAAACTGCGCAGCCCACATCTGATGCTGACCTACGTCGGTCGTGATTATGGCACGACTTTCTGTCAAACGATCAAGCGAATCCAGAATCTGCTGCATTTTTAAACCACCACGCTTCTTATAACCCAATGGATACTTCCGTTTGAAATCGTTTATTTGCGCCAACCACGGATCGGTCGGCAATTTGCCGACGAGAGGTAGCAAATGCTCGATAACAACTCGAGCATCACCATGACAATAATGATGACACGCGATCATTCGACCAAACTCGGCCGAATCGATATCGACATGTATCCGAACGGCTTTCTTACAGAATTCGGGTGCCTTGCCAATGATGCGGTCGTCATATCGAGAACCAATTGACATGACCAAATCACAATTCACCATTGCCTTGTTCGCATAGGCAGTGCCATGCATACCCAGCATCCCCAAGGAAAGAGGATGATTCTCAGGAAAAGCCCCCTTACCCAACAATGTTGTCGTCACAGGTGCCTGTAATTTCTCCGCAAGGGCCAACAATGCATCCTGCGCATTAGCGATCAAAGCACCATGCCCAGCCAATATAACCGGCCGCTCCGATTGACTCAGTGCTGCTGCAATCTGGGTTAACGCGTCCTCATCAGGATCACTGGCATCAGGCTTGTATCCAGGTAAATCCATTTCAGGAAATAAATCACCCGTAAAAGGCCCAGAACTGAAATCTTTCGGTATGTCAATCAATACCGGACCAGGTCGACCCGTTGCAGAAATATGAAACGCCTCTCGTACCATACGCGGGATTTCATTTGTATTTTTTACAAGGTAGCTATGCTTCACAACCGGCATCGTTGTGCCAAAAACATCAGCCTCCTGAAAGGCATCCTTACCCAACATGGAACTGATGGTTTGCCCCGTGAGAACCACCATCGGAACCGAATCCATGTGCGCCGTAAGGATACCCGTAATGGTGTTCATTGCTCCCGGTCCGCTCGTTACAATAACAACACTCGGTTTCCCCGTCACACGGGCCATGCCGTCAGCCATGTGAGCAGCTCCCTGTTCATGGCGTACTAAGATTAACTTGATTTTAGAGTCAACAAGTGCATCGAACATCGGCAGTGCTGCTCCCCCGGAGAGCCCAAATACATATTCGATGCCCTGATTCTCCAAACACCGAACCAAAGCCTCTCCACCTGTCATCCCCTCATTATTCACAGTCCTACTCCTTATATTATAACTACGGGCCGTTCATAAAATTCCAAAACAAACACCGCATTATCCAAAGATACTTTCATAAATCAACATAAATCGCATAACATTACACGATAAATATAATAATAATAAAATAAACCCCCTTTTTGAAAGCAAGTCGACATCATTTCTCGTTTATGAGAACAGAAACGCGCAAATAAATACATAAGATAACAAAAAGAACACTAGTACAGCAGGTTTCCTGTCATAAATAGTCCCGTGCCCCTATGGGAGTCGGGACGATTTATGACCCCGAAACCTCCTGCATCCCAAAACACATACGCATCCAAGCCAGAAGCAAGTTGCCACAACTTGCTTTACCTAAGGTACAGCTCATTTCGAAAACGGACACAAATCCCTGTATACGTATATTTCTAATCGAAAAGGACTGTCAGATTGTAATAGAATACGAACCGTATACGAAGATTGACTGTAACAGGTGCAGGATCCTGCAAAAATGGACAATAAAGTAAACATATGCATATTCCCGCTTCCATACGCGAAGTATTAAAAGACCTTCCCTCCAAGCCTGGTTGCTACATCATGCGCGATGATACAGGTACAATTATTTATGTAGGTAAGGCTCTAGATCTTCGCAAACGTGTGCAATCATACTTTCGGCAGGCCGCACTGCGCAAGGGTGACCCCAAACTGCGTAGTCTGGTTAAAAGTGTCGCGAATCTCGAATACATGGTTGTGCATAACGAAGCAGCCGCGCTTCTTACGGAAGGTGACTTAATCAAAAAATACCGACCGCGTTACAACGTGCTACTTAAGGATGACAAACGATTCCTGCTTATCAAGGCAGACATGAACGTCACCTACCCCCGCTTTGAGACAGCAAGATTCCGGCAAAATGACGGCGCGCGCTATTTCGGACCCTATGTCAACTCCGTTGCCGCCCGTGCAACCATCGAGTTTCTTGAAAAACATTTTGGACTCCGTCGGTGTACCCCCCGTGAGCCCGATGAAACGACCTATAAACACTGTCATAACGATATTATTCGCCTATGCACCGCACCATGCGTAAACCGTATCTCTGTCGAGGATTATCGCGAGCGGTTTGAGGAGGCATGCGCCTTTTTGCGCGGACAACGGCCCAAACTGCTGACCGAAATCCGTGCCCAAATGAAAACAGCATCCCAAAATCTGGATTTCGAGGAGGCCGCCCGTCTACGTGACACGCTTTTGCTAATGGAAAAAACGGTACGTCAACATGCGCGCGCGGCCCCCACACCACGCATGCAGCGCAAAACCGCCCGCGAAGGAATCGAAACACTCGCCAAAAGGCTCGATCTACCGGACATACCCCACGTTATCGAAACCTTCGATATTTCAAACATTATGGGGACCTATGCAGTAGCCAGTATGGTATGTGCCGTAGATGGAATCCCTGCCCCCAACCGGTACCGTAGATTCAGGATCAAGACCGTGGAAGGTGCCAATGATCCTGCTATGATGGCTGAAGTCGTGCAACGACGTATTCGCGGTTTACAAGACGACCACAAACCGTTACCGGGGCTCATTCTCGTAGACGGGGGCATTACGCAACTCAAAGCAGCCCAGGCAATCATGCGTGAAATGGGCGCGCCTGTCCCAGTAGCATCATTGGCAAAACGTCACGAAGAAATTTACTACAGCACGGATGCCCCCCCCTTACGCTTGAAGCGCAACGACCCTGCCCTTAAAATTCTACAACGTATCCGCGATGAAGCCCACCGCTTTGCCATTACGTATCACCGCAACCTTCGCAATCGAAGATTACGCGAATCTGCACTGGATAAAATCCCGGGCATCGGCGCCAAACGCAAAGAGCTGCTGCTCAAAACCATGGGGTCCGTGCAACGCATTGCCAAAGCCCCTGTGGAAGATATTGCGGCTGTGCCGGGGATCGGTCCCGCTATGGCCCAAACCATTCACGATGCACTCAATGGATCAACAGCAAAATCCAAAGGTCGTGCTAGCGCAGCCTCTATTACCGCCGGTAAATCCTGCCGCGCAACCCCCCGCCAATAGATCCGCCAACTCCCCTCTGTATGAACCCCTGAAGCTTGGCGGTCATACCATTGATTAAAAGGATTTCCTAAACGCGATCGCCAAAAGATCGCAGGATGCGCCCGCTCTACAGTCCGCCATAATTCCTGCGCCAGTCCTTCACCTCGCGCTGCACGATGGACGGCAAACTTAGATAAATACATGTATCCATGCTGCGGCTCCAACAAGGCGGCACAACGATAATCCGCATCGAGATAAATGCGGGCCGCCGCATCCAGACAAGCCGGACACAAAAGGCTTCGCCCGAAGCTATCTTCAAAAAGTTGCACGAGCCGCCCCCGATCTACCGCCCCAATGCTTTCCTGACAGGTAATCCGCACCCCTCTGCGAACCAGACAGCCCGCCCCCTTTACCGTAAAAAGCTCGGCCAATAAATTTAATGGGGATGCAATTGAAATATGTACCCCCTCTGCTAGATGCAGTGCATCCACCGCTATTTTCGCAATGCTTTCGTCAGCAGGAACCAAACGCACCGGATCCTGTGCCTGATAATACCATAAGGGCTTGCCATCTTCCCGGTGCAGCGGTCCCGCTGCCCGGATCATATGCACACGCCGTGTTAACCGCGGCACTAGCAGCGAAAGCCCCTCTCGCACATCAACGTACTCGCCCACAATTACAGCAATGTGCCCCGCAGCGGATGCCTCCTGCAGTTGCCCTTCCAGCGCATCGAGCGGTACGTCCGCCCGCCAGCACACAAAGACAAAGGCATGTTCCTCCGCATCCAGCAATGCGGCCATTGCCGATGCATGTGCCCCACACAAAAAAACCACCGGATGTAAACCGAGCCGCAACAAAAAGTGTAAATCAAATGCAAAGACAGCTGCAGACTCCGCAAATCCCTCATACAGGGGAACCAGCAAAGCAAAAGCGGCCTGATTCCCCAACTGGAAGCGCTCGAGATAAAATTCGTACTCTTCCCGCCGTCCAATACTATCGAGAAACAAACGCAGCGTTTTGTCCAACAAGATACTCATGCGCACGAATCTTACATATTCCCAGAAAATGCACAACACGAACCATCAAGCACAGCAGGTTGCCTGTCATACGTAGCTTTACGCGAAGTATGATCCCGCAACCTGCTGCTCTCAACGCGCCGCACTCACCCTCCGCATCGGCAGGTTGGCACAACTTGCTGCCCTTGTAATCAATCACACGCCGAGGCGGTTCTGGCGCATGCGTTCCGCAGCGCACTGATTCGTCGTCACCGTGTGGCCGGGCAAGGGCAAAATGTTTTCATGGATTGCATCCAGAATCCATTCCGGTTGTGGAAAGAAGGCATCTTCCAGTTCATACGCGGGCGTGATCCAGTTACGTGAACCAACAACCACAGGCGGACCATCCAGATCATCAAAAGCAAATTGCCCGATATTCGCGGCAATCGTCTGCATAACAGAACCACGTTCACAAGCATCGGAACTTAACAAGACACGCCCTGTCTTGCGTACCGACTCGACAAGCGGTTCATAATCCAGTGGATTGATGCTACGGCAATCCCACACCTCTGCTTCCAAACCATACTTCTGACTCAAGGTATCGGCCGCTTCCAATGCACGATATAGCGTAGCACCGATCGTAAGGATGGTCACATCCTTGCCATCGCGACGTTTCGCCGGCGGACCCAAGGGTACCTCATAATACCCTTCCGGCACCTGCTCTTCAAACATTTCGCCCACATCATAGAGACGCTGACTTTCAAAGAACACGACAGGATCCGTACCCGCCAGGGCGGCATTCATCATGCCTTTTGCATCATACGGCGTAACCGGAAACACCACCTTTAATCCGGGAATATGGTTCACCAAGGCACTCCAGTCCTGCGAGTGCTGTGCACCATACTTGGAACCAACCGAAACACGCAGCACAAGCGGCATCTGCAAAACACCAGCCGACATGCTCTGCCACTTGGCCATCTGGTTGAAAATTTCATCGCCGGCGCGACCCATAAAGTCGCAGTACATCAACTCGACCAAGGCGCGACCCCCTTCCAAAGCATAACCCACACCCGTTCCGACAATGGCAGCTTCACTGATCGGAGAGTTAAAGAGACGATGATACGGCAACGCTTCTGTCAAACCGCGGTAGCATGCAAACGCCCCACCCCAATCTCGGTTTTCTTCCCCATAGGCAACCATCGTAGGATCTGTTTTGAACCGATGCAGCACGGCTTCGAATATGCCGTCTCTGAATTGGTACATCTTATTCTTGCTGACGGGTTTGCCGTTTTCGAAGGCAGAGCGTACACGACGCGCAATCTGTTTTACGCGCGGATTGTCATCACCGGCATCCAACAGATCCGGTTCCCGTCCCTCCTCCATCGTCTGTTTGCTCTCATCCGAGAACATCACCGATTCAATGAAAACAGGTTCTACATGCGGCGACAGCTCGTCATCAATCGCCAGTTTGAGAGCCGTGGTCACAGCTTCCACTACCCCCTCGGTCATTGCTTCCAAACCGGACGCATCCAATACTTTCGCTTCCTGCAATTCCTTCGTGAACCAGGCAATCGAATCTTGCGACTGCCATAGCTCCACTTCCGATTTCTCGCGATAGGAAGAAGCATCAGATGGCGAGTGCCCCGAGTAACGATAGGTCATCGTATCCAGCATCACCGGGCCCTTGCCCTTTTTCAACAGATCCGCTTTCCGTTTAATGGCATCAGCTACAGCCAGTGGATTATATCCATCGATCCGTTCAGCATGCATGGCTTCAGGGTTCACACCGCCAGCCACACGGGCAAGCACATCGTACCCCATGGTTTCGCCGGACGTCTGCCCGCCCATACCATAAAAGTTGTTCATGAAATTGAAGATGATCGGCAATCCACCACGATGCGCTTTATCCCAAAGATGGTGGAATTGTCCCATCGAGGCAAAGTTCATTGCCTCCCAGACAGGACCACAGCCCATCGAGGCATCACCAATATTGGCAATCACGACACCCGCTTTGCGGTTGATTTTCTTGAACAAGGCAGCAC
>PXBF01000193.1 GCA_003567005.1 PVC group bacterium
ACCAAGGTCGAGGAAAAACACTCGGCCCTCGTCTGGCATTACCGCCAGGCAGATCCCGAGTTTGGTGCCTGGAAAGCCGCCAGCCTTATCGGCGAACTCAATGAGTCCATAGCCAATCTACCCGTCGCCATCCACCAAGGACAAAAAATTGTCGAAGTCAGCAGCCAGCACGTCAGCAAGGGCATGGCCGTAGCCCGTTTCATGAATGAACACAAATACGACCTTATGCTCTGCGCAGGCGACGACAAAACCGATGAAACCATGCTGTATTTCGACGACGAAAACGTCATCACCGTAAAGGTCGGCGATAAGGACACCGACGCCGCCTACCGCGCATCCTCCCCCCAATCCTTCCGCAAATTCCTTGCCGCGATCAACCAGAAGGAGAACGCATGATCGGCGACGTCTTACTGGTCGAACAAAAGCACGAACGCGTAGCACGCGAACTGGCCGCAAGAATCAACCCCCATCGCGAACGACTCGTCGTCGCGATCGGCGGTGAGTCCGGTTCCGGCAAATCCGAAATCGCCGAAACCTTGCGACAAGTCCTCCGCCACGAGGAAATGCGAATCAAAATCCTGCATCTCGACAACTACTACATCGTACCCCCCGTCGAACGTACCGCGCATCGCCGCAAACATGGCATGGATGCTGTCGGCTTGCATGAAATCGACTGGGACCTCCTCGACGAAAATATTGAATCCTTTCGTCAAGGACGACCGACCACCATCCCCTTTCTCGATCTATATACAGACCAGGAAGATAAACTCGTCACCGACTTTAAAAAAATCGATCTGCTCATTGTCGAAGGTCTCTACGCCTGTAATGTGCCTGCCGATATTCGCGTCTTTATCGACCTAACCTACCACGACACCAAACTCGCGCAAAAAAAACGCAAGAAAGAGAAAGTGGATAAATTCCGCTTCCAAGTGCTCGAAAAAGAACATCAGGTCGTCCAGGGACTCCGTAACAAAGCCCAATACCTCGTAACCCCCGGCTTTACCGTCATCGACCATACCGGCAACCAGGACCTCGATATCTCCGAGGAAACCCAACGCGTCGTATTCTGCTCCGCCAGACTCCCCTTTGCCGTGCGCAAACGGAAAGGACGCTATACCCTCCAGGAAACCGTCGGGGGAGTGGCCAGCGCGGTCGGCTCTGTCTATCAAGCCTACGATAGTGTCTGGTACGGAAGTCTCGACCTCCCACCCCGGATGCAGGCAAATAGCAAGGCAACCATTCAACGCCTCGCACAACCGCACAATTGCCATACCGTTCTGCTCAAAGACCAGAACCTCCTACGAAATGCAGAAACATTCTGCAACAAAACCATTTGGCCCCTCTTCCATTATCGTCCCGAAAGCGCTACCTTTGAAAAACAAACCTGGACCGACTACCAAGCCTTTAACAAAGCCTACTTTGAAGCCATTCGCAAACAAATCAAACCCACCGACACAATCTGGATTCATGACCACCAACTCATGCTCTTGCCTGGCTTGATTCGACGCGAATGCCCCAACGTGTCGATCGGCTTTTTCCTGCATACCCCATTTCCTTCGTTCGAGATCTTCCGGTTGCTACCATGGCGACGCGAAATTCTCAATGGCATACTCGGTGCCGATCTCATCGGTTTCCATATCTATGAATATACGCGTCACTTTCAAAGTTGCCTTTTCCGCATCCTCGGGCTCGAAGCCAAACTCGGCTCCGTCGTTACAGGGAACCGACTCGTACATACCGATTCATTCTCATTAGGCGTAGACTTCAACGCATTCGCACAAATCCGTAAATCACCGGCATACGAAAGAGCCCTCGATAAACTCGTAAGTAAAACCAATGGTAGCCGTACGGTCCTATCCATCGATCGCATGGATCCCACCCGCGGAATTATCGAAAAAGTCGAGACCATCACGGAAATGCTCGAACAACATGCCAACCTGCGCGGCAAAGCCCTCTTTCTCATACGCACATTTGGTAGCACCAACACCGAAGAACTGCGAAATTATGCGAAAGAAGTCAAAGCCCGCGTGGCCGCTTGCAACAAACGCTTTGCTCGCAAAAACTGGGAACCTATCCTCCATCAGCACGCCGACAGCAACCGAACCGAAATGGCCGCACTCTACAATATCGCCGATGTCTTGCTCGTGGGCTCCTTACGCGACGGCATGAACCTCATCGGCAAGGAATATGTCGCCGCCAGACAAAACGAAAAAGGCGTCATCGTGCTTAGCGAATTTGCCGGCGGCGCCCGCGAACTTAGCGAAGCCATTCTCATTAACCCGTACGACCGCAGCGGGAGTATGGCCGCACTCGCTGCAGCCCTCAACATGCCCACACGTAAACAAATCACCACCTTTACCCGCATGAAACAGCGCCAACAGCGTAACACCGCGCTGAACTGGTCGGTTACCTTTATGGAAAGCCTGCGACATGTAAAATCACGCCAAGCCGCCATCCAAAGTCATAGCTTCAACAATCGCGTGGCCCACAAAATCCAGGCATCCTATCGATCAGCAAACAAACGATTGCTACTCTTTGACTACAACGGAACCCTCGTGCCGGTTCCAAAAGACGGACACACAAAACCACCCCCACCAGCATTGCTCGAGTTGTTGCAGCGCCTGGCAACAGTACGTAACAATCAGGTCGCTATCATTACCGATAACAGCCGCGTCCTGATCGACCACTGGTTCCACCGCCACCCCGTCGACCTCATCGCCTGCTCCGATGCCGCCTTCCGCCGCGACGGCAAGTGGTCCGAGGAACCCGAACTCGCCACCGCATGGCAAGAAGATGCACGCCCCATCCTCGAAAAATATGTCGTCCGTACACCCGGATCCTATATCGACGAAAAACGCTATGCCCTCATATGGCACTTCGAAAATGCTGAAAAAGAACTTGGCGAAGTGCGCTCGCGCGAACTCATCGAAGACCTGCGCAGCTTTGCCGGGATGGAAAATTTGCAAGTCAATGAACTCGGACGCCTCATCGAAATCCGAAATGCAGAAAGCCACAAGGCAAGCATGCTGCGTAACTACCTCGCCGACACCCAATACGATTTTATCTTTGCTGTCGGCGATGACCAATCAAACGAATCCATGTTTACCGTGCTCCCCGAGGACGCCTGCACCATCCGCATCGGTAGCACCCTAACCAGCGCACGCTACAATATGACCGACCACGCACGCCTGCTCGCCTTCCTCGGAGATCTCAAATAACCCCTGGTGGTCCCCAACACCAAACACCCCCACCTGCACCTCATTCATCTACCCGCCGATAAACGGATTCCCTGCGAAACAAGGCAGGGTTATCCTTGTGCTCTTCCATAAGCTGTATCAACGCATCCACGGAAACAACATCATCCGGCACCACGGCAGTGCTGAGCAAACGAAAACGCAACGCATCACCTTCCACCTCATACTTCACATATTGAAAGGTAGCATCGTCATCCGGCACCACACCCTCCCCGGTCCCAATCCAATCCAATTGAACCAAAGACCGTTTGCCTTGCTCCCATTTCGTGGCACGAGCATACAATGACGCTTCGTCTTCGTGCGTGAGAACAACCAAATACGCCTTAGCATCCATGGGAAGCACCAACAAGCGATTTCGCCGACCCCGTCGATCAAGATGCTCCCAACGCCCCACTAACGCCGCATCCATCTCAAGCGTAGGCGTATCCACTAATGCAACCGGGTAATCACACCCCATGCCAAAAACGGATAGCGCAACGAGAAAGATAACAAACATACCCATTGCTTTCATCGCACACACTCCTCTCTACTGCATGTCCGAACGGTCGCGTCCCTCCCTGCATGTCTAGCTTACATCATCTGCGCCCGAAGCCCAATATTAATCCGTAACGCCAAGTTTGATTTCATCGGAATTACCGACAAGCTCAGGGGCATACATGGCCTCTATCGTAGCGGGCAACGCACTGTAGAACCCGGGCACCTCGGCACGCAGTCGATACGATACGCTATGCTCCCCGCGCGCTAATTGACGCGCAAAGAAGACCACACGATTATCGCGCAGTTCAACGTAGGCCCCGATATCATTCGGAATATACCCACTGCGTTGCTCCACTGCCTCGAAGCCGGCAGCCTTGAAGTCCGTAATAACAAGATACTCATAGTCATTCCGACTGTGCAGTTCCAACTCAACTTCAATCAGATCCCCGCTCTGTACCTCATCACCACTCTCAAGCGGAATGCGCCGGTAACGCTTCTGTGTTTGCCCTGCGGCTTGCCCATGCGCACCCTCTACATGCGTATCACGGTCATCCCGCACCAAACGGTATACCTTGCGCTGCACATTGACTTCAAGCCCGGCAGCCGTAATCGGATCTTCAAGCGTGAAGTTGGTCAGATACGCATTGAAATATACCGGACCTTCCCCCTGCCGACGCACCGTCAACTCGTGCTCGCCCGTCTCAACAGCTTCACCTTCCAGCACAAACTGATTGTTGAAACTGAATAGATTGTCGGCCGTAATGCGTTCCGTCTGCACAACCTCGTTGTTGAGCAATATCTCCACTGTCATATCTGGCTGATCTTCCCCACTCGCACGCAGGTAATCTGCCATGGCCTCAATGCACAACGCCGTGTCACGCGTAGAATTCCAATACGTGGCATGTCTACGATTATTCAGTAGGTACTTCACCACACCTGCAGCCTTTTCACTCTCCGGCTCCGTGGCCGCAAGCAATTTCAGATAAAAAGCATGCGCCTCATATTCACTACCGTACCAACGCCACCAATAACTGTCATTTCCCAGCTCTAGCCAAGCAGTCTGATTCTCTTCATCCTCCACCAATACCTGCTCGATATTGCGAATCACCATGTCGCGCTCTTCCGCACGATCCACAGCATGCAACGCCAGACCAAGCATACTCTTGCCATAAATCGATAATGCATTGCGATCCGCATACAACCGCGCCGTCATACTCGGATTATGAATGCCACCCTTGATCAGCGTCATATGCACATTGGCATCCAGATTATCGGCGGAAGGTTTGTGGTTGTGCTCACCCGGCTGCAAAGCCAACCGACGCAACTGCTCTTCCTCATAGCGCCGCAACCAACCCAAACCATCTTCCAGGATCCCCGGTACAATAGCCGCACCATTCTCCCGCGCAACCAACAGCCCGCGCACGACAACAACCGTTGTATGAGCAAACGAACGCTCCCCAAAACCACCGAACCAGCCCCAGCCACCATCACGATTCTGCATGGAACTCAAACGCTGCACGCCCTCATGCACCATCGCGGCAACTTCATCCTCATCAAATACCGGATCAATCTCCCAACGCTGCCATTGCTTGGCGCGCTCGCGATCATCACCAATTTCCTGCGCATGCAAGTTCGTGCGTTTCTCACGAATATCTTCCAACGAAATCCCCATATCCAACAAGATACGCTGCGTGATCACCGTCGGCAGAAAACGATTCAACGTCTGCTCCGTGCAGCCGTACGGGAAGTTCACCAGATACGGAAGCGCATCCACCATCGCCCCTGCCAGCGTCGGCGAATAACGCACCTCTAACCGGCTCTCTGCCGGACGACGTTCCGCAGGGACGTCGAGAGTGATCGATGCCGTATCTGCATCCGGACGCACCACACCACTGAAGGATTCCGTCTTGAGCATCCCATGCACATAAACCGGATACTCCAGCTGCATCGCATCAGATTCCTCATCACTTAATGCCCGCATGCGTATCACCGCATCACCTTCACGGACCGCACGCACACGCCAATCCACACGAACCGAACCACCTGCCGGAACGGTGATCGACTGCTCCTCCGCATCCAAAACCGAAAGCGTGTCGCCCGTAATATCCAAATCCACCGCTACCGCTTTGGCTTCATCAAAATAATTGTGCACAATCGCCGATAACGTGGTTTCGTCTTTCTCCACAAAGAAGCGCGGCGCCTGCATACGCAACAGTAAATTCTTGGTCGTCACAATTTCTGCCGTCTGCTCTCCCACACGCGTACCTTGACCCATCACCCAGCTCCTGGCACGCCAACTGGTAAGATTGTCCGGCATCGTGAACGTGACATCCGCAATCCCTTCTGCATCCGTCACCAAGCGGCTCGACCAAAACGCCGTGTCCGCAAAATCCTTGCGCACGACCGCCTCCGCAGGCTGCTCGGCATCCGGCTCCGCGGCTTCTGCACGCGCATCCATGGGCGCTTCCTCGGCCAGGACCCTGGCTGGAGCTGCCACAGCCGCATCCGCTGCAACGCCTTGCATACTGCGAAACATCCGCTCGCCACCATCTTGACGCAACCTAGCAGCAATCGCTTCATCCTCTGGCGAAGGCGTATCATCATCACGATCTGCGATATGACCAAATATCCCGATCGCACGCCAAGCCGTCATCTCCGGCGGCACGAGATTACCACTCCATAAGGCCGCTGAATGCCGCCCTTGCGCAAAGTGATTGCGCTTACCATCCCAGAAATGCTTCAGAATATCGGGCACATTGGAACCACCCGAAATATACTCGATCGCACGATCATAGACCGTCACGACAACCGACCCCTCTACCGGTTCCCCATCTTCATCCGTTACGCGTACCTGCATCTCAACCGATTCACCAGGCTGTACACGCTCGGATGACGGCATCAACTTCACCTGCAACGCCCGCGAAGCAGGCGGCACCACAACTTGCTGAATCTCCGTGTGTACATTGGCATGCTCCACGGTTACAGCCTCCACAAAGAAATTCGGCATATCGGCCATTTTCACAGGTATTTCCACTTCCGTAGTGTGACCCTCTATACGCAAAACCTCCGGCATCACGTATACCCCACGCGATGGCCGCACAAACAAAAGTACCGTGCTATCAGCCTGCCGGGTACTGATCCGCAAACGCACCCTATCTTCGGGCGCATACTCGGCTTGATCCAGCGTAAGCTCTAACTCCTCATAGCGCGAGTCCGTCAGCTCAGTATCGGGTCCTGCCACCGTAAAGATCGTGGCCCCTTCACGGACACGATCACCAGCACGCATCTCCGCCGATAAACGATACTGACCACTGCGTTCCGGCCGAACCCGTAGCTCGGCAATCCCCTCCGGCCCCGTCTCCAAGGCCCAACGCTCTACCAACTCTTCCTGCATCTCCCCATCCGGAAACGTGAGTCGATACAACGTGGCTGTACCGCTGCCCGCTTGCGGGCTGCCATCCGGACGCCGTACATGCACCTTCACAGCACTGGCTTCCCCAGGACGCAAATGCCCACGCGTTAATTGAACAAAAACACGAAATGGATCACGTGCCGCCAATACCGACCCACGCCCGACAATCGTACGACGCGACGCATCGGTCACCTCTGCCGTAATCTGATAACGATGATCACTGTCGCCATGCATCGCCTTCGCCAAAGCAGTGTCCAACGTTAAGGTCACCGTCCCATCCTCGGCAATCGGTTGCTCCGTCTCGGCCACCAATTCCGGCGGATCTTCACGACGCGGCATCCATGTCGGCCACGGACGCGCAACCCCCCAGCGCCGCCAACCGGGATGCCAAGATGCCTCGCCCCCGAGCCAAAGATAACCGCGACCATAAAGCCAGTCCCAGCGCCCAACCGGATAAAAATCCGTATGCGCTTTCGTGCGCTCCACCCGCACCTTGACGGTTGCATCCGTTACCGGCGCACCAAAAAGATAATCCGCCCGTACCACCGCTTCAATCGTATCGCCCAACATCTGCGGCTCATCCGGTGCCTCTACCTTAACCTCGAATTCAGGGGAGCGATACTCCTCCACACGAAATTGACCAATACGACCGTGCTCCGCTGCCTCGATTCCATACACCCCCAGTGGCGCATCATCCGGCAAGACCCAACTGCTATCAAGCCCACCAAAACGGTCCGTCGTCAGACGCTCTTCATAGGCAATCTCATTACGCGGATCGCGTATCCGAATCGTAAATTCTTGCTCCGCAAATTCCGCTGCATCATCCGGCTTGTCATACATCGCCCGACGCACCCATACCTTGAACTGGACATCATCTTCCGGACGGTAGATCGGACGATCCGTGATCGCATACCAGCGCGGACGATCATGCCGAAAATCCTGTCGTCCGTGTCGACGCCACATACGCGAAAAGTTCAAGAATGCAAAGCGCGCAAAAAGCACTTCATCCGGTGCCGCATCCGGATCCGGCGTCGTGGCCGATATCAACCATTGATAACGTTGATACCCATCCCGTCCCGCTTCCTCACCCTCAAACCGAAAAACAGCTAAACCATCAGCATCCGTCTTTGCCGCCTGCCGTACGGTATACACATTCTGACGCCGACGCGCCGATGCCCCCCTGTCACGCAAACGCTCGATACGATAACCGAAAAACTCGATCGTGGCATCTGCAACCGGCTCGCCCGTGACCGCGTCTGCCACAAAATACAAGTTCTCCCCATCTAACACCTTCTCGACAATAACCGTGCTTTCAATCCATACCAGTTGCGCGGCCGTCGACCCACCCTTCATCTCTGCTTTCACAAGATAAGCCCCAGCATCCTGTAACGGGGTGCGAATCGAAACAATCCGATCAAAATGATCCGCCCGCGGCTCTAACGTTTCATGCCAAACCGCAACCGTTTCACGCAGATATTTGTCCTGATCTTGATGCAAGATCCGATGCCCGATGTTATGCAACGCAAGACGATGACCATCAAGCTCAAGCGGATTATCCATTAAATGCGAACGCACATCGGCCAACAGCGCAGCCATATCCACACGCTTGGCCGTAAAACGCACTTCACGCCCATTGCGAAAACGATACTCCAGTACCGCCGGCTCACCCGCCGCAAAAACAGGCGCCGTCTCAAATTGCGCTTGCGGCTTCACAATCTGATCCAATCGACGCTGAAGCGAGTTATGTCGATCATCCCCATAACGCCGGATCAGCGTTTCCAGATACGTAGCAGCTTGCTTGTATTGCCGCCGATTCTCATGCACCGTAGCCAGTCGTTCCAAGGCAAACCGATCATGCTCCCCACGCTCAGCAGCGAGCGTCTCATACATCGTCAAAAACTGCCAATCCGCCGGTAATCGAAATCGCTGTACACCATTTGCCAAACGCGCGATCGTTTCATCCTGCTTCAGGGTATGCAAGGCATAGCTGGCAGCAAGCGTATCCTCCTCCTGCGGCTGGCGCTGGAAAAACCAGCGAAATTCCTGCAACGTATGCACACCGAAAAGCTCATACGCAAAATGAGCCCGCAATCGTAAAACATCCTGCTCCAAGGGAGCATGTAAACCCACCGCCTCTTCCAAAAGAGCACGCCAGCGCTCACCATCATTCAGGGCATCCGCATACGACGCCGGCAACCCAAAGAACACCGGATTCCCTGTCGCATCCGCGGGAGCTCGAGCAGGCTCTCGTCCTCGCGGCGTCCAATGGTGATGATACCCCTCCTCATAATCCGGCAAATCGGCAAAATCCGTCAACAACTGCAAACGCCAAGGCTCCGTCCTACGCAACGTATCCGCAAAATCGATCAATACACCTGCCGCCGCAGAACCCGTCGCCGCCTGCTCCAGAATCAGACGGCGCGCCCGATCATACAATTGCATCGCCTGCACACGATCACGCCGTTCCGAGGATACAGACCGACCGCCACCACGATGACCCCCACGCTGAAAGTCGCCGGCAATGATATATCCATGCGAAGGCAATTGGGTATAACGACGTGCCAACTCCGCCAATACAGGCCAATCATCCGTGTACAAGATCGCAAGCTCTTCAAGTAAACCATCCGCCTCCGCAAGCCGATGCAAATCCCCAAGCATCCGGATCGCTTGCGCCACAACCGCAGCCGCCTCATCTCCACGAACCGCCCGCTCACGCAAAACCGCAACATACAATGTATACGCTTCCGCGCGATTCCCATCATCCCGCAGACGGTGCGCGTCCCCAATCCGCTCTTCAGCTCCATACCCATGCAAAACCATCATCGCCATCAACAACATGCCACATAACCAACGCATATCACACCTCCACGGATTCATGTACAACGGCACCGTAACAAAACAAAACCAGCAAAACAAAAAGCAAAACAAAAAATGTCAGCACCCCATCATAAAATTGTAAGATCCATGTAAAACCAAATAAAAGGTGTCACACATAAAAGGGGACATAAAAGGGGTCAGTAAAAGGGGTCAGTCCCGTATTTGAGTATTTTTTTGTTGATACGTGTATCTGTAAATGATAGATATTACCTATGCCACGCAAAGTACGAATCGAATATAAAGGAGCTATTTACCACGTCATGAGCCGTGGAAATCGTGGCAATCCCATTTTCTGCAGCGATCAGGACAGATATGCCTTTGTAGCCGCTCTGGGACAAGTTTGCGAGCGCACCGGGTGGCGCATACATGCGTATATTCTGATGCCCAACCATTATCACATACAACTAGAGACTCCTGAGCCCAACTTAGTTGCCGGCATGAAGTGGCTGCAAGGCACATATACACAGCGTTTCAATCTGCGAAACAATACGTACGGGCATCTTTTTCAGGGGCGTTACAAAGCAATTCCCGTCAGCCCTGAAAATCAATATTTCGCTACACTCGGAAATTATATTCACCTCAATCCGTCGCGAGCTAAATTGCCCGAAGTGCAAAATGGCAACATACTGCATTACCCTTGGAGCAGTTTGGGTTACTATCTAAAGCGAAACCGCCCGCAGTGGCTTGAAAGGACGCAGGTTCTGCTTGCTAACGGCTTTCCTGACTCCTCACTTGGTCGTCGAGCCTACGTAAAATATCTCAACCACATTGCAGAGAAACAAAGCCAGCCACAATCAGAGGATGCAAGGAATGACGAATACTCTGTGTTCCGCAGGGGCTGGTTTGTCGGCGACGATCAATTCCGCAAGGAGCTGGAAGCTAGTTTGGCCCAAATAGCCGGAAAACGTAACTCCTACTCAGGAGGTGCTGTCCACACACATGACGAACAGGAAGCTGCAATCCTCATGAATATGGCCTTGAAAACAATGAACATAACCATTGAGGAGGTAAGGTCAAAACAATACATCGATCCGGATAAATGTCTCATCGCGTGGTTGATCAGGCGTTATACATGCGTATCGAATCAGTGGATTTGCGATTCATTAAAGATGGGAAGGGCTGATTGTTTTTCCCGATACCCAAAAATGATCGAAACAACGCAAGACAAAGCAATAATAGCGAAACGTAAACGGTTGATAAGACATACTAAAATACGGGACTGACCCCTTTTATGATAACAACATTGGAACAGATGCGCGAAGTGTGTATCGAGGCAAAGAGAGCCAGGAGTGTCGCACTAGACACCGAATTTGTGTGGGAACGCACCTATTTCCCGCAGCTAGGACTGGTACAGTTGGCGCTGCCGGATGATCGTGTTTTCTTACTCGATGCCGTCGCCTTACCGAATCTAGATGGGCTGGGCGAGATCCTATCGGATGCGAAGATCGAATTGCTATTACATGATGCCTTGCAAGACCTACAGATTATTGCCCGACACACGGACGCTTCGCCGCGCAATGTCTTTGATACCCGACTCGCAGCAGGCTTTACGGATCGCCCCGCAACCCTATCCCTGGGGAACCTGCTTCGCGATGTATTGAACATAGACCTTCCCAAAGAAGCTACCCGCACGAATTGGTTACAGCGCCCCCTCTCGGAATCCCAGATCAGCTATGCCCGCGATGACGTCTTGCATTTGCATGCTCTCGCCAGGAAACTAAAGTCCGATGCAGCATCACTTGGGAATGAGATGATGCTATCGGAAGAAATGCAACGCTTCAAAGATCCCCTACAGTACAAAACCACGACTGCAGATGCACGCTATCTCCGTATGCGCACCGCCCATCTACCGCTCGCCATGCGCAAAGCCTTGTTTGGCCTCCTTCGCTGGCGGGAACAAGAAGCCATCAGCCGAAACCGCCCACGTGGACATGTCGCAAAGGATGCCACTCTCCTGGAAGTAGCCGCAAACCTCACCAGCACCCCCCCCGTGCACACCGAGATCCCCAAACGCTATGCGGCTGCCATCCACCAAGCCTTGCGCGCAGCAAAAGATATGCCCGCAGAAGACCTACCCACCGACACAGGGCATATTCGCATCTCGTCCAGCATCAAAAAACAAATCGAGACCCGCAGAAAACGCGTGCAACAGCGAGCCGCAGAGGCGAAACTGGATCCCGCCCTGATCGCCAACAAAGCAGAAATCACCGCGCTCGTTTTACATGAAAACAGTCTCATCCCAACATGCCCGCAACATCTCATACAAGGCTGGCGACGCGCCTTCACCCAACCCGATACCCCCATACCCCGGACAACGGAACTCCCATTGGGTGACTAGCCCACAATAGACGTTATGCGACATGCGCACGATTAACGCCCTACTACCGGCAGAAGAAGCTTTTTTCCAAGATCCTTGCTGATAGCGCTTGTATCTGGTATCTTCCGTCTATGATTCATCAAGCCAGCATTACTCCAAAGAACATACTGTGGCTCATCGCCTTGGGCCTTATCGCATCGATACCGTTTCACCCCTTGGCAGCAGAGCCGGAACATATACGTATCATCACGTGGAATATTGAGTGGTTCCCCGGACGCTCTCCCGATGCCACGGAACGCGCCGAAAATGCACACCGCATCGAAGTTGCCGATTACCTCCCTACACTCGAGCCAGACATTTTCATCGCACAAGAAATCCGCGACTCGGAAGCAGGCCATTTTCTTGCCGACCAACTTCCCGGCCTTGAACTGCATATCATTAGTGCATTTGTGCGCGCGAACCGCGCACTTTCACAACAAATCATGATTGCCAGTCGTTATGAACCCATCGAAACGGAAGAAAAACCCTTCACGGGCGAAGCGTACGATTATGGCGACTTGGAACCATACCGTGGATATGTGTTCACCGCCTTGGACTCTCCACTCGGCGGCACCCTTCTCGTGTATGGAGTCCACCTCAAAAGCAATTGGGGCGAGCGTAACGTGAATGTCGCCATGCGCGAAAGCGGGGCACGCCAGATTCTGGCGCATGTACAAAAAATGGAGCAACGCTATGCTGATAGAGGCCCCATACAAGTCGTCATTGGAGGCGACTTCAATGTGCGGTTGAATCTGGAAGACAAAGAAGAAGAGCGCACAATTGATATATTCACCAACGCAGGGTTTCATTCAACCTGGGAAGGCGTGCCCTTTGAGGAACGTATCACATGGCCACCACGCGGGGGCTTCCCACCGGCATGTTTCGATTATATTTTAACCAAAGGGCTGCCTAGACGAACTGCCACATTAATGGAAAAACCCGCATGGGCCCTGAGCGATCACCGCCCGGTCATGCTCGCCATTCCACGCAACCCATAAGGCGAAGACACATCATCCGGCGACAGCCGCCTGAAGACGGAATTCGATCGAGGCCGCTCCACAATGAGAATTGCCGGAACGAAGTATGCAAAGGATTGCGTCCGCCCAATAATTTACTAGTATGCTACATGCTGGCGCAGCGATAATCGTTTACCGTTGCCAATCATGTCGCAAACCATATTAAAGAGATACGCTTTATGATTCACGTACTTGCATCCATCCAAATCAAGCCTGGCACAAGAAAAGCTTTTCTTGATGCCTTTCACGCCATCGTTCCCACCGTACGCAAAGAAAATGGTTGCGTAGAATATGCACCCACCGTCGATGTCGACATCGATAACCCCGCACAAATACTCGACGAGAATGTTGTGACCATTATCGAAAAATGGGAAAGCGTATCCGCCCTCCAAGCACACTTGGTTGCAGCGCACATGCAAGCCTACCGCGAAACCGTCAAGGATCTCATCGAATCAGCATCCATAAAAGTGCTTGAGGATGCCTGAGTCAGACTGCAGACAACAGACCTTTGCGAAATATCTGATTTCCAATTCCGATATTCAACCGTTCAAGACTTGGATCCCCATAGCTGAATACCGGCAGCTCCGTTCAATGCTCGCCGCCCTGTCCTGAACCTCAAATGTTACCTATGTCTTGACCGCGCCCCGCGCCCTGTGGTCTGTGGTCAGTGGTCTGTAGTCTAAACCCACTGCCTAGACTTCGACATCTGTAACGATCTGGTCGATGCGCTCCATGAGGGCATCATCCAGCTTCTCGACCGCATCCAATGCTTTCATGTTCTGCTGAACCTGGGAAACCTTTGTCGCCCCGGTAATAACCGTGCTGACGTTCGGGTTTTTCAGACACCAGGCAAGCGAAAGCTCCGCAAGCGAAATGCCCAATCCATCCGCCACTTCTGCGAGTCCCTCCACGGCAGCCATACGCTTCTTACCCTTCTCCCCGCTCAACGCCTCTTTGAGCCACTCATAGCCCGGCAAAGCCAACCGTGAATCAGACGGAATCCCGTTTCGGTATTTACCCGTTAACACACCGCTTGCCAATGGCGACCAAATCGTGGTTCCCAATCCATATTCCTTGTACAGCGGGGCATACTCTTTTTCGAAACGCTTACGGTGAAAAAGGTTATAGTGTGGTTGCTCCATGACGGGCGGAATGAGATGATACTGCCTGGCAACCTGATGCGCCTGCGTAATTTGCTGCGCACTCCATTCACTCGTACCCCAATAAAGAACTTTGCCTTGCAAGATCAGGCCATGCATCGCCCACACCGTCTCCTCAATCGGAGTATCAGGATCAGGCCTATGACAAAAATACAAATCCAAATAATCCAACTGCAAGCGTTCCAGCGCCTGATGGCAAGCCTCTACCACATGTTTACGGCTCAACCCTTTTTGTGTCGGTCCACGCTGCCCGCAACCGAAAAAGACTTTAGAGGACACAATATAACTATCACGCCGCCAACCATTTTGTTGTAACACCTCCCCCATAATGACCTCGGCGTTACCAGCAGCATACGCCTCCGCATTATCAAAGAAGTTCACCCCGGCATCATACGCCGCAACCATGCAGTCCTTTGCCGCATCTACCTGTAGCTGTGTATCAAAGGTCACCCATGCACCATAAGAAAGCGCACTCACTTTTAATCCCGAACGACCCAAATTCCTGTATTCCATTGCTCTTCCCCTATTTTTCTATTACACATGTATCCACGAAAAACGCAAAACCCTCCAACCATTTCAGCTTTTTCAAGAGTCCTACAAATACTGGGCCGCGACACCCGCCAGCGCGCTCCGCTCGCTTGTTTGCAAGATCACATGACCATGAATCGGCAACGACTTCAATCGTTCCGTTGCATATGTCAAACCATTGCTCGATGCATCCAGATACGGATTGTCGATTTGGTAGGGATCCCCGGTTAAAACCATTTTCGTGTTTTCCCCCGCGCGACTCACGATCGTTTTGATTTCATGCGGCGTGAGATTCTGGGCCTCATCCACAATCACATACTGGTTCGGGATCGAGCGCCCACGAATGTATGTCAAGGCTTCCAATACCACGGTATCATTATGCAGTAACGACTCAATGCGATCCTTGGGCGTCACTTTCGTTTTCTTCTTTCCCGCACCACTTTTTTCGATCGGTTCATTCATAAGATAGGTGAGATTATCAAAGATCGGATGCATCCAATGCGAAAGCTTTTCCTCTTTAGCCCCCGGCAAATACCCAATATCCTTACCCATGGGAATGATGGGACGCGAGACAAGGATCCCGTCATAGCGATGATTCCGAATCGTACTATGCAAGGCCGCAGCAAGGGCTAATAATGTTTTCCCCGTACCAGCTTGCCCCACGAGCGTCACGATCTGAACCGACGGATCCATCAGTAACTCCAAGGCCAAACGTTGTTCCCGATTCCGTGCCACAATATTCCAGACGCGCTCCAACTCACTGGAAAGATGCACCAACGTACCGGGCTCCAATACCCGCGCTAACGCGGTCTTGCTGCGTTTGCGTTTCGTGCGCTCGCGCATGAGCACAAATTGGTTGGGAAAATCACCTATCGAACTGTGCTTATATACGCGACTCTTGAAAAAGCCGTTAATCGTCGCCATGGGAACGGTCATTTCCTTATAGCCCGTATATAGCTCATCGAAATTGACCTTTTCCTTCTCATAGTCCATCACCTGCAACCCAAGCGCATCAGCTTTTAAACGGGCATTGATATCCTTGCTCACGAAAATGACTTCTTCATTTTCGGTGATCAGTTCATACGCCAGTCGCAAAATCAGGTTATCAGGGACATTATCTACCAGCATCCCTTCAGCTTCTGGCATCAACGCACTGCGAATCTGCAGAATGCCGCCACTGGGTAACGGCACACCATCCCGCAAACTCCCTTCCGTCCGCAGCGTATCAATACGCCGTATCACTTGGCGCGCATTGCGGCCAAGCTCATCATTATGCGTTTTGAATTTGTCGAGCTCTTCGATCACTGCCATGGGAATCACAACACGATTATCCGAGAAGGATTCCAAACTTTGCGGATTATGCAACAAGACATTCGTATCCAGCACAAACGTCTTGCGCAGACTTTTCGTTTTAGCGCGCTTCTTGGTTGTCATACCAGCAACCTCCTGCATGATTTACGGAAACGTAAACTGATGCGGTAACAATTCTTCCATCGAGTACACCTGATACGCGTCCGGTTCTACTAAAGCCGCAACCAACACACGAAACGTAGGTTGTACAAACTCCGCCAGGAATTGCCGACAAGCACCACAGGGAGTAGCACGTTGCGTGGCAACAATGGCAATCGATTCGAAATCCCGGCATCCGGCAGCAATGGCCGAACAGATCGCCGTTCGCTCCGCACAAATCGTCAGACCATAAGAGGCATTCTCCACATTGCACCCGCAAAACACCTTGCCATCCTGCGTCAACAAAGCCGCCCCAACCTGAAAATGAGAATAGGTACAATACGCATTTTGCGCAGCGTCCCGTGCCAATGCAAACAGCTTTCGATCATTCATGCTAGCCAGTAACTTCATGTTTGTTTTTTGCCAATCCGGGTAGGGCGAACCGTCCCCGGTGAGCCGCGACTACCGAACAACGACTCGGCGAGGACGCCTCGCCCTACCTGCCAAAAGTTTCAATCCCGCATCATCTTGGCAGCCCAAGTGCCCTTACTAGTCTGTAACGTCATTGTTTTGCTTTTCTGCTGACGCAGCATTAGCTTTCCTTTTCGGTTTACGATTACGGGCGATCCCGACCTCTTGAGAGTCGGGACGGATTACGAGGAGAGCGAAGCATCAATCGTCCATCGTAATCGTCGCCCGTAATCGTAAACCGAGATGACACCACCGCTACGACTCAAATTTTCAATCCTGCAGCATCCGGGGCACCCCGAGGGCGAAGCTAGATGGCAACACATTCCTACGCTTACTCATCCACTACCGTTCCTAAAACCAACTCTGGTACAGCCACCTTGTCACCAGACATCTCAATAGCAGCCAATACCTGCTCGCGCGCAACCTCCGCCTCTGCTTGATTCGCAGCATGGACTCTGGCTAACAAGTCACCCTTTGACACGACCGCTCCCACCTGAATCAAATTGCTGACACCTACAGAAGGATCGATCTTATCTGTCGTTTGCTTACGCCCAGCCCCCAATTGCAAAACGGCCCGACCCACGCCATCTGCCGAAACACCTTCGATATAGCCACCCTCGGTTGCCAGCACATCAAGAACCACGGGTGCTTGCGGTAATCGATTACAATCATCTAAGGCCGCCGCATCGCCCCCCTGTAACGCAACCATTTGTTTGAACCGCTCAAAGGCCTGGCCCGATGCAATCGTCTCTATCAAGCGCTTGCGCGCAGATGCAGCATCCGTCTCGACATGGGTTAAACGTAACATTTCGATACCCAAACGTAACGTTACCTCCAGCAAATCAGGGACGGCTTTCCCTTGCAATGCTTCCACCGTTTCGATGACTTCCAGCGCATTGCCAGCCGTCGTTCCAAGCGGCTGTTCCATGTTCGTAATCAACGCGGAAACCCCGCGTCCCATTCCCGAACCAATCCGGATCATCACCTCCGCCAAAGCCCGGGCATCTTCCAGCCGTTGCATAAACGCGCCATTGCCGCACTTTACATCCAAAACCAACGTGGCCGTCCCCTCAGCCAGTTTTTTCGACATAATACTCGCCGCAATCAATGGGATGGAAGGAACCGTTCCCGTCACATCCCGCAAGGCATACAGCTTGCGATCCGCCGGCGCTAGCGATGCCGTTTGCCCGGTAATCGCACAGCCACATTCACGAATCACATCAAGAAATTCGTTTGTATCCAGATCCGTCCGATAGCCGGGTATCGATGCTAGCTTATCCAGTGTTCCCCCGGTAATGCCCAACCCACGCCCCGACAACATGGGAACGCCCACACCGCAACAAGCCACCATGGGCGCCAGCAAAAGCGACACCTTGTCACCAATACCACCCGTCGAATGCTTGTCGGATGTCGGCATATCCAGAACCGAGGTGTCAATCTGATCCCCCGAATGCATCATCGCATCTGTTAGCGTTGTGACCTCGCGCGCATCCAAACCGCGAAAATAAATCGCCATGGCCAACGCCGCCATCTGGTAATCCGGAATAATCTCAGACGTGTAATCGGAAATAAAAGCGCGAATTTCATCATCTGCAAGAGATTGACCGTCGCGTTTCTTTTCTATAACCCATTGTGGTATCATGCTCGCAATGCTACTCCATCCAGAATCCATATGTCAAATCATCGACAACCTAAGGATTGCAAGCAAACCGTCAAGGTGCTACCTATTTCCCCCAACGAAACGCAACCTATAACGAATAACAAAACCATGCTTCTAGACGTTACATTCCCGACACTGGCCCCCATCTTTCTCATGGTTCTCCTCGGATGGGGCATGCACCGAAGCAGACGACTCCCCGAAGGATTTTTCTCGGGCCTGAATACCCTTACCTTTTATATCGGCCTCCCGGCCTTGTTACTCGTGGGCATCGCGACTGCCCCCATCGAACCCGGCCCCGCACTCAGGATCTTCTACGTGCTACTGGTAGCCACCACCATCGTGACCATAGGGGCCTACCTCACAGCGCGCATCATGCGACTGCCCCCAGCAAGTACTGCCGCTTTCGTGCAGGCGGGTATGCGCGGAAACCTGGCTTATATCGGGCTTCCCGTGATCTTCTACGCTTTGGAAACCATTGCAGCCGACGCCTCGGGCATGGAAGCAGCCGCCATGTTGGTGCTGGCACCCGCCGTACCGATGTATAACATTGCCTGCGTCATTATCCTTGCCCATGGCGCGAGCCGCGACAATGGAGAGCGACCATCCACTCTCACCATTTTGGGAAAAGTGCTGCGGAACCCGCTCCTGATTGCCTGCGTAATCGGATTGTTCTTATCGATCACTGGGATCGGACTCCCCCTAACGCTCGAACGTACCCTTCGTCCACTGGGACAAATGGCGCTGCCCTTGGCACTCTTCTCGATTGGTGCATCCTTCACGCAAGGTAATCTTCTTGCACGACTGGGCCCGGCCATCTGGGCCTCCGCCATTCTCAAAGTCGCCATCTTGCCCCTGTTGGGCTATGCTTGTATCCGGCTCTTTGGACTGAATAACCTGGAAGGACTCATCGCTCTCATCTTTCTGGCCTGTCCGACGGCCGTATCCGGCTACGTCATGGCAGAACAAATGGGGGCCGATGCCGATTTGGCAGGCAGTGCCATCCTGATCAGCACACTACTCGCCATCCCCGCCCTGGCTATCGTTCTCTCCATCCCTTAAAAAACAGCCATCAAGTCGAGACCTTGCTACGATACGACTCCACTTCCCAGTTTTCGATAAATGTGCGCGCCGCATCCGTCATCCATTTTACCCCGCCAAAGGCTTCAGCAAGCTGCATAATACGTATGCCATCCTGTGCAAAAGACAAGGCCAGGCCCGCCGCCTTGGCTGTACGGGCCACCCCATAGACCGCCTCTTCCGTAGCAATCACGCGGGGCGCATATCCATACTCGTCAACAAAGGCACGAATGCGGTCTTTCTTCATGGGCCCCACATAGGGATACGATTTTGCATACACGATATGGTCGGGTGTAAGCGGACCCTCCGCAGGCGCAAACGGCATGGCGGCCACAATATACGATGCATCTTCTCCCAACACGGTTTGCAACCGGGCACGATCCAGATCTGTAACCACCGTTGCGGAAGTCGGAACAAAATGGGTAGCGACATCCGTTTTCGCATACGTATTCTCCAGATCGGTCATGATGCGGTCATATGTTTCAATTATGAAATTCGGGTCATCACCCGCCACAAAGACGCCATGATTTTCCAGCATCACGATACTAGGCTGACATCCATGCTCCGCTGCATATTCCTGGATGGCCGCGCGCACATGCATACACAAGGTATATCCCGGATCCACATAGGGTATCCAAAGGGCTTCGGGCCATAGACGCGCACAAGCTTCTGCCCCTTTCTGGCTGCAGGTCAGTCCATTTACCCATGTGGGATGCGTATGCACCACGTAACGTGCCGCAAACGCATTATGCAAAGGCGCTTCCACAGAAGGACGCCCACTGGTGCCTTCCTGCACCGCCGCCTGCATCATCTCCTTGACCCATGCCTCCCTCGCATTTGGATCTGCAGGGGGATCAGCCGCATAAAGGGGCTCGATCCGCGAACGCACCAAGGGCAGAAACGTATCCGGCCCAATCCCGGACAAGGTTGTCCCCGAAGGCTTCACCCAAAGCGTCGTTTCATCTTTTGCCGAGGTATTGCCACCGCCACCCAATACATAGTCCACCGTACCAAAGCGATGCGACAAGGCCGTAATCGTCCCCAGCATCTCATGCGTATTATCCATCATTGCCCCCTTCATATTGCCCCCTATTCCCCATGACCCGTTACAAACCGCGCTTTGCCTGCACCGCTTCTGCATAGCGCTGCATCTCGGCAATCCAGCCTGCCCCGGCTGGCACCCCAGCCTTCTCGCACAGCATATCCCAGACCGCACCCAAAGGCATCACCTTCAAATCTTCCATTAGCCCGAGTTTCTCGGCTCCACGCCCCTCCTGTTCAAGCGACTGCAGCCATGCCACCGGCTCCAACAGCGCCGCAAGCAAGGCTTTGCGTACCGCCCGCGTACCCGTCACATACGCACCCACACGATTAATCGAGGCATCAAAGAAATCCAGCGCCACAAACACGCGGTCTAACGCGCAACCACGCACCAATTCCTGGAAAACAGCCGCAAGATCATCATTCAAAATCACCACATGATCGCTATCCCAACGTATCGGACGACTCACATGCATCAAAACCCGCTCGTGAAACTGCATCAACGACGAAAGCTTGTCATGAATGGTCTCGGTCGGATGAAAATGCCCCATATCCAGACAATACAAAATGCCGCGCTGCAAGGCATACGATTGATAGAATTCCGCAGATCCCACCACATATGCTTCGCTCCCGATACCAAACAATTTGCTCTCCACCGCATCCACGCACAGGGCCGGATCAATCGACGCATCATCCGACAGCATGGCGTCCAGCGACTCCACCAATCGACGACGCGGACTCCAACGATCCGCCGGCAGATCTTTGGCTCCATCCGGAATCCAGTGATTAATCACACAGGGGCTATCCTGGTTCTGCGCCATCGCCATCGCGATCTTGCGGCAGGCAATACCGTGCTGCACCCAGAACGAGCGAATCCCCGCATCCGCATGCGAGAGCGTAAAGCCATCGTCTGCCTTCGGATGCGCAAAAAAGGTCGGATTAAAATCCAGTGCAACCGATGATGCCTTGCTCCAATCCATCCAACGCGAAAAATGCGCAGGCTCCAATGCATCACGATCCACGCGCTTACCATCTGTTTCTGCATAAAAGGCATGCAGGTTCAACCGATGCGCCCCTGGCAGCAACTGCAGCACGGTGTCTAGATCCTGGCGCAATTCCTCTCCATTGCGCGCACGCCCCGGAAAATTACCCGTCGCCATGATGCCACCACCCGACGCACTTTCCGTTACCTCAAACCCCTGCACATCATCACCCTGCCAGCAATGCAGGGAGACAGGCACTGTTAATGCTTTCTCAATGGCCGCATCTGTATCGACCCCGATCGCCGCATAGCGCTCCTTGGCCAATGCATACGCCGCCGCTATCGATGCGCCCGTCGGTCCGGTAAAATCACTCATCTTGCCCCCTCCTTAGTCTAATCTCTACCACACAACATTAGATGTATCAACCATCCCCAAAAAATCCCAACCGCTAACCTTATACCCCAACCAGCCCCCGGTGTCTACCGTACCAAGGATAATACGCGTCCGTGCGGCGAT
This sequence comes from PVC group bacterium, assembly GCA_003567005.1. Classification (GTDB taxonomy): domain Bacteria; phylum Verrucomicrobiota; class Kiritimatiellia; order UBA8416; family UBA8416; genus T3Sed10-140. The sequence goes on from PXBF01000193.1 coordinate 22,278, forward strand.
GCGGATAACAGCGCCGATCATCGCAACGTCCCTCTCCATGCAGGGCCGCCAGCTCTGTCACACATTCCCGCATCGCCTCAAGATACACCGACATATCTTTACCCTTGAACGGACGCGCAATCTGCGCACGAAATGCCGGATGCACCGTGAGTGTGCCATGCAGCATTTTGAAAAGATGCGATTGTACCACTTTCTTGGTGTCCGGATAGCGCGCAACCATATCCAGATAATCAAGCGCCATCCTTGTCGGGGAAGGCGCAGGGTCCATGCCCGCAACCAAAGCCGGATTCTCCAGAATCGCCTCTGCACTCATGATCGCGTCTGCCCCCGTCGCTGCACGACAAGCCTCTGCCTCCGTAAACGTGCCCACACCACCATTCGCGATTACCGGCACGCTCGCCCGCGCTTTGATCTCGCGAATGATATCCCAGTCACAAGCACCCACACGCTCCTTGTTTTGCTCCTTCGTCCGACCATGCACCGTCAACAAACCGCACCCCGCATCTTCAACCCGACGCGCCAAATCCAACGTCTGCGTGCGCGACGCTAAAATCCGGATTTTACAGGATACCGGTGTAGTAAGATGTTTCGACAAATGCGCCACGATCCGACAGATCAAATCGGCATGCTCCAACAGAAAAGCACCATAGCGACCCCGCTTGGCAATGTTTTGCGGACACCCCAGATTCAAATCCACCGCCTCACACTGACCCTCTACATGCCGCGCTGCAGTTAACAGGACCTCGGGATCATTCCCGCAAAATTGCACAAGCAAAGGACGATCTTCCGCAACCGTTGTAAATTTGCCCCGACGATATTTCGCACTTTCCGAAAACAGCCGCGCATGTAGCATCGGAGTAAAACATAACGATGCACCATACTTGCGACACAACATCCGGAAGGCCAGCTCCGATTGATCCACCATCGGTGCCACCACCAACGTCCGCAACGGAAACCCCAACCGACCCACTAGATCTTGTCCTTCTGCAATCATCCCCCACCCAATGCCAGAATCCCCCAAAAACCGCAAGCCCAACAGCCAACAAAGTCGCAGATCCCGTACCCCGACGGAAGTCGGGGCCCCATCAGAACCACCAACTGCCAACTGCCAACTGAATCCCGTCCCTCCCCCATAATCGTCCCCCCCCCCCACAAAGTCGTACCCCGAAGGGAGTCGGGACCTATCAGTTTTTTCTGCTTGTCCTCCGAAGCTTTAGCGAAGGGGGATCCCCCATCTTCCTGTCTAACAGCAGCAAATCCCACCAGTCCCCCATATCAGCTTTCAGCTTTTTCCCAGAATCCCCCAACCGCTCCCCTTTTTTAACCAATCTTCTTGATCCTATCGGCCACTAGCGTATACCATTCGGCCTTGAGCATAAAGCGCCCCGAAACCATCGTACATTTGTATGCAGGATTTTGTAGACATGGATCAAAACACAACAAAGAAAACCTGTTTATACGAGCGGCACCTATCCTATGGGGCCAAAATGGTCCCCTTTGCAGGCTACAGCATGCCCGTGCAATACCCCAATGGCTTACTCTGGGAACATCGGCACACGCGCGAACAGGCCGGACTCTTCGATGTGAGCCACATGGGACAAATCCGCCTGTCGGGCAGCAAGGCTGCACAAGAGCTGGAGACCATCGTGCCTGCCGACATACAGGGGCTGAAACCGGGACGCCAACGCTACACCTTTTTCACGAATGCGGCAGGTGGCATTCTCGACGATATCATGGTCGCCAACCAAGGCGAAGCGGGACTGCTGCTCGTCGTCAATGCAGCATGCAAGCAAGCCGACCTCGCCTGGCTCCAGCAACATCTTACAGGCCCAATCGAATATCTCGCAGACCGTGCCTTGGTCGCATTACAAGGCCCCAAGGCAGCCACCGTGCTCGCCAATATCATTCCGGACATCCAAACCATGCGCTTTATGGACACCATCATCACCCCATGGCAAGGCGCGGAACTCTGGATCTCACGCTCTGGCTACACCGGCGAGGATGGCTTCGAAATTTCGCTTCCAGCCGACAACGCCAATGCCTTCTGTATCCAACTCCTGGATCATGATGCGGTTGCATGGATCGGCCTCGGTGCACGCGATTCCCTGCGCCTCGAAGCCGGCCTCTGCTTATATGGACACGATATCAATGCAGAAACCTCCCCTGTAGAAGCCAATCTCACCTGGGCCATCCAGAAAGCGCGCCGACAAGGCGGCTCACGCGAAGGCGGCTTCCCCGGCGCAGACCGCATCCTTGCCGAGCTGGCATCCGGCCCCGCCCGCATACGGTGCGGCATTTTGCCCGACGGACGCGGCGCCATGCGCGAAGGTACACCGCTTTTTGCCACCCCCGATGATTCGGAAGCAATCGGTCAGGTAACCTCAGGGTGCTTTGGCCCCTCCTGCGAACGCTCCATTGCCCTAGCCTACCTCCCCACATCGCTGGCAAACCCCGGCACCCGTATATGGGGAGAAGTTCGCAAAAAACGCATTCCTGCCGAAGTTGCCACATTACCATTTCACCCCCACAACTACCACCGTAACCCCTAACCCCCTACTCCCTATGTCCTACCAACGCACAACCTACGATCCATACGACTTTGCCAATCGCCGGCACATCGGTCCCTCACCATCCGAAATGGAAGAGATGCTTGCAGCCATCGGAGTCGATTCGCTCGAAACCCTCATCCAGGAAACCGTGCCTGCCTCCATTCAACAACCGGATGCCCTTTCCTGGAAACCACTAACCGAACATGCCCTCCTGGAAACCATGCATCGCGTTGCCCGGCAAAACAACGTCATGACCTCCCTTATCGGACAAGGCTTCTATAACACGGTCACACCTCCCGCCATCTTGCGCAACATCCTCGAAAATCCGGCCTGGTATACCGCCTATACCCCCTATCAACCCGAAATTTCCCAAGGTCGCCTGGAAGCCCTCCTGAATTATCAAACCATGGTGTGCGATCTCACCGGCCTCCCTGTCTCCAATGCCTCCTTGCTGGATGAAGCCACCGCCTGTGCCGAAGCCATGGCCGTCGCCTTGCGTACCACCAAAACCAAAAACCGACTCTTCTACATCGACGAAAATTGTCACCCCCAAAACATTGCCGTCATGCAAACGCGCGCCGCGCCCCTCGGCATCACGGTGCAAGTCGGCCCGCCCGATGCCGTGCCCGCGCAAGACGTCTTTGGAGCCATTTTCCAATATCCGGGCACCTTTGGACATGTGCGCGATTTTACCGGGCAGATCGAGAGCCTGCACGCTGCCAAGGCAACCGCCATCATGGCGACCGACCTGCTCGCCCTCACCATCCTCAAGGAACCGGGCGCAATGGGATGCGATATTGCCGTCGGCTCAAGCCAGCGCTTCGGCGTTCCCCTAGGCTACGGCGGACCACACGCCGCCTTTCTGGCCTGTACCGACAAGCTTAAACGCGCCATCCCCGGACGCGTCGTCGGCGTCTCGATCGATGCCCGCGGCAATCAAGCCTTCCGCCTCTCCCTGCAAACCCGCGAACAACATATCCGACGCGAAAAAGCCACCTCCAATGTCTGTACCGCACAAGCCCTGCTCGCCGTGATGGCATCCTTCTATGCCGTATTCCACGGCCCCACTGGCTTGCGCGCCATCGCCGAACAAATCCACTTCCACACCGTCCGCCTCGCGCTAGCCTTGCGCGCGGCAGGAGCTGTAATCGAACCCGAAACCTACTTCGATACCATTACCGTCACCCTCGGAGTCGGACAAGCCGGCATCCTCGCGGCTGCCCGGCAAGAAGGCCTCAACTTCCGCAAAATCGGCAATGACCGCGTGGGCATCAGTCTGGACGAAACCACCGACGAAGAGGTACTCCTGCGCATCCTCCATGCATTCGGCATCGAATCCCTCCCCCCCCCACCCCCGGAACCAGCCTTCTCGCCCGAAATGCAGCGCACATCGGATTACCTCACCCACCCCATCTTTCATATGAACCGGGCCGAATCCGAAATGACGCGCTACATGCGCCGCCTCTCCGATCGCGACCTCGCACTCGATCGCGCCATGATCCCGCTAGGATCCTGCACCATGAAATTGAATGCCGCCGCCGAAATGCTGCCACTTTCCTGGCCCGAATTCTCCAGCCTTCACCCCTTCGTCCCGGCAGACCAGGCCCAAGGCTATAAACGGCTCATGGACGACCTCTCCGAACGCCTCTGCACCATCACGGGATACGACGCCATTAGCATGCAGCCCAACTCGGGCGCCCAAGGCGAATATGCCGGACTCCTCACCATCCGCGCCTATCATCACGCCAAAGGCGACACCCAGCGAAACATCTGCCTCATCCCCGTCTCGGCACATGGCACCAACCCAGCCTCCGCCCAAATGTGCGGCATGAAAGTCGTCGCCGTCAAAACCGCCGCCAATGGCGACATCGATGTAACCGACTTCCAGCAAAAAGCCGCCGAAGCGGGCGAGAACTTAGCCGCCTGCATGATCACCTATCCCTCCACCCATGGCGTATTTGAAGAAACCATACAGGAAGTTTGCGAAATCACCCACCAATATGGCGGACAAGTCTACCTCGATGGCGCCAACCTCAATGCCCTCGTCGGACTCGCCAAACCCGGCGCACTGGGTGCCGACGTCTCCCACCTGAATCTGCACAAGACCTTTGCGATACCCCATGGCGGCGGGGGCCCCGGCATGGGCCCCATCGGCGTAAAATCCCACCTCATCCCCCACCTACCCGGCCACCCCGAAACCGGTGGCACGCAAGGCCCCGTCAGCGCCACCCCTTATGGTTCCACCTCCATCCTCCTCATTTCATGGGCCTATTGCCTCATGATGGGCGGCCCCGGCATCACCCAGGCAACCCGCGTTGCCATTCTCAATGCCAATTATATTGCCGCACGCCTGCGCGAAGCATACCCCATTCTATACAATGGCAAGCATGGACACATCGCCCACGAATGCATCCTCGATACCCGCCCATTCTCTGAATACGGGATTACCGTCGACGACATTGCCAAACGCCTCATCGATAATGGGTTCCACGCTCCCACCATGAGCTGGCCCGTCGCCGGCACCCTGATGGTAGAGCCCACCGAAAGCGAAACCAAAGCAGAACTCGATCGCTTTATCGCCGCCATGCTCGCCATCCGCGAAGAAATCGAAGCAATCGCCCAAAAGCGTATCCCTGCCGAAGACAGCCCACTCAAACACGCCCCACACACCGTCGAAGACCTGATCGCCGATTGGCAGCGCCCCTATCCACGCGAGCAGGGATGCTTCCCCCCAGGCGCATTTCGCATCGATAAATATTGGCCGCCCGTAGGACGCGTCGATAATGTCTACGGCGATCGTAACCTCGTATGCACATGCCCGCCCATGACAGACGATGCCTAACCCCGCCATACGTTTTCTCATTCAACATCCCGAACTCCCCAGCAGCCGCGTGCGCGTACTCGATCTCATATCGATCTTGCGGGAACACAACCTCGATATATCCGTCGAAACCTATCCCGTCGGACTACCCAATAAAATACGCTGCTTCCGCGCACTGCGACAATACGATGCCGTCGTCGTCCAAAAAAAACTGCCCAGCCCGGGGGAATCCTTCCTGCTCCGCAAGGCCTGCAAACAATTGGTGTATGACTTCGATGATGCCGTCTACTTGCATCACGAAAACCAGCAGACGCGCAACCATTTCTCGCGGCGCATCAAATTCCGTTGCATCACCGCACAGGCCCATCTCGTCATTGCCGGAAACGCGACGCTTGCCGAAGCCGCCCGCCCGCAAAACCACAATGTCGCCATTCTTCCCTCCGCCGTCCCCGTAACCAATATCCCGCAACGGGATCACGCCACCCCCAACCCGCGTTGCGTAATCGGGTGGGTCGGAGGGGCCATCAACCTCTGCCACCTCCAACGCCTGCAACCCATATTGGCCAGACTACATCGCAAGCACGATTTCGAGCTACGCATCCTATGCTCCGAACCCATCGACATGGATCCTGTCCCCATCACCTTCGTCCCATGGTCCCTTGCACAACAACATGCCGAAATTGCCCGCTTTGATATTGGCGTCATGCCCTTGCCGACAGGCGAACATGCCAACGCCAAATGTGGCTACAAAGCCCTGCAATACATGGCCGCAGCCGTGCCACCCATCGTGACCGATACCCCCACCAATCGCAACATCGTCGCACACCAAACCGAAGGATTCGTCGCCAGTACCGACCCAGCATTCGAACAATATCTCGAAACACTCATCACCAACCCCCAACTACGCCGAAAGATGGGCCAAGCCGCCCGCCAAAAAGCAAAAACCCACTACAGCCGCGAAGTCATCGCACAACAACTCGCCCAACTTGTATCCGCCCCCCAAAGCCACGGCTAACCTTCATTTTTACATGCTATATGTTGTGGTTTAGCAGACGCGCTACCACAAGACGATTTCAATAATCAATATCCAACAAGGAATGTCCAATGTCCAAATACAGGAGTCTCAACTTGATCGGTTGGATATTCCTTGTTCGATATTGGACATTGAATTCTCAAGTTTCACGCCCGCATCATCTTGGCAGCCCAAGTTCCCCTACTAGCCAGTAACCTCCTGTTTTCCAACACAGTAGCGTAAGGCTCCCCCCCGCAATCCGATACCTCTTGCAAACCAAAAAGCAAGGAGTTCGCAATATGACAACCACAACCCAACCACACACACAAACCGCATCGGGCACATCCCAGACGCCAACCGAAAGCTTATGCTTTCTACAATACGAGGGCTATCACCTCAAAGAACCGCAAACCTACCGTCAACTCGTCAACGAACCCCACGCCATCTGCGATCGTTGCGGCCGCACCGCCCACAACCGCATCAACATCTGCGACCCATACCCCCTCACATAGACGCTCCCATAATCGTCGCCCGTAATCGTCAACCCCCCAAAGCCCACCAGCAGCAAAGCCACCAGCCATTTCAGCTTTTCCCCCTCTCCCTTCTGCGTCCATCTGCGTCCTTTTCGAGTAGACAGGGGACTCCCACGACTTTAGGTCGATGTTTGTTTTCTCCGTTCCGCCTGCTTTCGCGGCAGTGCCACAATATTTCTTCCTTGGTCATAGTTGTACCCC
>PXBF01000024.1 GCA_003567005.1 PVC group bacterium
AGAAGGGCTTCATGGTTCTTTCCTCTATTCCAGATCAAACCGAAAAATCGCATACCAGAGCCGTTGCGGAATCCGAAGAAACGTATGGAGCAGAATCAGCTCATTGATGGACAAAAGCAAGAGATCGTGACGCTCGTCGACCGTATACTCGCCGCCAAGCAGACCGATTTCACCGCCGATGTCCAGCCCCTCGAAACCCAAATCGACTGTCGTTTAAGGTGGCAGGGTGCCTGCTCACCATAGCTCCCTCAAGGAGCGCCGGCGGGACCTGTGGACAAAACAGCCCGGAAGCCAATGTCGCTACGGGCGCGGTCAGATTCGAGCACGTGGCTAAAGCCAACCCGGCTGCTGCTGGCGCCGAAGGGCCAACGGCCCCCGCGTAAGCTGCGGCTCAAGCCCGATGGCGTAAAACTCCACTCCAACACATTCCCCGCCATGTCGTATAAACCATAGCCATTAGCAGCAAACGAACCAACCGGACTGGTGTAAGGCGTACCTCCGGTGTAATAGGTCGGATGATACGTGTATGACGTGTAAGGACTCGTATCATAAGAAAATGCACTCGCATTTGCATAATAGTTGGCATAGTCGTGGTTAATCTCGTCGCCCCAGGGAAACCGCCGACTGGACAACCCGCCCCGCGCCGCGTATTCCCATTCATCACTTGTCGGAAGGCGATATCCGGCGGACGATGTCTGCACGACGTTATCATTCTGGCCCGTCTTGTACACCACACCGTCGGCTGTATACACAGGGGGCCGCCCTTCCATCTCGCTACGGGCATTACACCATTTCACGACATCATACCAGTTAACCGTATGCACTGGATGGTTAGTACCTTTCCCAGAACCTACATTGTCAAAACTATACCCGTTCGTAATTGCCCACGTGTAAACCTCATCCCACAAAGCCTTCGTTACAGGGTATTTATCCATGTAGAACGAATCAACCGTCAGGCTGTAGGTGGCAGGATACGAGTTATAATGTTGTTCTTCATCCGCCAACGGATTCGTCCCCTCATTTGTCCCGCTGGGGATGAGCACCATGCTATCAGGCACAGGCGGGGAGGCATCGCTAATCAGTATAGTACCCTGCATCGCACCGTGAAACTGGCAGATATAGTAAAGTGTGTCGGGCGCGTCCAGCGGCACCGTGAAAACGATATCACCGACAGACGCTCCATTATTTGTCACCCCGTTATTGAACTGATCTCCGGTTCCTGTAGTTGCTGTCGTCTTGATCCAGAAAGGATGCCCCGAAGCATCAATAGAGATCGTATATGTCTGCCCGCGAACAAGGTTCAAAACAGGATTCGATTCGCCATTAATCAGATATGCCGAGGACCCGCTGCTGCTGATAACAAAATCCGGTGGAGGACTGATCACGTCTGCAACCACACGGTAAAACATAGGAACCGATGATGTGACACTACCGGTTCCGGTTGCGGCGATCTCGTCTAGCGTTTGAGCTGCATTGCTGAAACTGTGCCATGGTCCGCCGGGGGCTGATGCCCATTCAACTCGATAGCTCGTCGCATTAGTGATTTCACCAAAGACAAGCTCACCAGCACTGTCAAGTGATTCAATAACCAACTCGCTGTTTGCCCAAACAGGGAGTGCGGTGAAAGTCACGACAGTAGCAATCATAACTCTCCAAATGCAGTTCTTCGGATTACGCATAAACGCCTCGTTTCAATCAACAGCACAAAAGCAAACACTGACAATGTTAATTTAAGCAACCCCGCCCCAGATTAAAATAAAAAATAGAAAGGAAAACAACCCCATGAGCATAGCTACCAAGATCAGAGAACTTGTAACCGACATTACCTAAAGCCAACAGGGGCACGTCTTCACGAATCAGTCTTTCATGACGAGAGCGAGTCGGGGCGAGAAAGAAGCTGCGAATTTGCCGGTATCTGTATCGGAGGTTGAAAGCGCAGAGGGCAAGTCTCGATAATCGCGAATTGGTAAAACGGCTGGGCTGTGACGACAGATATGTACGCAGTTGATTGATGAGCAATAGCAAGCAATCGAAACGCTCGTCGACCGCATCCTCGCCGCCAAGCAATCTGATCCCGCCGCCGTCCAGCCCCTCGAAAACCAAATCGAACACAGAAGAAGGTGGCAGGGGGACAGGGTTACAGGGTGCAAGGTGGGCATGGGCAGGGTATATGAGCGGAACCATTCGCTTGCCGAGGGTGCTGCTTGGTGATAGCTTTCTGCTAGATTGTATTCATTCCTGGAAGGATGATGTGCGGTCCGGTCTGGTCAATTGTTGCCGTGGGCATTGGGAGAGGTGGGATGAGAAGCTTCATTGCATATACCTTGCTGACACTCGTCGCGGTTTTGCCGCGACGGACAGATGCTACAGATGTCTTTTTCTTCGATATCGAGGCTATCTCACCATCGGGGCGCTACCAAGTTACCGCGAAGTCGCCAGCGAATGAGGATCGGGACAGGAGGATTCCTTTTCAGTCGAGCTTTGTCTACACGTTTACGGATAGACAGAGGGATGAAGTGCTGTGGACCCGAAAACAGGCAATGGGAGAGCCGTACACATGGGGTGATGATTCTGAGCATACACATACACAGATGTTGGAGGGATCGCCCGCAAGTATCTATGTTTCTGATTCCGGTTTCACGGTAATCTACACAGGTTGGAATGAACTCATCCTTGTTGATCGCAATGGCCGCAAAACCGGCAAGGTCAATATTCTAGAGGATTGCTTAACGGACGCTGAAAATGCCGAATACGTTCACGCAACCACTGCTGGCCCCGTTTGGGCTGGTAGGTCCCACTGGTACTTTGCTACTGCGGATGCTAAAGAGTATTTCATCATTCGTCCATGGTGGGGCAGGCACTTGATTGTTGAATTGCTTACGGGATCAGTCAAGATGCCAACGAGTAGCCTGGTGGATGCTGCTCAGAAGGCAGAGACGGAATACGTTCTTCGCGTTCTCGATAGCGTGCTGGACGGCACAGCAACGGAATGCGACTGCTGCGGTCATTTTCACGAGCTGGACTTAGCTGCATATCTTGCGGGGGTTCTAGGAATAAAGGAGGCCGTGCCAGGGCTTCGAAAGGTGGAGGATAGCAACTACATCGGAATGTCTGCGATTGGAGGGAGCTTGGAAGAAATGCCGGAAGGAAGAATTTCCCCGTTCCGCTACTCCGCCTACACCACCCGCCAAAACGTCCATTTGGCGTTGCGACGTCTTGGCGAGAAACCGGGGCCATTCCCCTGCACGATTTTCAGGACTGAGCACAATCAATATAGAAGGCGGCAACCGTATGAGCGGAATCCCGTGCCAGGGTCGCGCGAGTCAAATGCGGAGAAGGTGAAAAAGGAAATGTCTCCTGAACAGGTGATCGATCTGATTGACACGCCGGACTATGTCCTCCACGGACAATGGCAATATGACATTGATGCGCAGAAAGCGTACACGCTGAAGATATCCTGGACGGACGAAAAAACGGTTAAGGATGTCTCTATGGTGCGTCCTCCCCTTTGGCAGGAGGGGACGGTGCGAGACCAACAGTAGGGGCTGAGCGTAAGGGGGCGGTCTGTGCATAGGAACAGGATTGGCCATTTGGCTTGGATCATCGTGGTGGCTGGCGCATAGGTGGCAGTGATGCAGGGTGGCGGGGAATTCTTGTTTGAATATTTCAACCGGTGATACATTCCGAGTAGTGAATCGTTTTGGAGGGAGTATGTATTATAAAATTGTAATGAACCTGGTGATGCTAAGCATGGTTGCCATTTGTTTTTTTTGTAATGTGGCAAGATCTTCTGAATTCCTGCCCCCTCCGAGGGAACCGGAACAACCGACACTGCCTGAATTACAGGAAGAAGTGGATCGATTGCTTGCGGAGCATGACAACGTGCGCATTCGCCGGGATATTGCGAAAGTATTCCTGCTCGTTGATCTTCTCATGGACGAGGAAAATGTAGCTGATGCCAGACATTACCTTGCTGTCGGATTACAACATAATCCCTGGGCTCTCGCATACCAGATGAAATGCGCTGAGATTGCAGCGCGAAAGGGAGATGCCGACGTTGCCAAAGAAAATGCTGCGCTTGTCTTTGAGCATGCGGAAACTGATGAGCTTGTATTGCGGGCACAAACCATTCTTGGCGAATCTCACTTAAACCCCATAGACCAGCTATTGCCTATCGAAACGGATACAATTACCCTTGTGCTTGTTCCGATTGGATCTGTAGATCGTATTGTCTTGTATGAACTGCAGCAGCGTCTTGATGCAGCTCTTCAAATTCCTGTAAAAGTTAGAGATGCTGGAGTCGATATTCCTGCCTATGCTCGTGATCCCGTGGCCAGACACCTATCTGCCATACGCAAGAATCTCATTCGTGAAATGAGACAAGATAGCGAATTCGTAGCTTATCTAAATGAACACGGGGTTGATGTGTCAGCCTTAGAAGATGAAGATAATACAATGTCAGCCTTACGGCATTTGTCTTACCTTTTTGGTGGTACGAATGGACTAGAACGGTTCGACGAGGGAATACGCGATTTGCAACAAAGACCCAAGCAATGGGACATACAAGAGCTTTTGCAAAGCCTCGCGACATCTGTGCAGCCCTATTTGCAAACCAATACGTATTTTATCGGTATCACACATGCAGACACATTCTCTGGGGATAGCAACTTCGTTTTCGGCACCGGGCAAAATAACGGGCATTTGGGTGCCATTTCTTATCGTCGCTTTTCTGCAGCGTTTAACGATGAGACCCCAAACCGTGAACGGCTCGTGGATCGTACGCAAAAGCAAGTATTGTCAACATTTGGCTTCATGGTTGGTGTTGTAAGGTGTTCTACGCCAACATGTGCGAGGGCCTATCCGCATAATCTCGGCGAGCATGATGCTAAGGCGAGCGAGGTATGTAGCACCTGCAGGAACGGTTTCGACCGAGTTCTTGGGACTATCGATTAGTAGAGTCGCCATTTCCAAGCAATCTGATCCCACCACCGATGTCCAACTCCTCGAACCCCAAATCGACAACCTCGTCACCACCTCTACAAGCTCACCCCCGAAGAAATCACAATCGTAAAAGGGGGATCTTCCAAATGAATCGAACCATTCCCTTTTCAACCATTCTGCCGAGTGATAATTTTCCCCCAGCATGTATATCACTCCATCCGGCATGATATACGGATCCGCATAATCACTCGTTGGAACTAAGATTAAACGACGTTATATCCGGCAAACCTAACCATACTATTTACCATACTTATATATTGCTTGACGCGTGTAAGAGTGATAGGTTGATCCTATGACACGATTTGAGTGGGATTACGAAAAGGAGCGGAGCAACCAAGAGAAGCACGCCGTCGCGTTTCATCTGGCCCGATACGTATTCGCAGACCCGCAGCGTATAATTGCGGAAGATGCGAGCCACAGCACCGATGAAGATCGATTCTTCTGCATCGGGCAGGTTGGAGGCGGCATCCTAACGGTACGCTTTACTTATCGCGGGGATGCAATCCGGATTATTGGAGCCGGATATTGGCGGAAAGGAAGGCAGCTATATGAAGAACAAAATCAGATACACGGATGAACCCATCGGGGATTTGAAGGTCGTCAGGGATTTCCTGCCACCACCACACGAACTTGTCTTTGAGGAAGACACGGTCAAAGTTACCATCAGCTTGAGTCGCTCAAGCGTGGACTTTTTCAAGCGGGAGGCTAAGCGCAACCATACTGCCTATCAGAAAATGATTCGACGGCTACTCGATATCTACGCCTCACGGCATGAACATGGAGTTCCAACAAAATGAAAGCAGGCTATTGCTGCTAACGCGCCAAAGCCTGATTCTCGACGTTGGGCAGAAAGGAAAGATGATGAAACGCAGTACGACCGCATGCTTATTTGCCTTATTCGGCGTTGCCATCGCAGCCGCAGCCTTTGCCGCGGAATCGAGTGTCCCTGAGCGTCTGGCCGCGCACTACTATGCCAAGCTCCGTGACGGTGATATGGCAACCGTTGCCCGGTGTATCGACCCTGACGATCTCGCCCTATTCAAAGAGAAACTGATTCCCGTGTTTGATGCGGGCTTCTTCGCCAGCCTTCCGCCGGAAGCTCTGCAAGTGCTCACACGTGGAGACCGCCTCACGGTGGTCAAGAACTACCCGCCGGACAAACTCTTCGAGCGTTTCATGGAACTCATTGGTTTGCTCCAACCGCAGTTCAAAGAGGTGCTTGCGCAGAGCGAGATCGAGATCATTGGTTCCATCCCTGAGAGAGCGAACGGAAAACAAACCGTTCACGTTCTGGCAAGAATCACTCCGCGGACTGGAGCTGATGCTCGTGTACCCGTTGTCGTGCTTACGGCGCGTCTCCACGACCGGACATGGAGGCTGCTGGTTCCACAGGACATCAACCAAGTGGTAGAGATGCTCCACGCTCAGGCAATGGCACAAGGATCGGTAGAAGAGAGCGGCCAACGCCTGATCGATGCAGGCCCCGACACAGCGCACAGCGAGATCATGAACATGCTCAGCGCGGGCAAGCAGGCGGATGCCGAAGAGATGCTGGCCGTCTTGGTCGGTGCCTTTCCCGAGGACCAGCCGTTAGCATTTGCTCAGGCCGTCTGTTCCCGCAGTCGATGGGCAAAGAGCCGCGCGGCGTGGCAGTTCCGTCGCGTAATGGAGCTGGCCCCTTCCACAGTTGAAGGCAAGGCAGCGCGATACATGCTTGATCTCGATGCTCGCAAAATGGTCGCGGACAACATGAACGGCCTGCGCATTCTCATCCAGCAAAACCCAAAGCATCCGCTTCTTTTGTGGCTCATGGGCATGGCCTGTCAGGACAACTTTAAACACACAGGCGAGACGACATACGCCAAAGAAGGAGAACGGAGCTACCGTGCCCTCCTTAACATATGGAATGTGGGGCCGGTCCTGCTGCATCAGACTTTTGCCAACATTCTCTCTGAACAGCTGTCTCTTATGGAAGAGGCACTTAAACATCGCCAAGTTGCTGCAGAGCTTGAACCAGCGGGCTGGACCTATCAGGGGCTTGCAAACACACTAACCATGATGGAAAGGTATGATGAAGCCGATCGCGCATTCGCGAAGCTTATGGAACTCGCCCCCGATGATGCAGAGTACTGGTGGAACTGGGCGCTCATGCTGAGCAAAGCAGGCAGGTATGAAGACTGTATCGAGAAGTGCAGGAAATCCACAGAACTGGACCCGACCTATGTCAAAGCGTACAGGACCTGGGCATGGGCACTCGACCAGCTCGGCAAGAACGAAGAAGCATTAGCCATGTACATGAAAGTGATCACGATAACCCCGAATGATTTCATTATGTACAATAACGCCGCAGCCATACTACGGCGGCTTGGTCGAAACGAGGAAGCCGCAGCACTTCTTGAAGAGCGCAACAAACTCCCGGGCTGGTAGTCGGAAAAAGGAAGCCAGAGCGGTATCTATGTCGACGGCGAACAGGTCGTCGCCGTCCGGCCGGGAGCGGTGAATGATATCGCCGCTGGCGCGACGATTTGACTGGAGCCGGTGAAGTCTATGCCGCGCTCGGATCCATAACGGTTGGCGTCGATTTCTCCAAGCCTTGGACAATATTGAAGGAGCCCAGCTCTAAACATTACGACCCCGCCTCTTAATTTTCATACAGTACGATCTCGGCCGGGAACATGTAGTACGGGTCGCCGCGCTCTACCAGCGACTTCATCATAACCTCGATCCGCCTTGGAACGATGCCGCGAAAAACCTCGACTCCGTTGCGGATGACGATCACTTCACGATCGAGATCGAGCATGCTGTCATTTAAATAAACTCTCAGTGGAATATCGGCGGATTGCTCGGGCTCAATCTCGATCAAGACCTTTTGTCCATCTATCTCTGCATGCATGAGGATTGGCAGCTCGACAGCATTGCTATCGGCTGAAAGCCAGTAGAAGATTTCCCTGCGGCGTCCGTGTACGTCAATGATTTTCCAGGTGACTCGCTCTGGCCAGGGGTTGCGCTTGTGCTCAAAAAGCCAGCGCGGACAGTCGCTATAGTGGATACCGTGACCGCGCCCGGCGTGGACTTCAATGTGGTGAACGAAATCCTGCGGATGTTTCTCTTTTAATCTCTGCAGGGCCTCCCCGTATCTTACATTTAGTCCCAAGCGGTCAAACATTGTGTCGTGCTCGCCGATGTCGGCTCTGAAGGCGATGTTGCGCATATTCTGCGGCGGCGCGTTTTCGAGCGGCTC
>PXBF01000048.1 GCA_003567005.1 PVC group bacterium
CTTCGGACCGGTCGCGTCGTCCAGTGGCAGATATGCCGGCTTTTGGTATGTGGAAGGACCGGGATGATTTACAGGACGTTAATGAGCATGTCCGGCGTTTGCGGAAAGGGAGAACCTTCTAATGCTTTTTGATACAGATGTTATGATCTGGGCTTTACGTGGAAATAAGAAGGCCGCTGCGTGCATAGATGAAACCGACATACTATACATATCGGCAGTCTCCTATATGGAGTTACTCAAAGGGGCACGGAGCAAGAACGAGCAAAAAGCTATTAAGGTCTTTTTGCGCGACTTGAGGTTTGAGCATTTACCGTTAACGGAAGCCATATCTCATCGTGCCGTGATTTATGTCGAAGAGTTTGCTTTGTCGTCAGGGCTAGAGCTTGCGGATGCATTAATAGCTTCTACTGCGTGCGAACAGGGAATCGACCTTTGCACAGCAAATGACAAACATTATCGCGCGGTTTCTGATCTGAGCATACATGTGTTTCGTCCATAAATGATGACATAGTAGGAGGGCTGTATGTTATATGACTTGAAAACGATCACGAGGTGGGTGGAGCAGCTAAAGGATGCGGTTGAGGCTGCGGATGCAAGTGCTGCGGCAAAGGCCGCGAAGCAATTGTCCTCGCGACGGGTGGCGCGAGAGTTGACGGGGACGGATCCAGTATTCATTGCAAGCATCTTGAAGGATATTGAAGAGGTGAAGGCTGGCCGCATTGCGGGGTATTTACCGGAACCCGTTGCGATGGCGGTTCTGGGTAGTTTGGGGATCGAAGATGCCTCGGCACTGTTATCGGTAATTCCTCCGGATCATGCGTTAGGTTTACTGCAGGATATGGATGAAGAACAGCGCAAGGGTTTAATCGAGCGCATGGATGAGGCCAAACGAGCTGAATGGGAAGCGCGCCGTGATTATGATGCCGCGAGTGCTGGAGCGGTGATGACAACAGAGTTTATTGTCGTTACGCCGGATTCAACGGTTGATGACGCCTTGGATGCAATTGCTTCGGCTCCCCCCGAGATCGAAAAAAGCAGCTATGTGTATGTTGTTGATGATGGCGGGCATCCTTTAGGTGTTGCATCGGTCCGCGACTTGGTGCGGGCATCGCGCAAGGCAACCATGGATAAGGTGATGATCGGCAATTTGCTTGTAGCGCGCACGAATGATAAGGCCAGTGATGCGGCGCGTCTTTTGCGTAACCGGCGCTATGCCATGCTGCCCATTGTGAATGAAAATGGTGTGTTGGCTGGTGTTTTGACGCTGGATGATGCTGCCGATATTCTCGCGCGTGATGTGGCGGATCAATTCAGTGGGATGGGGGGCGATACGGGCGATGAGAATTTCTTCACGCGTCCCATGGGGGCGGTGAAGCGGCGGTTGCCGTGGATGGCAGGCAATGTTTTCCTGAATCTAATCGCTGTGGCCGTGATCACCGGGTTTGAAGATACGATTGCCCAAGTCGCCATTTTGGCCGCGTTCTTGCCGATGATTACGGATATGGGCGGTAACGTCGGTATTCAGTCCTTG
Source organism: PVC group bacterium (assembly GCA_003567005.1). Classification (GTDB taxonomy): domain Bacteria; phylum Verrucomicrobiota; class Kiritimatiellia; order UBA8416; family UBA8416; genus T3Sed10-140. Next base: position 1,532 of record PXBF01000048.1, read on the forward strand.
TCAGTGGCGATACGCAGCATTGCATTAGGCGAAGCACAGATCCGGGATTATCGTAAGGCGGCGGTCAAGGAGCTGGTGGTGGGAGCTGTTAACGGTTTAGCGTTGGGCATTCTGTTCGGCGTGATTGCTTTTGCAATGCGCGGGCGGCTGTTGCTGGGCCTAGTTGCAGGCACGGCACTTGGTGTGAACGTGATTGTTGCCGGTGTGGTCGGTGGTTGCCTACCGTTCCTGATCAAGCGGTTGGGCAAGGATCCAGCCATGATGACGGGGCCACTGCTGACAACCATCACCGACGTCACTGGCGTCACCATCTACCTCGGCCTCAGCACGCTGTTCATCATGCAACTGGCCGCGTAATCGCGTAGTGCGAATGTAAGTTAGATATTGGGCAGCGTTATATGTGACATGAATTGTCGCGTAGGGTGGCCACGGCTTCGTTGCGGGTGGTGATGGGTTTGTTGTATGCGCGGAACAGTTCTTGCATGCGTTGGTTGCCGAAGTCGAGGTTGTGGCTGACGGAATAGAGGGCGTAGAGGGAGGGATCGGTGAATGGGTGATCGAGGTTCAGCAGGTTGGAGATGGCGGATATGATGGTGCCATATACGTATCCACACCAGAAGGGGAGTGTGATGCTGCGGAAGGTTTTGCCTGGCAGATAGACATCAGCAAGGATTCGGTAGAATTGTTCGATGGTGGTGTGTTCGTTGTCGACGATGTTGATTGCCCTGCCGGCAGCTTCCGGGGCCGTTGCGGCAAGCAGGGTGGCGGTGGCGACGGTGCTGACATGTGCCAGGGGCCAGCGATTGGTTCCGCGCCATTTCCCGAAGTGGATGATACAGGGGGCATGACGTAGGAAGTTGACGATGCGGGGGGTGAGGGTTTTGTCGCCTTGGCCCCAGACTTGCGCGGGCCGGATGATGCTCCATTTTTCAGGGGGTAATGCGCGTTGAAGCATTTGTTCTGCCCGTAGCTTGTAAACCGGATACGGGTTACGGGGGCGCGGGTTACATGTCAGCTCTTCTTCCTGTTCGCCGTGATAGTCGCGCAGGCCATACACGTCTGTGGTGGAGATGAAGACAAACCGTTGGCAGTCCAGGGCGCGACTCATACGCACCAGGTTTTCGACGGCCTCGTAATTCGTTGCGCGAAAGGCACTGCGCCATCCGGTATCCGAGGCGCGGGCGGCGCAGTGCACGATTGCGTCAAGTTTGGCTCCGTTTACAGCAAGTGTTTTTCCGATCTGATTACGAAATGTTTCTGTGTCTCGTATGTCACCGCGTATATAGGTGATTTGCCCTTGGTGGGGCTTGATTGTTGCTGGGATTGTGCGGTGCACGAGTGCAAGCACGTGCCAGCCGTCGTCCAGGAATGTGCGCATGATGTGTTCGCCCACGAATCCTGCTGCACCGGTTATGAAAACATGTTTCATGGGATAAGACCGTATTTTCTGCCGCATTCGGCGAAGATGTTGAGTGCCTTGTCCATTTGTTCGCGGGTCAAACTGTTCATGATGCTGACTCGCAGGCGGCATTCCTTGCGCCGAACGGCGGGGTAGGTGACCACGTTAGTAAAGACACCTGCGTGCCGCAAGTCCCGCTGTAATGCGCCCAAGATGCTTTCGTTGCCGACTACCACGGGTAGGATGGCCGATCCGGTGCTGCCGAGTTTGAAGCCGAGTATTTGCAGATTCTGCTGCATGTAGTTGATATTATTCCACAGTTGTCGGCGTCCGGCAGTGTCGGTCTCGAGCAGTTTGAAAACCTCAATGAGACCGGCGATGGTTGGAGCAGGGATGCTAGTGGAAAAGAAGTACGTGCGGGCGAAAAAGCGCAGGTAGCGGACCATGGCGGAAGATCCGGCGCAATAGCCGCCGATCGCGCCGGGTGCCTTGCTCAGGGTTCCGCAGGTGAGATCCACATTGCCTTCGCAGTGAAAATGCTCGATCGTACCGCGGCCGGTCGCCCCAACAACACCGAGGCCATGCGCATCATCAACCATAAGCCGGCAGTTGTAGGCTTTGGCCAGTGCAACGATTTGGTCCAGGGGGGCAAGATCGCCGTGCATGGAAAAGACGCCATCGGTGATAATAAGCCGTCCCTGTTGTTCGGCTGGCAGGGCTTTGAGAATCTTTTCCAGATGTTTCATGTTGTTGTGCATGTAGACTTTGATGGTAGCGCCGGACAAGCGGCATCCATCAAAGATCGAGGCGTGATTGGCGGAATCATTGATCACGATATCACCAGGACCGCAGAGTGCGGAAATCACCCCTATGTTGCCGGAATAGCCGCAGGGAAACATGATGGCATCTTCCGTTTTGTAGAAGCGGGCAATGCGCTCTTCCAGCTCGCGATGCAGCACGGAGGTACCCGCGTACAGCGAGACGGCACCCATGCCATAGCCAAATTCGTCGGTTGCCTTCTTGCTGGCCGCAATCACTTGCGGATGTGTTGTGATACCCAGATACGAGTTCGAGCCCAGCATGATGACATCGTGCTCTTGTCCGTCTTTTTCGCGGATGCCTACCTCGGCATTGGCAGCCCCGGTCAATGGCAGGCCGAGCCCGTCGATGTAGCCTGGATTGGTTTTGCGGATATAGGCATCGAGCCGCTCGACTTTATGAAAGATGTCATAGCGGCCTTGCTCGGGCACAAAGTCCTCGAAACGCATTTCCTGTTGATCGGTGTCCATCAATTGCCTTTCTTTTTGTGATAGCAGCGCAACGAGCGGTTATCGTCACAGTATATGGTGCAAAAATTGCAATTTGTACAGGCCGACCGGATGTCGGGATCCTGTTTGAGCTTGTTGGGGAAGTCCGGTTCGCAGATTAGCGGGCGGCATAAAGAGATACCATCGAGATTGTATTGCTCGATGCATTGCCGGATATCGTTGATATCACGAATGCCGCCGACGGAGAAAACGGGCAGGGAGCAAGCTTGCTTGATGGCGGCGGCGGATGCGGCATTATAGGCATGGCTGAAGGGCAGGAAGCGCTTGCGGTAGGTATCCGCACGCAGGCGTTTCCAGAGACCGCGAATGAGGGCAGGGATTTTATTGAACATGGGATTGACGTTGAGTACCAGATCGACGGGGCATGCCCCACGAATAATATTGAGGGCATATTCCATTGTGCCATAGCTGATTTCCACGGCATCAATACGCAATGGCTCCAAACGGCGCACAGTCTCGATGGTGTCTTCCTGCCGGATGCCGGGCACACGGTCTTCCGTTGCGCTTAGCTTTACGAGAATCGGATAATTGTGGCCGCAAGTGTTCTTTACTGCCTGTATGGTGCGTTCGAGAAAGAGGTTGCGATCCTTGCCCCATTGATCTTCGCGGTCATTGGTCCAAGGCGACAAGAATTGGTGGATCAGATAGCCGTGGGCGGCGTGCAACTGCACGCCATCGAATCCAGCATCCTTGGCACGCTTGGCGGCGTTTCCAAACTGTTGGATGATGCTTTCGATATGCGGCGTTTGCAGAACATGCGATTTTTCGCGGAAGTAGGAACATGCGCGTCGCGATGCACCATATACTTTGTTTTGGGTGATACGCTTGCGTGTCTGGCGTCCGGTGTGGGCGAGCTGCATGAATAGACAGGTTTCTGGATGCTGCTGCTTTACATGCTGAACGATGGCGTGCCAGGCGGCTTGTTTTTCGGGGGTATCGATGCCGCATTGGCGCGGCTGCATGGCGCGGCCCTCCTGCGAGATGTGGACGAACCCGGTGACGATGGTGCCTGTACCGCCAGCCGCGAGATTGGAATAAAGCCTTGCGAGGGACATCTCTGGGATGCCATCGGAATTTCCCATTCCCTCGTATGTTGCAGAGCGCACAATTCGGTTGGGCAACGTGATGGTACCCAGAGTCAGTGGGCTGAAGAGCTTTTCTATGGTGTCTTGCGTTGCTTGCTGCATATCTGCGGCTCGGCGGGGACGTCTCGCCCTACCTTCCGAGTTTGAAGGCATAGGGTAGGGCGAGCCGTCCTCGGCGAGCCGTGGTGGCGTAGTTACGCTTGGAGAATTCCGAGAAAGTTCTTTGATTGGTGCATTCATGTTTTGGCGAGGTATTGTTGGGTGTATTCCTGTACGGCTGTGACATACGGTTCGAGTGCTGGGTATGCACGCGGGCAAGGGGGCGGCTCTGGAATAGGGCGATGCATTCCGGTGCTCCGGCTTGCATATATGCCCGGATCCGGCGACGGGATGATATCTGCAATCCGGGTGAATCCGGCTGCTTTCAGCATTTCGGTTTCCTCGTCGGTTAGTGCTGGTGTGGCAAAGAGTACTTCGTACTCGCCGGCACCGCCCACGATTGCGGCAAGTGCTTGCTCGCCAGCCGTTGCTGCGAAGGCCTGTACGGTTGCGGCGAGCGGGATATTTGCGAGTTGCAGGTTGATGCGCCAGTCGGGGTTGACGGTCTGCAGGCACCACAAGGCATCCAGGAGCCCGCCGCTGGTATCGATGCCGGCTGTGGCATAGGGGCGGATCAGGGACGTTTGCTTTGTGCGCAATTCAAATGCCGGAGTAGGCGCACCGGTAAGTACGGCGAGATTGGCATCACCAACCTCGCCGGTAATCCAAAGGTGTCGGGAGTCTGGACCGAAGCGCCGCAGGATTGGGGCCGGTGCGGTGACTGGACCTGCGGCAAAACCTGTATAGCGCCATGTCGGACAGGTGGCCATATCTCCACCGAGTAAAAAGCATTGGGCGGCTTGCAACGTTGCGCTTATTCCATCGGTCAGTTGATCTGCAAACGCGGTGTCCGCATTCGAGGGGAGTGCGAGCGTATGCAGGAAGAATCGCGGTTCGGCCCCGGTTGCCAGAAGGTCGCTGATGGTGGCGGTGACCAGGTTTGCCCCAAGCTGGCGGGGATTCTCGGATGTGAAGTGGTCTTCTTCCGGGGTAAACTCATCCATGGTTAAAGCCCAGGTCTGTCCGGCGATGTCAACGAGTTCGGCATCGCTTTCGAATAGCGCGTTTTGCTGTTGCGGGTCGCGTTTGAATTTCCCTGCGAATGAGCGGATAAAATCGTATTCGGTCATTACGTGTCTTCCTGTCTCTTTCCTTCCTCTGCGGCTCGGCGGGGACGCCTCGCCCTACCGGTCGGAGCTGAAGGTGTTGGATAGGGCGAGCCGTCCTTGGCGAGCTGTGGCACGTCTGGAAAGGACTTGGCATTACATACGCCTCCACAGATCAAGTTTAGCGCTTGTGGCAGCAAGTCAATCTGAATTGGCAGCCAGCCGCGTGGGTCGCCATCGAACTCGACGGCTTGCGACGTGTTGGCTTCCAGTCGGACGGATGTACCGGTTCGCATAAATACTGCCGGTGATGCTGTAGCGCGTCCGGTGTAGAAGCCCGGGAAAATGCGGCAGAGGCCTAGTGGCGTGCTGTCGTGAATGGCAACGACGGCAAGTTGTCCGTCAGTTGGCTGCAAGTCTATATCCAGTTTCAATCCTGAAGCAATATAAGGGTTTTTGAGAATGGCGATATGATTGAAGGATGTGATAGGTAATATTTCATTGTCCAGAACCAGCTTGCAGGGCACGGATTTACTGGTGCATATGGCGCGCATGACGCCGGCCCCGGTTCCGAGTGTATCGCCGAGCCATCTGCGGTGACGGTTGGCAAAGGCAGCCACCGTTGCGCCAAGGCCGATGTTGCAACTGCAGCCAAAGTGTGCGTTGACAGGGGTGGTATCCACGGACGGTAGATATTGTATGCGGCATGCGTCCACGGCGCGTATCTTGCCGTGTAGAAGGGTTTGCAGTGCCTTCTGTGGATCGACCGGAATGTTGTGGAATCGACAGAAGTCCGGGCTCGTCCCTGCATACAGTACCCCCATGACGAGTTCGGGGTTGCCGGAGAGCAGGATGCCGTCGAGAACTTCATTGATGGTTCCGTCGCCACCGACTGCCACAACCGTGCAGGCGCCTCGCGTCTGGCGCGCTACTTCGCGGGCATCGCCCGCCCCGGTGGTTATGACGGTTTCCAGATCAATGCTGGCTTTACGCAATGCCGCCAGCCAGGGGTCCCAGCGTTTGCGCCCTTTGCCGGAACGCGCTGACGGATTCATGACCAGCTTCATTTTCACGGGTATATTCCCAGTTTCTCGTAGAGGGTTGTGGGTTCACCGCGCTTCCAGTCCTTGATAAGTTCCTGCGTGATGTGCCAGGGCAACGGCGTGCGTTCGAGCTTATGTTCGGTGAATAGCTTGTGAATGGCAGCGGCTTGCGTGCAGCAAAGCCAGTCGGCGCATGGGATGTCGAAGTAGCTGCGCATCCGTTGAAAGATGACGGAGAACGGTTCTTCGTTCACGTTGCCAAATGAGATGTTGAGAAATTCGCAGGGTTGTACTTCGCCGCTGGCCCCGATGTAGAAGCGGTCGACCCCGCCCGCCGTGCATCCCAGCACGTGGCGTTGTTCTTCGAACACCTGGGCGGCGAGTGATGGATAATCGTGCATGCGGGAGCTGTTATAGCGTACATGTTCCTCTTGGATGCGGGCGACGAGGTCGTTTTCTGTCTGCATGTTGGTTTCGCGTCCGAGCCATGCGCCGGATGGCTTGGGATGAATGAGCTGCACGTAATCGCAATCCAGCTCGCGCGTGAAATCCATCAGCTTGTCCAGTCCGCCCTGCCGGATTTCGTCTTCGGAGAGAACCGAGTTGCAGGTTGCCACGAGATTAAGGTCCCTGCATGCGCGCACGGCATCGCAGGCAATATCGAAAGATCCTTGCTTGCGTGTGAAGCTATCATGCACGGCCGGGTCAGTGGAGTGGATTGAGACCATGAGTCCGAAAAGTCCGGCTGCTTTCAATTCTTCCAGCATGCCTGGTTTGATATTGGCACCCGTGGTATTGATCCAGATCTCGCTGCGTGCATCCAGTGCCTGTACGAGCTTCAGGAGCCGTGGGTAGCGGATGAATGGTTCGCCGCCTTCTATATCGAACATGGCTACCCCGGCATCGCGTACCTGCAGGGCGGTTTGAATCATGGCGTCTTCGTCGATGTCGACGGCCGGATCGTTTTTCTGGTAGCAGTGCTCGCAGTCGTACGAGCAGGCCTTGGTCATGGAATATACAATCGTTGTGGGACCGGGCGGTGTTTTCAGCAGCTTACTTTCGATGGCATAAAAGAAAGCGGGCGAGGGATAGGCAGGCAGGTAAAGGTGTAATTTGTAGCCATTGAAGACACGCACCGGCTTGTTGTGACGGAAGACCAGCAGCAACTGCAGGGCGCGTCGCAGAAAGCGGCAATATGCCAATGGGGAGGAAAAGTGTTTTGGGCGCAGTGCGTAGTAAAACGGAATATGAACGATAATACGCACGTATAGCAGCAGTTTTCGGAATCCTGTCAGGAAATGGGCATTTTTCATGATTTGGCATCCTTGTATTGGTCGAACAGAAATCCGATAAACACATAGCTGGCACTGAAGAGATACAGGGCCAAGGTTCCATTAAAGATGGCAATCAGGGCGATTTGCCCTGCGACACAAGCGCGGATATTGGTTGCCAGACTGAAGTAGGTGCGGTCGCCGACCGGATTATGGAAGAATAGCAGTGCCGTCCAGAGTTGTAGGAAGAGGGTCATTACCGCGCAGAATACGAAGTCGCGCACAAAGAGAATGTCACGCAGCGGCAGCCATCCGGCCCGTGCGAACAGCAGGAACAGCAACGTTGGCAGAAACGCGCCGATCAATCCGGCATAACGTGCCACATTCAAGCCGTAGCGCACGACAAATGTATTTTTTCCGGCAGCCTTGTCGCCCTCATAGTCCTTGAAGTAGGTGTAGAACGTCATGAGTCCGTTCATGAAGGCCACAAGGATAAATCCGCTAATGCGGTTGCTGGTAAACACAGGAGTCGGCATGGGCCCGGCAGCCAGGAAACCGTAGACGGTACACATGGCGATGGACAGCCCGAAAATTGCGTTGCCGGTAAGCGACCAGGCTTTCGCATACTCATACAGAATGTTCAGCAAAACGCCGAGGATGACCGGTACTACAGACCAAGGGTTCAGCAACCAGGAAATCGCCACCACGCCTGCCATGAGCACGCCGGATACAATCAGGGCATTGCGCGGATTCAGTTCGCCGGTAACCATGGGGCGGTTGGGGGCGTTGATGCGGTCTTCCGGCAGCCCTAGGTAATCGTTGATAATCTGGTTAATGCCCCAGCTCAGGAAAAGCATGATCAACAAAAGGGATCCGCGTGCGTGGCTGTAATGATCCGGCATGGCGAACTGGTAGAAGGATACGCCAACCCAGCCGGCAATGCCGGTAATGAAAGCATAGTAAAGCCGCATTGATTTGATATAAGCCTTCCAAAAGCTGATTGTTAACATGCGTTGCTCCCCTTTTTTTATTCTATTGTCATATCTGCGGAAAAGGTGTCGGTACCATTGCCTGAGGTGAAGTAGCGTTTGCTTACGGAAAATCTGATATTTCGGGCATTCTGGATTGCATCGGGGGCAAGGCGGAATTGGTAGGATCCGGGTGCTTTGCGGGTGAGTTCGATGTCGGCGTATTTTTGTTCGTCGATTTGGACCGTGATGGCATCGGGGGATACGAGGGTATTCCCTCTATTGGTGCGCACTTCCAGCCGCCCGGTCAGGCTGCCATCGTCGGCTGTCGTTACGGATGTAAGCGATGGCTGCAAGGTATGCGGGAAGGCGATGGCTTGGTAGAAGAACTCGATGGGGAAGGCGCGGTAGGCGGGGCCGAGAAAGCTGTCTTCGAGATAGCGATGCGTGGCGTTGCCGAATGTTTCGCGATAGATGAAGTGCATGCGGTCGTCAATTTTCTTGTAGCCCACGATTACACAGGCATGTACGCCTTTGGCGCGGATGCCGCTTTGCGGGTTGCCGCGCCGGTCGCGTTGCATGTGTTGGGCATAGAGAGGTCCCCAGGCATGCAAGGCGGCAATCAATAGCTGTTCCTTTTCCTTGGTGCTGCGTTCGCGAGCACTCCATTCAGCGATCTGGAAATACGCGTCATCATTGTCCTCATAGCGGCGTTCATCCCTGCGGCGTGTGCGGCGTGCCATCAGGTTGCGGTCGATGACCATCAACAAAGGGTGCTCATCCATAGCAAACGGGTTTTCTCCGTGTTCGTATTGCATATGATCTGGGACGAGCGGATCGGAGACGATCCCTGCATTGGTTTCTGATAGGATGCGGGCATATCCGCGCGGGGAATAGGGGATGGGTTCACGGGTGACGCGGTCGCGCCCGACGAGTTTGAAGTTGCCGCGTGCATGGAGGTGCAGGCCAGTCAGGTTCCCAAAGCCCATGACGGTGCGCGCCACAATGCCGGCCTCTTCCCTGGCGCGTTCAAAGTAGATGCTTTCCAGATGGCGGGGGTTGATGCCGTATTCCTGCTGTCCGCCTGCGGCATTGCGATAGGGGGAAAGTGTGCCACCGGTGGTAACGATCCACCAATCGGCCAGATAGCTTGCTGCGATTGCGAGACATTTGGAGGTGGCCGTGCGGCGCCCGAGCGAATGACGCATTCGCACGCCGGCTTCTCGCCCGATTTCTCGATTGAATGCCTCGACGTTTTCGCGACGTTCCTCCTGCGTTTTCTTTGGCAGATCGAGCACGCCGTCGACCAGGTAAGCGTCGGGTGCATGCGGATTAATCGGAATCCCGGTCGTGAATTGCGTAACGGGCGGAATCAATTCGTTCAGTCGAGGGATCGCATTTACCGTTGGGGCTCTTTGCCATTGTCGTGCTGAAACACGAAAAAGTGGTTCGTGTTGAGGGGTGAACATGATCGGGCTTTGGATCGAGCCGTCTTCTGGATCCACGGCAAAGAATCCGCCAATCTCGCGTTTCATATTCAGTCCAACGAGCCAGCGTGCAACACGCTCGGTTCCGTCGGGTGCCATAACCATGACCGGTCTGGCTACGGAGGTTTCCGGAAAACGTTGCAGGACTTTTCGGTAATCCTGCCAGTAGGTATGCGGAGGCGTGTCATTCGTCTTGTGATCCGCTTTTGCCCGTTCAGCGGCGATATGATCGGCAATGATGGCACGTGCTGCTTCGGCTGGTATCGCTGCCTCCAAGGTCGGCAATTCGAGAAATATATTTAGGCGTTGATTCTTGATGATCCCGGTATCAGCAGCTGAAACCATCATTCGAGCCCCGATGGCAAGCAGGATACATGCAATGATCAACGTTTTGAAAACTGCCTGGGGTGCATTCCGCATTTGCATGATATTTTCTCTAATAGGATATCATTCAGGAAAGATTGGTGCCTTATTCTTTTTATATTTGTGCTACTCGCAGAGGTAGGCGAGCAGTTCTTCGCGGTTGGGGTGATTCTGTAGTTCGTCTTTCAGCTTATCGATGCGATGGAGTACATCTGCGCCGAAACGTTCTTCCATGCGTGTGCGGCGACTTTGCTGCAGCTCGGTATCGCGCACGGTGCGTTGCCAGGATTGCGTAAAGACGCGGTTGAGTTCATCGTGAAAGTTCCGGGCACGCAGGGCTTCCCATTCTCCGGCATCCAGCCAGATGCCGCCGGTGATGGATCGGTCGATCATGAATGGGAATCCATGACCGACTTTGTAGCGCGTCATGATGGTGCCGCTTTCGGGACAGATGCGGGCTTGGGGCGGCATATCGCTCGGTTCGGGTTGTTCGTGTTCGTCTGATTGGGGAATGTGCGGTGTGATCGCAGGTTGCTGACTGAGCCAGCGCATATAGCAGTTGGAGGGGATATAGTAGCCACCGCTCTCTTCGCAACGATAAGCCATCAGGCCATCTTCCAGTTCTGTCAATGTCATGGGCTTGCGAGATCCGACTGGGCTTTTCATGCTACCTTCTCCCGGTTCTGTTTTCTGGGTGCGCGTTTTGTTTTGTTTTGCGTGTAAGGTACTGCGAACGTTGGCGCATTGGCTAGTAAAAAGTGGGTATGTCGAGGGCGTCGAGAGAATCGAGGGACTCGTTGTTGCGCCGATTTGTGCGGTATAGGGGCTCTGCAATTTTTAGGGACGGAAAAGTTGGACAGGATGCTTTTATTCTGGCTGTTTTTCAGAACGGTTGGCGGGGCCATTCCTGGGGCTCATGATAATGTTTGGTGTCGTTGTTTGGGGTGCCTGCCTGATTGCAAACTTTTGTGTGAATTGTAATGGCGCGGATTTCGTGCATGCGGGATGATGTGCACCGTCGAGAAACGGGAGAGTGACAATGGAGTCTCACGAAATCATGCGGCGTGCAATCGGGAATGTAGGTGTCAAGGCTGTCGCAGCCGATATGGCACTGTCTTCCTCGCTGGTCTACAAGTGGTGTCAGCCCAAAGGGGATGACAACAGCGGCGCGGATAATCCCTTAGACCGGATTGCCGAACTTTGTCAAATCACGGGCGATGTATCCCCGATTGTCTGGCTGTGTGAGCAAGTGAATGGCTTCTTTGTTGAGAACGTGACCCCGGATGCGGCAGCAGCAGATGTTCGGGCCTTATCCATGACGCAACGAATACTCAAGGAGTTTTCGGAGATGCTGGATATGGTTTCGCGGAGTATTGCGCATGAGAATGGGATTGATCCTGACGAGGCGCGTGCCATCCGCGTGGAGTGGGAGGATCTGAAGCGTGTTTCCGAACAGTTTGTGCTGGGCTGCGAAATGGGGAGTTATCTTCCGGATACGTACAAGCAACGACAACGAGTAAAACAAGGAGAGAAGGCATGAGCATCATGGCACGTCTAAAACGGGTAACAGTGGGTCGGATGGAGGCATTTCTTTCATCTGTTGAAGATCCGGAGACGGTATTTCCGCAACTTGTGCGTGAGATGGAAGAGCAGGTACGTTTGGCAACGGACGCCGAGGCCAAGGCTATGGCGGCTGTGAAGTCCGCCGAGCGGACGCGCGACCAGGCATCAGCCAAGCTGGAAAAGATGACAGATGGTGCGCGTTCCGCATTGGAGCAGGGTGACGAAGCCACGGCTCGCGAGGCCATTGCGGCCCAAATCCAGCTTGAAGATGAGGTGGCGCGCTGTGCGGATGCCGTAGCGAATGCGAATCAATCGTACAGTGATGCGCACGAAACGCGCGTGCTCACGCAAAAGCAGTTGGATGAAGTACGTGCGAAGAAGGATGAAATTTTGAATCGCGCTCGCGTGGTGCGGTCGCAGGAAAAAATTCAGCGCACGGTGCAGGGGCCGGCGGCTTCTACTGGCAGCATTCTGGATGCGGTGGCGCGCATGGAGTCTCAGGTAGAAGAGCGTGAAGCTGGTCTTGCTGTACGTAAGGAGTTGGGACAGACGGGGGCCGGTGGTACAGCCTCGCTGGAGCAACGGATCGAGGATTTGCACAAGCAGGCTGAGATTGATCGCCGGATGGCAGCATTAAAAGGAAAACAATCATAGCGGAGTATCATGGCTATACTTGATCGTATTCATAGAATCGCCCGCGCGAATCTGGCGCAGTTGCTGGATCGCGTGGAGTCGCCCGAGGAGGAAATCACAAGCCACATTCGTGCGCTGGAAGATGCGGCGCGCGAGGCCAAGGATGCCTTGGCGGGTTTTGCGGTTACCGTCAAGCGGCAGGAACAAGCCAACGAGGCGTTGCGCAAGTCATGCGGGGAATGGCAAGCACGCGCCGAGGCTGCGATTGAAGCTGGCGATGAAGCGACGGCTCGTCGTGCGTTGGGAGAACGCCTGAAAGCCGAGGAGCGCCTGGCAGCGTTCGAGCCCGTATTGGAGGGGCGTCGGAAAACGTATGACGAGTTGCGTGACGATCTGGTACGGATTCACGACCAACTGCATGAGGCACGGGCCAAGCTCATGGACCTGAGAGCCCGTAAGCTGGCAGCCGATGCGGAGAAGTCGATGTCGCAGCGGGTCGCCACATTCGACCGTGGAACACCGGCAGGAATGGAACGGTTGGAGGATGAAGTTCTTGCTTCGGAAGCTTCGGCTGAAATCGAGCGTGATATGCGTGGGGTACTGACGCCGTTATCCGAAAAGCTGGAGCGAGATGTGCAGGAGCGTAAAGTGGACAGCGCATTGGAGGCATTGAAGGCGCGCCTTGGAAAGGATGCCAAGGAATGATCGCCAATCTTGTGCAGTTATGGCATGCCAGCGTGCATATATCGAACTTGTTCTCGACGCTTCTGCTGTTGCTTGTGGTGGTGTACTGGATTGTCGTGCTGTGTGGTTTGCTGGATGTGGACGCACTGGATCTTGATGTGTGCGAGCTGGAAGCCGACGGTATCGAGGTTGGCTCGGCACACGGAAGTGCCGAAGGCTTGCTGGAGTATCTGAATCTGCGGCGCGTACCGCTTTCGATTTTGGTGAGCGTGTTTGCGATCAGTCTTTGGTTATTAGGGGTTCTGGCCAACCATTACCTGCATGGTACGAGCTCGGGACTTCTAGGGCTCGCAATCTTTGTGCCGAACGTGCTGGTGAGTGTACATGTGGCAAAGTTTGTGACGATGCCGCTGGTTCCTTTGTTTCGGAGCATGCATGCGGATATTGCAGAAGTACGCGATATGACGGGGACGCGTGTACGCATCACCTCGTCCTCGGCAGACGAGACGTTCGGGCAAGCAGAGGTTTTGTCGGGCGATAACGGGCCATCGATTGTGGTGAGTGTAAGAACGGACGGGGGTGTTTTGCCGAAGGGTAGTGAAGCGGTTGTTGTGCGTGAGTTAGGGGACAAGAGTGTATATGTGGTGAGTAAACTGGAGGTGTAGGTTATGTTGGAGTCTGTATTGATGGTTGTGTTTGTTGTGCTGGCATTGGTGATTGCCGGTACAGTGGTATTGTTTTCCTCATGCTATAAAAAGGTCGAGCAGGGATCAGCGATTGTCCGCAATGGTGTAGGCGGAACAAAGGTTAGCTTTGTGGGTATGATGGTGATTCCGATTCTCCAGCGCATGGAGTTAATGGATATTTCCGTCAAGCGTATCGAGATCAACCGTTCGTGTTCGGATGGATTGATCTGTCGCGATAATATGCGTGCGGATGTGAAGGTTGCGTTCTTTGTACGAGTGAACAAAACGCCGCAGGACGTCCTCAAGGTTGCGCAGTCGCTGGGCTGTAATCGGGGATCCGATCCTGGGGCCTTGGTGGAGTTTTTTGATGCCAAGTTTTCCGAGGCGTTGAAAACGGTTGGTAAGCAGTTCGATTTTGTGGATCTGTATACGAACCGTGAGCAATTCAAGGAAGAGATCATCAAGGTGATCGGCACGGATTTGAATGGTTACATCTTGGATGATGCAGCCATCGATTATCTGGAGCAAACTCGTCTGGAGCATTTGGATCCGAACAACATTCTTGATTCCGAGGGTATCAAGAAAATTGTGGATTTGACGGCGAATCAGGCGGTTCTGGCCAACGATATTTCGCGGAACAAGGAAAAGACGATCAAGAAGCAAGACGTCGAGGCGCGCGAGGCCATTCTGGAGCTGGAGCGCCAGCAGGTGGACGCCGAGCAGAAGCAGCAACGCGAGATTACGGAAGTGTCGGCTCGTGAGCAGGCGCAAGGTGCGGTTGTGCAGGAAGAGGAACGTTTGCGTTCCGAGCGCGTTCGGATCGACACGGCACAGGAAATTGCGGTGGCGGAAGAAAACCGGATGCGGCAGACGATCGTGGCGCAGAAGAACAAGGAGCGTACAGAGGCCGTCGAGATCGAACGAGTCGAGAAGGATCGTGGTTTGGAACGTGTCGAGCGCGAACGCGTTGTCTCGTTGAGCGAGATTGAGAAAGAAAAGGCACTCGAGACCGAGAAGAAGACCATGCAGGAAGTGTTGCGCGAGCGCGTGACCGTGGAACGCACGGTCGTGCAGGAAGAAGAGAAGATCAAGGATACGCGCGAGTTTGCCACGGCCGAGCGTGCCCGCGAAGTTGCCATGACCCGCGCCGAAGAGCAGGGCAAGGCGGGCAAGATCAAGGCGACGCTGGATGCGGAAGCCAGGCGAGATGCGGCGAAGCATCTGGCCGAGGAGCGGATTATCGAGGCACAAGCGGCGCGTGATGCATCCGAGCGTGAAGCTGATGCCCGCAAGATTCTGGCCGATGCCGAGGCTCAGGAAGCTGCTGTGACCGGTATGGCAGAGGCACGTGTGCTGGAAGCCAAAGCGCATGCCACGGAGAATTTCGGTAAGGCAGAAGCTGCCGTAATCCGCGAGAAGGCGATTGCCGAGTCCGAAGGCATCGAGAAGAAAGCCGCAGCCATGAAAGAATTCGATGGTGTGGGACGCGAGCACGAAGAATTCAAGCTGCAGTTGCGTAAGGACCTGGATCTGGAACTGGCAGAAGTGGAGGCCCGCAAGGATATTGCGCGTGAGCAGGCGATGCTCGTTGGCGAGGCACTCAAATCGGCCAAGATCGATATTGTTGGTGGCGAGGCGACCTTCTTCGAAAAGATTGTCAACTCCGTTAGCAATGGTAAATCGGTTGATAGTTTGGTCAAGAGCAGCAATGTATTGACGGATATTTCCAACACGCTGTTTACGGGGGATCCAGAAGCCTTCACAAACCAGATCAAGACCTTCGCGGGTCGGTTCGGTATTACCAGTGAAGATCTGAAGAACCTGACCGTTTCTGCGCTCTTGGCGCGCATGACGTCCATGGCAGATGACAAGGATACCCTGGCGGCGCTGGGTCGGTTGTCGGATGCAGCCAAGCAGCTGGATCTCGGCGGGAAGAAGGTGGCATCGCTGATGCCGCAGCTAACCCAGAAAGGATAAGTTGCCGGGCGTGTTTGGTGGGATCTATATTTTGCGGCCAGACACGCCCATTCGAATATCCAATGCCCAACAAGGAATGTCCAATGTCCAAGGCAAGAGAATATGACGAGAATCGTTTAGTGGATTCTGTCTTGGTAGCCTTTCTCGTTTTCCAAAACTAGGGTGTTTATTAGGGCCATGTTGATATGCAAAATGATGAAGTTGTAAGCTGTAGCATCGGTTTTTGAAGTAGGGGTGCCCCAGTCCCTTGGGGCCCCCCCGTGCTTGAAGTGTAGATGATTCGCGAAGTAAGTGGAACTGCAGCGCGCTCGGTGGTGCCGGGGTGGGTCAAGGGACTGACCTACCCCTACGACGAGGGTCGGCACAAAATGAAGATACAGGTTATATAGTAGCAAAAGGTTTGAGCGGTGAGTGATAACAAAGTAGACGAGAAAAAGGCAGTTGCTTCGGAGCAGTCGCAGGAGGCGCTGGAGGGCGGCTCGTACGAAATTATTCAGCGCCGGTTGCAGCAGCAGGCTGTGGCTTTGGAAGAGCGCCTGGATAAACTGAATGCCGCTCGCCGAGATGTATTCGGTGCCGTTGAAACCCGCTTGGTCGGAACGGAACGTATTTTAACGGGAAATAACTGTACCCCACGTGATATGGTTTCCATAGGGGATCGGATTCTCTTTGGCTACAATGTCCAGTTGGGGTTGCGCAAGGACATGACGCTGGCCGATGTTTTCGGCGTGTATGTGAAAGAAAAATCCGGTTTCGTAGAACAGGGGCTGGACTTGATTGCGGACGAGGGGTTCGAACGCGATTTTGCCGAGCTTTATCGCTACTACAAGAATACCACCTTCGTGAAATTTGCTGAACAGGGACCGAGTTTGTTCATGGTTTTCCGGGTGGGGCGCGGTGTTTCCGATATCAAGACCTTCAAGTGGCTTGTGCGAGATGATGGTTCGCTCCGATATGTGGATAACCGTAGCGAGCATGAGTATCGTTACCCTCCGCAGCATGAATTTGAATGGACCAAAGCGGACCGTGACATGCATCGTTCGGGGACATTCCCGCATATATCCATAGACGATCGTATTTTCGTGGAAACGTCAAATGGCACGCTGACCATCAAGGTGGAGGACAACACATCCACAGGCGAAGGGATTTACGCGGAACCGGTTGATGACTCGGACCAGACACTGGATGATGCCGAAATCTATTTTGCATTGGTGGGGCATCTGATTTTATTGCGCATTAAACCGTATCGTGAGGATACGTTCCGGCATATTGTATTCAGCGAAAAAGTGCAGCGTGCGAGTCGCGTGGATGCGATTGAGGGTGCTTGCGTTTTGCTTCCGGAAGATCATGGCATTATTTTCTCGAATGGCTATTTCCTGCAGACGGGCGAATATAAACAGTTTGACAGCGTTCTTACGGATATGTTGTTCGATCATCGGATTGTATCGCCCAATGGTGAAGATTACCTGTACGTTTTCTACAACCGTGAATCCGGTGTGTACGTGTTGTTGTCGTATAATATTATCGAACAGCGTGTGGACACACCGATTGAATGCCATGGTTACAGCCTTTTTGCGGATGGCCGGTTGATCTACTTCAAGGCACAGGAGGAACCCACAAAGTCACATGTTGTGCAGATCTGGCAAACCGCCTATGCGTCCGAGGTTGAGTCGGTTGCCGGACGTCAGGATAGCATGCTTTTCAAAGTAGGGAATCGCGATATCGTGCGTTGCATGGCAGGATGCCGCACGCTATTGGGGCTCCTGCGGCGTGAGGATTCCTACGCGAATCTGTATTTGGACATTATGCGACAGTCTACCGACCTGCTGGATAGTTACTTCTGGATCAAGGAAGAGGAAGCTTTTGATCCCGGCTCTGTGTTGACGGAAATCAAGGCTACGGCCTCGGCCGCGATTGATGAGTTTGAGCGCGTGCAGCAATTGCGCAACACGGCGGCCCGCCAGTTGGAGGAGCAGGAGTCGGCTACGAAGGCGCTTCTGAACAAGCTGCGCCAGTTGCGACATGAGGATATCCAGTCGCATGTTAACGCGTTGGCATCGTTACGAGAGCTCACTGGCAAAGTGATTGGGCTGCGCGATGTGCGCTACATGGATCTTGCGCGTGTGGAGGCACTCGAGAAAAACATAAAAGAGTGGCAGGAGCGTCAGGCCCGGCAGTGTGTGGAATTCCTGCTGCAGGATGATGCGATGTCGCCCTACAGCGCTCGCATCGAAGCCATGGAAGCCCGCGTGGCGGACTTGGACAAGGTCAGTGAGGCCGAAGAGCTGCGCAAAGAGGCTGAGGCGGCTGGCAGTGAGCTGGAAATGCTGATCGAGACGGTCACGAACCTGAAGATCGATGATGCCACGCAACGAACGGCAATTATTGAAAGTATATCCAGTCTGTTTGCCGGTCTAAACCGTCTGCGCGCGGCGTTGCAAAACAAGCGTAAGCAGCTTGGCGCATCCGAAGGTGCGGCTGAGTTTGCCTCGCAGTTGAAGCTTCTGGATCAAGCGGTTGTCAATTATCTGGATGTTTGTGATACGCCTGCGAAATGCGAGGACTATCTGAGCCGTATCATGGTGCAGATCGAGGAGTTGGAAGGGCGGTTTGCCGAGTTTGATGAATATATTTCCAAGCTTACCGACCAACGTGAAACGGTTTATAATGCTTTCGAGGCGCGTCGCCTTTCGCTTGTGGAAGCGCGTAACAAGCGTGCTGATACACTGCAGAGCAGTGCTACACGGATTCTAAACAGTATCCGGTCGCGTGTGGCCACGATGAAGACGGTCGACCAAATCCACGGATATTTTGCGTCTGACATGATGATTGAGCGCTTGCGCGGCATTGTTTCGCAGCTTATAGAGCTCGAAGATCCTGTTAAGGCTGACGATATCCAGACGAAGCTTAAGAGTTTGCGCGAAGATGCGGTACGTCAATTACATGACCGACAAGAGCTTTTTGTCGGTGACGAGAATGTGATCCAGTTCGGTCGTCACCAGTTCTCGGTTAACACACAAGCGCTTGACCTGACTATCGTTCCGCGTGGCGACACGATGATGCTGCATCTGACGGGGACGAATTTCTTCGAGGCGGTTACCGATCCTGAATTTCTGGCAACGAAAGATGCCTGGGAGCAAGAACTGGTATCCGAAACGCCGGATGTATACCGGGCCGAATATCTGGCCTATTTGATGTTGAGCGAGGCTGAGAAGCAGGCTGGGGATGCGGGCGCCGGTGCGCTTGCGGATTTATCCCCGGAAGCATGGCTGGAGAAAGTGCGTATCTTCATGGCACCACGTTATGCGGAAGGCTATCAGAAGGGCATCCACGATGAGGATGGCGCATTGCTGCTGCAAGCACTTTGGGAGATTCGATCGGCGATTGGCCCCTTGCGGTATCCGGGGCGTGCGCGTGCGTTAGCCTTGGTCTTCTGGAAATGGTTTGCTGGTGCGGATGATTACGATGCCATGCTTGCGCGCTTGGAAGGATTCGGGGAAAGTAACCGACTCTTTCGTGGCAATCGACGATACCAGGCCTTGATCGAGGATTTGCGCGCCTTGATTGCCGACTTCGCCGTTGACTCGAAAAACTTTGACGCGGCCTTTGCGGGAGAAGCGGCCGAATATCTTTTTGAAATCATATCAGATGGTTCAGGGCATCCGGCGAGTGCAGAGGCAGCCCGTTTATGCAAAGCATTTGAAGGGCACTTGAAAAAACTGGCGGGGGCGGAAGCGTTTACGGATGCCCGTGCGCGGTTGTCGGACAATGCTTGCGCAGAATATTCGATGGTGTACGAATGGTTGCGGGCATTTGTGGAAAGTACCGAGGCGGAGGCACCGGGCGACTCCCTGATGGAATCGGCCGCTTTGCTCTCCACCCATACATTTGATCCGGCCCTGGCTTCGAATGTGAAGTCATTCCGGGTGATCAAAGGGTTGCGAGGTAGCCATCCAAGAATCACGGATGGCGTCCTGGAACTTGACTATAGTGCGTACATAACGCGTATGAAACATTTTGTGGAGAATGTGGTTCCACGTTTCCTGCAATGTGCTGCGCTGAAAAAGAGCCTATTGGCCCGCTCACGTGAGGAGATGCGGCTGGATGAGTTCAAACCGCATGTGATGACATCATTTGTGCGGAATCAATTGATTGATCGCGTCTATCTGCCATTATGCGGCGATAATCTGGCCAAGCAAATCGGTACGGTGGGATCCTCCAACCGTACGGATCGCTCCGGTATGCTGATGCTCATTTCGCCGCCGGGTTACGGTAAGACAACGCTTATGGAATACATTTGCAACCGCCTTGGCTTGGTGTTTATGAAAATTAACGGCCCAGCCATCGGGCACTTGGTGACATCCCTTGATCCGGCCGAGGCACCCAATGCTGCCGCACGCGAGGAGCTGCACAAGCTCGGGCTGGCGCTTGAAATGGGGGATAACGTGATGCTGTATGTGGATGATATTCAGCATTGCAACCCGGAATTCTTGCAGAAGTTTATTTCGCTGAGTGATGCGCAGCGCAAGGTTGAAGGCGTCTACAAGGGGCGTACGCGGACATATGATCTACGTGGCAAGAAGGTGGCCGTGGTGATGGCGGGCAACCCCTATACTGAGAGTGGTGAGAAGTTTCGGATTCCCGACATGTTGGCCAACCGTGCCGACATTTACAATCTGGGTGATATTCTCGGGGATCATATCGAACCTTTCAAGTTAAGCTTCCTGGAAAATGCGCTGACATCGAACCCGGTGCTGCACAAGTTGGCGGCGGGTCACCGCAAGGATATTTATTCTGTGATTCGGATGGCGGAAAGCGGTTCTTCGGACGGTATCGAATTAGAAGGCAGTTATGGGAAGGAAGAGTTGTCCGAGATCCTTTCCGTGATGAAGAAGATGTTACGGGTACGGGATGTCGTGCTCCGCGTAAACGAGGAATACATATACTCGGCTGGGCAGCAAGATGAATTCCGTACCGAGCCTGCTTTTCGGTTGCAGGGTTCCTATCGAAACATGAACCGTATGGCAGCCAAGGTAGAAGCCGTGATGAATGATCGCGAGCTTGAGACGATGATTTATTCCGAGTACGAGAACGAGGCTCAGACGCTGACAACGGGTGCCGAGGCCAATCTGCTCAAGTTCAAGGAGATTCTCGGGCTGTTAAAAGAGGATGAAGCTGCACGCTGGGAAGAGATCAAGCGGACGTATGCACGCCATCAGATGTTGCGCGGAGCCAAGGAGGGCGATCCAGCCAGCATGGCAGTGGCACAGCTTGCCGGTGTCGGGCAAGGATTGACGGATATCCGCGACTTGATCAAAGAGGGGATCCATGTCGAAAAGCCGTCTGCGGTGCAGACGGGACTGACCGAAGAGACGCTTGCGCGTATCGAGAAAATGCTGGCTAGCAAGAAGCCCTCGGCTCCGGCAGGCAAGTTGGTTGCCGAGACACGGCTGGCAGCCGACACCTGGGAGAAGCTTTCTAGCGTTCTCCGAGATACGCAACGGACGAATCATCTTGAAGCCCGGTGCCGTTCACTCGAGGCGATTTGCAAGAAGTGGCGTGAGGAGTTCCTACTGCCCTTGCATAAACAGTGCAACAACGAGTCCATGGAGAATGCGATCACCGTTCAGCATCTGGAAAGTATCTTGGCCGAAATCGACACGTTTCTCGATCTAGGCAAGTAATACCAAAGCGCCTCGTCATATATTCTGTAACCATAGGGTGGTCTACGGTTTTACTGTTCGCGGATGCGGTAGAAGCCGATGGGGTCCAGTACGGGGATTTCGCCTTTGCGTCCGTCGTCGGTGATCCGCATGGGGACGATGATTGGTTGGAATGGTTCGTGCATCAGGTCCCGGGTGTACTCCACGACATATCCGACTCCTGGTTCGCTATTCCAGGTTAAGGAGAATCTTGCGGGGTCGGCTGGGTCGCGCGCAAGTCGACTGACAATAGTGGGAGGGGATTCGGGATCGCGCGGGGTATAGGTTCCCGCAGTACCTGCTCCTGTTTCAAGGTCGGTCTGACTATAGGTTGCATCTTCCGCGTCAGGAGGTTCATAAATATAAGTCACGGCTTCAAATGCAATCGTCCATTCTTCTATAGCTTCTGATGAGCTACCGATCGAGCCTCGGCTCTCATGGTCAACCAGTCTGGCAGACTCCAGAATGATATGGATCGCGTTGGTTTCCGCTGCGTCATTGTTGCGTTCGCCGGAGAAAGCTAATTCGATACGCCCGAATTGGGTTCCCGTGGAAAGGTCCTGTATCAGCAATGGCGTTGCTTTGTCCAAGTTTCGCTGAACCTTAATATGTGCCACTGCATTTGTCGTTTGCCCGGGAAGAAGGGAAAGTTCATGTAGAGCGCTCCAGCCGTTATCATCCGGTGGTGTGTTGGCAAAGCCTGGGCGGGCGGGGTCGAAGCGTATCCAGGCCCTCTCGGCATAACCCGTTTGTATGGTAACTGCTGTCACCACACATGCTGTTACGATTAGTAGGCAACGTTTCATTCGTCTGCACTTGGAGGTGTGTTCAGTATTTCAACACTGACATCAGCGTCAGATCCCAATCCCAGATGCCGTCCATCTTCGCCACGCGGCGAGTAGACGACTTCCACTTTCCCGAAAGACAAGGATAGCGTCTCGCTGGGTGTGTCACCATGTTCGGGAACGCCGTCGCCGTCGTCATCAGGGTCGCGGTAGTCCGGGCCCCAGTTGTATTCGTAGCCAACAACATGCACGCCCTCACTGAGCCTGATCTCCTTAAAAGGCACTGTTACGGCAGCATCACCTTCCCCATATGTTTTGCGGATGATAAGGCGGACAGGTTCGTCAGGGGTATCCAGCGGCTCATCGGTAAAAGCTGCGCGGAATAGTTTTGGGGAGGCTTTATCGTAGGCTTTGCGAAAAACAAAAGGCCTCACCACTCTATTCTCATGCCCGTCTGGGGCTTGACCACCGTGGCGGCCAGGGTTGGAGGCGCCCCACGACCATGAATAAATTTCAATTTCGTCTTCATGAGCGGGCTCACGCGACTCTCCTTCGACACCTTCAATCTTCAGAAAAGCATCCAAGGCGGCATGCGTTGGGGCTGGGGTTAACACAAACAAGAGGGCGAACAACACGACGTAGGTTAATGTATGTGTTTTCATAATGTTTTATTATGCAAACAAAATAATCGTGATGCAAGTTTATTATTTGTAAAAAATCATTTTTTCAAAAATACGCGTTTTTGGGGGTTGACATATTGTATAGCGGGCGTTTATGGTTCCACGCGCTTTGTAAAACCTACCTACTAGGTGAATAAATGTTGAATGATCACACAATGAGAAAGGAGGTTACCACGATGGATCTCGATCCTGATCCTCTAGGTTGTATTCTCTTTTCTCATATCGTAACCCAACCGGTGCGAGTGCTTGTGTGGTCTTCTCCCGCATGATTCGGTCTCCTGCAAATCTTTCTGCTGCATGACCTTTTTCAACCTCGGGCAAATACCTGCACACGCTCTTATGCCGGGTAACCTGCTTGCCATGTCTACCGTGACGTGTTGCAAACCGAGGTATTGTCATGCTCATACAAACATTTCTCATTCGGGCTGTTGTCGCCCTGCTGCTTGGATTCCTGATTGGCGTCGAACGTCAATGGCGGCAGCGTCATGCGGGTATCCGCACATATAGTCTTGTTTCGTTGGGGTCGGCATTGTTCGTGATGCTTTCCATCCTGCTGGGGGAGGGTGCCGACTCGGCCCGTATTCCTGCCCAGATTGTTTCCGGGATCGGTTTCATTGGTGCGGGTGTCATTTTCAAGGGCGGGCAATCCGTCTCCGGGCTCAACACGGCGTCGACCATTTGGACCACGGCTGCGGTCGGTGCATTGGCAGGGTTCGGCTTTCTACCACATGCTGGTGTCGGCGCGGTATTTGCCTTGGGTATCAACACCGTACTACGCCGCACATACCGTTTTTTCGAGCCGCGCAGCACGGATACCGAACGGGGATATCGCATCTGTATTACTTGTGGAGCCGATGCCGAGCATCATATTCGCTCGGTGCTACATGCCATGCTGGCGACAGAAGGCATTCAGTTGCATGCACTGGCAAGTGAGGACCTTGATACACCCGACTATGTATTGATTCAGGCTAAGAGCCGCATGCTGCCAACGCAAACAGCAAATCTCGAAAGAATTGTTTCGCGCATCGCGCAGGAAAAGACAGTCCGCGCTGTGCGCTGGGAAACCCAAAATGACGACGAGTAACTGAAAGGAGGAAAATCAAACGAAAATACTATCGCTAGATGAGCCTCCTCAGGGTGAGCGGGGCTTTGAGCAGGTTCCCGTTTGCAACCATGCGTTGCGAAATGGAAATGATTAACGAATGAAAATCAAACGAATGGAAACAAAGGTGAAGAAATGAAACAAGTGGGAAAAATGAAAGTATGGGGCACCCCGACATGGGGAGCATTGGTGGTGGCTGCACTTATGTTTGCGTGGGAAGCGCAGGCGTTTGAGGCGTCGGTTGTCTGGCGTGATGAGATTGTTACGGAAGGCATTCCGTACGGTCTGAAAAAAGGCTATTCGCATCTTGCGTTTGCGACAGATATTCACGACATCACTCTAGGTGTAGAGTATTTGCAGTCATTGCGCGAGAACTACAATGAAGTTCATTTGATGGTTGGCTACGGCTGGGAGATGGGAGCGTTTGCAGGTTCAGTTGGCCTTGCAAGGGTAGATTACTCGCCTGGAACAGCCGACGACACCTGGGAGATATTGGCTGACATCGAGTGGGGCGCTACGGAGTGGTTGTCTTTATTCGTTGATGGCTTTGTCGATGTGGATGACGTGGAAGGCGGTTTCTTTGAGACCGGCATCAGCCTGACACCGCCGGATGTTTGTCCGTTCGGTGTTTTCTCCTTCGAGCCATATGTGCTTGTTGGGTGGGATGTCGGGTTCGTTTCGGGGCCGCGCCGCGTTACGGAGAATCACTGGCAATTCGGTTTGGAGATGGAAGCGGCTTTGACGGATCACTGGTCCTTGGTTGGCGATGTTCAGCATGCGCGTCCGTTGACAAATCTGGATCGTGAAGGCGAAGGAAGTGTTACGTGGGGCGGTGTCGGTATCGCCTTTGCGTATTAAGAGCTGATAAGGGTAAGCTGCCAGGTTTGTCTGGTAGGTAGTAAATAGGAGGGTAGGGCGACGCGTCTCGCGGAGCCGGTGACCGTGGATGGAGCATATGTGTTCCATGGATTGTCCGTAGGTCGTTCAATTGGCTTAGAATGCTCGTTTCACGGTCATGGCTCACCGAGGACGGTTCGTCCTACCACATTAATAACAGGGATGCATTTATCAACGAATAAGGAGTTGTGATCATGAGTACACAATATGAAAACATGGCTGCAGAGTTGGCCGAATTGGTGCGCGAAAAGGAAGTGAGCCGCGCGAAGGAGATCTTGAGCAATACAACACCAGCAGACATTACGGCCATGCTGGTGGCCTGCGAAGACCAAACGATGGCGGTGCTGTTCCGTCTATTGAGTAAAGATGTGGCTTTGACGGTATTCGAGCTGCTGGATCCACCCGTGCAGGCGACGTTGCTGGAATCATTCACGAGCCAGGAATCGCTTGAAATGATCAAGGAGTTGGAAAGCGATGAGCTGGTGCGTTTGTTCGATGAGTTGCCAGCCAAGGTCGTAAAACGGCTGCTGGATGCATTGCCGAAAGAGACGCGTTCGGAGGCCACGAAGCTGATGGGGTATGCTGATGGCACCGTGGGGCGTATGACGTCGCCCGCTGCTGTCACGGTGAAACGAAAAACGATTGCCAAGGATGCGCTTGAAGCTGTGCGCAAGGCATCGGAAAAGGATGATGAGTCGATTAACGCCATCTATGTTGTGGATGATCAGCGCATCTTCCTTGGTGCCGTGCCGCTGAGCGCGGTGGTGTCCGCGAAGCCCGATACCCCGATGGACAAGCTAATTGTCAAGCAGGACATTGTGACGCTGTTGACGGATCAGGATCAGGAAAAGGCTGCACGCTTGATGAAGCGTATGGATGCCTTGGAGTTACCCGTGCTGGATTCCGAGCGACGTCTGGTTGGTGTCTTGACGGCGACGGAGGCACTGGACATTCTGCAGGAAGAGATTACCGATGATATCTATGATAAAGTTGGTTTGATTGACTTGACGAACCGGGAGTCTGACCGAAGCTTTAATCTGATTCATGGCAGTTTCTGGCACGTCTTGAAGGTTCGGGTACCCTTCCTGTTGATCACGCTTGCGGGCGGTATGCTTGCCGGTGTGGTGATTGATGCATTCGAGGAAATTCTCGAGGCATTGGTTGCGACCGCGATCTTTATCCCCGTCATCATGGACATGGGCGGAAATGTTGGCACGCAGTCTTCGACGATCTTCACGCGTGGCGTAGTGCTGGGGCATATCAACATGGGGGCCTTTTTCAAGCAGTGGCTGCGGGAGACCTCGCATGGCGTGGGGCTCGGGGTGATTCTTGGGCTGGGGGGTGGATTGATTGCACACTTCTGGCAAGGCGTTCCGGGGCTGGGAATGGCCGTGGGGCTTTCGCTTGCAATCGTTATTACCCTGGGTGTTGCGCTTGGGTTCATCATTCCGTACATCTTGCTAAAGATGGGCTTCGATCAGGCTGCTGGTGCCGACCCGATCATTACGACGATTAAGGATATGTCTGGCTTGGTGCTGTACTTCTTCCTTGTGCGATTATTGATGCCGGAAGCACTCGAGGCGGCTGCCGAGGTTGTCGAAGTCGCTATGATGTAATCATCGAAACAGAAAATGGGGCACGAAACAGGGAGGATCCGTCATCGCGCGGATCTTGTCGGCAAGGGCTCCGTCGCCACCTGCCGAAAGGGTCATCGAGCCCTGCATCGATGACCCTTTCACCGACTACAACACCGAATCGGTTTGCTTGTCCTCCGAAGCCTTGACGTAGGAGGATGATGTACGCGAGCGGCTCATACATCGTAACGAGGGCGGTGCGTATCCACACTGTGCAGAAATTCGCATGCGCTGGAAGCGCGTTTGAAGCCGAACTTGACGCTACTTGCCGATTCTGCTTCATTGCCATCATGGAAGCGCTCATTCAGACCGGTACCCGCTGGCGGGTGCCGGTGCCGCCTGAAAAGCGATTTTTTATCTGTTCCATCCGAGGGTCGCGCGCCGGATCAACGAATACAAGGAAGGAAGAATGAGTATGCAGAGACGAGTATTCACAAAGGGTTTGCCCCAAGTGATCCGCTCAATCGCGGCATGCCTGTGCATAGCGACCGCTCTATCGGCACTGCCAAGTTTTGGAGCCGACGCTGTCAACGAATTGCGGAAGGCGGTTCAGGCATGGTTTGATGGCAATGCGGATGCTACGGACGACATGTCCCCCGTCATACTGCAGTCGCCGCACATCTCAAACAACGCTCTCGATAACGCCCGCGACATTGTCATGGCAGCCTACGCCAACAGCTCGATAGCCGACGAGCTGGCAGAGATTATGCCGAAGCCGCTTTTTATTACTGACAGCAGCAGCGACCCCGCACGCAATCCGCAAGAATTGCGAACGGGTGACAAGGTCATGCCGTTTCACTTCATCGGGCGCGGCGAAATGCCGGGCCGACGACCGCTGTTTATCGCACTGCACGGCGGCGGATCGGCCGGAGGCCATGCTCCTGGCCCGCACGCTTGGGGAGTCAACACGCACGAGTGGCAAACCCAACTGCATCTGGCAACCAAAGTTTACCCGGACGGTGCTCTGTATTTCGTTCCGAGAATGGCGGATGACAATGATGGGCGCTGGTATTTCGACTATTGCCAGGACGCCTATGACAAGGTGATCCGCGCCGCGATTCTGCATCACAAGGTCGACCCCAACCGCATTTACCTCATTGGGATCTCCGAGGGGGCATATACCGCCTATCGCCTTGGAGCCTTCATGGCCGACCGCTGGGCAGGAGCGGGCAGCATGGCGGGCGGCGAGCCGCTCGAAAACGCGCCGCCAGAGAATATGCGCAACATCGCCTTCACAGCC